>DYLH01000055.1 GCA_020722185.1 Candidatus Avelusimicrobium gallicola | reverse complement strand
TGTCAAGCAATATTATTATTTGCCTATTCTTATTGTCCAAATCAATAAATTTCTCACCATCTTTTCCATAAACTATGTTTTCAAAAAACTCTGAGCTCGCCTTTGTAATAATAAAAGAATTCTCATATATATGAGAATAAGCTCTTATTGACTGGATGGCATAAAATGAAAAATAACCAAGAATGAAAGTGAATAAAACAAAAATTAAATGTATAGATATAACTCTATTGTATTTAGACAGCTTCATATTTTTCACTTTCATAATTGCAGCACTTAGGAGTTTCTTCCCATTATATCACATTAAATCTTTTTTTTTAACTGATTTAGGTCAATAAAATCTAAAAATTTTTTAATCAATTTTGCTGTCTAATATTTTGGGATTTAAAAGTCTGAAATATATTTGACCCGCTGCTATACCGCCGTCATTTGTAGGGATAAGATCATTTGTATAAACCTTGCATTGGGACAATTGAAGACTTTTTCTTAGAAGCTTTGTGAAAATTGAATTTTGAAAGCACCCCCCTGAAAGGCAAAAGGTCTTTATTCCATAATCTTTTGATATCTTGAGAGCAACTTTCGCGCATATATCAGCAAGCCCTAGATGAAATTTAGAAGACATTAGAGGAATGCTTTTTTTTAGTTTTTTATCGCGCAAAACTTCCACAATTGCCCTGTCAGAGAATATCTCTATGTCCCCATATTTCTCTTTATAATAAAATGTGTATCCTTTTATTGACTCTTTTAGAAAAACAGATTCAAGCTCCATTGGGAGTTCCGCTTCATATCCTGCAAATGGCTTATCAAGAATGAGGGCAGAAAAAGCGTCAAAGAGACGCCCCATAGAAGAAGTCTCAACACAATTAAAATTTTTATTAAGCATTCTATTTACAATGTCTATATCCTTAGCTGGACCTTGGACATATTCATAGTCCTTGATGCCGTATGAATGCAAAAGGCCAAGCAAGGTTCTAAAAGGTGCATGAACACAAATCTCCCCCCCAGGCAATCTGAAATTGGCAAGTTTTGCTTTTCTGAAAATTTTCTTGTCTTTATAGACAAAAAATTCTCCGCCCCATATTTTCCCATCCAGTCCGTAACCTGTCCCGTCAAGTATTATGCCTACGGCGGCTTCATTTAATCTATGCTCAGCCATTACTGAAAAAAAATGCGATATATGATGCTGAACCCTGTAAAGATTTAGGTCTGTCTCTCTGGCTAGAGCGACAGATCTATAATCTGGATGCAAATCAGCCACAGCTTCTTTGGGTTCTATCAAAAGCATATCTTTCATTTTCTTGTATGTTTCCCTAAAAAAATCAGCATTGGCGCTGTCATCCAAATCCCCTATGTATTGGGAGAGAAAAAGTTCTCTACCCCTAGTAAAAGCAAAGGAATTTTTTATATCCGCACCAGCAGCAAAAATATCTTTTCTGGATTTTAAAGCAAGCACAAAGGAATTTGGAACATATCCTCTAGCTCTTCTGAAAACTCTTTCTCTACCTGAATCATCAACTGAAACTAAACTGTCATCTATTCTGTTATGAATATCCCTGTTGTGAAGCAGAATGGCATCAAAATTGGCAAAAAGAGAAATAGCAGATTCATTGTCTTTCGTTATGGGTTCATCCCTCAAATTTCCAGATGTCATTATGAGTAGCCCCTTAAATCCTTTTTGGCGAAGCTTCTTAAAGATTATTCTATGTAGAGGCGTGTAGGGGATCATTATGCCTATTGAAGAAAGGTCGGGAGCTGCCAAATGGAAAAAATAATTTTTTTTCTTCTTAAATGTAACTATTGGGGCTTTAGAGGAAAACATAATGTCTTTTTCCTCTTTTGATATGAACAGGTATTTTTCAAGTCCCTTTATTGAGTCAGTCATCACAGCAAACGGCTTTCTATGCCTGGACTTAAACTCTCTTAATTTCTTCACAGCAGCTTCATTTTCAGCATCGCAGGAAAGGTGGAAACCACCCAATCCTTTTATAGCCACAAGTCCACCCCTTAAAATGATCTCAACAAGTCTGTCTATAGCCAGAGCATTTTCAGCCACTATTTTCCCTTTAACTGTCAAAAATACTTCAGGTCCGCATGAGTGGCATGCATTTGGCTGGGCATGAAATCTGCGATCTTCTGGATTTTCGTATTCAGACAAGCATTCTTTGCACATTTTAAATTTTTTCATTGTGGTGTATGGCCTATCATATGGGATTTTTTTTATTATGGTAAACCTTGGGCCACAATTTGTGCAATTGGTAAATGGATATTCAAAACGTCTATTGGAAGCGTCCTCTATATCCGCAATACAGGACTCGCATATTGCTAGATCTGGAGGAACTGAAGCAAAAGCTTTTCCTATGTTTTCGCTTTTAACTATTTTAAAATCCTGAAAACTCTTATTAGGTAATTTTTTCACTACAAAAGTGTTTATTGTCGCAGAAGGTGGCTTATTATTTTTTATATCGTTTATAAATTTTTCCAGTTCTTCTTTTTCACCTCTTGCTTCTATAAAAACTCCCTGCGGTGAATTGCCAACAAATCCAGTTATATTGTTTTTGACAGCGCATCGCCAGACAAATGGCCTAAAACCAACACCCTGTACTGTGCCACTTATTTCTATTTTTCTATTTTCCGGCATTTTCAATTTTTTGATAGTCCAGCTCACTTCCAAGTAAACTGTGTGGAATCAGATATATTGCAGCTGTGAAAAAGAAAGCTATATTTATCCAGAGCAATACTTTTTTATTTTTCCACACAGCAATCAAGGCAGAAAGCCAAAAGATAAGCATGATTAGTGTTTTATTGTCAGTTAGATCATGCCCGAAAGGAAATCCAGTCCATAAATATCCAAAAGCATAGTACTGAGTTAAAGGACCAAATATGAATCCTCCAATTAAAAGGAATAGTAAATTTAAAAAAACGTCACTTTTAAGTATTTCCTTCTTAAAATTAGCGACTATAAAAATTTTAACAGAATAAAGCATAAAGAGGAACATGAGTATTATGTGCGGTATTAAAATCAAAGCAGGAACATCGCCCTTAAATCTCACTATTACAGATGAAACCTTTTCATTACCTGACTCATCTGTAAGTCTATACTCCAGCTTTCCGGCTGGGGGCTGTTCTGGAAGAATAACGAAGGAAAAATTCTCATCTGATGAAAAATAAATTTTGGAAAAATTATCTTTTGTCTTAAATATTTTATACTCAACATAGCCCTTGAAGTCTTTATTTTTCACAACAACCATGCATTTTTTCCCAATGGTACAGCTTCTTGGAAATTTGTATGAAAAATTTTCAATTTTTCCAGAAACAGGATAGGTAGGCCCTGTAAAACGCTGAAAAAAAGCGAAAGAAAAAGTAATAAAAAAACTTAATATCCAGATATTATTTTTGCTTAGCATATTCTTGGCAATTGTTCTCCCTCAGGCATTGTGAGGATACGTCTAGCTCCTATAGATGTCTTGAGATAGACTTTAGATTTCTTTTCAGACAAAACACGCCCAACTATAGCCGCTCTCTTTCCATACCTATGATTTTTCATAAGCTTAAGTATTTCTTGAGCATTTTTTTCAGATGCAAAAACAGCAATTTTCCCTTCATTGGCGGCATAAATTGGATCAATTCCAAGCATCAAACAAGCATTCTTGACAGGATCTGAAATTGGAAGCAAATCTTCTTCAATTTCTATAGAAAATTTACAAGCAGAAGCCGCTTCATTGAGTATCATGCCAAGTCCGCCACGTGTTATATCTCTTATAGATTTAACTTCATATTTTTTGAGAAATTGAGAAATAAGACCATTTAATGGAGCGCAGTCACTTTTTATATCTCCATTTATTCCAAGATTGTTTCTAGCATTTAAAACCGATACTCCATGAGCAGCCAATTCTCCACTTAAAATCACGACATCACCTGGTCTAATTTTGCTTTGTGAAATTTCAACCTTTTTTTCAATTATACCTACACCAGACGTGTTTATAAAAACTCCGTCCGCTTTTCCCCTCTCGACTACCTTTGTGTCTCCAGTTACGATTAATACTCCCGCCTCATTAGCAGCTTTTTTCATAGAAACAACTATCTTTTTAAGATCTGTTAATGGAAACCCTTCCTCTATAATAAAGGCACAAGAAATCGCGTATGGCCTCGCGCCTTTAACTGAAAGGTCATTAACGGTGCCACACACGGCTATCTTGCCTATATCTCCACCCGGGAAAAAAAGTGGATTTACGACATAGGAGTCTGTGGTAAATGCAAGTTTTGTAGATCCAAAATCAAGGACAGCTGAATCTTCTAGTTCCTTTAAAATTTTATTAGAAAAATTCTTGAGAAAAACTTCCTTTATTATTTCAGATGTTAATCTTCCACCACTGCCACATGCTAATAGAATTTTATCATACAACATTTGAAGCCTCCCCTAAGCCCAACTTCCTTACCTCAAGCATTTTATTTAAAAAAGCTGAAGCAGAAGATGACATTTTTCTCTTCTTGTTGTAAACTATGTATATAGGTCTTGAAATTTTGACATCAGAAAATCTATAAATTTTAAACTTTTGATTTGGTTCTTCTGGTCGAACACATGACATAGGGATTATCGAGACCCCCGCACCTGAGGTAACTGTCGCTTTTATTGCCTCAATATTGTCCATTTCCATGGTTACGTTCAATTTAACTTTTTTATGCTCTAGTGACTTTTCTATACATTTTCGAGACGGAGAGTTCTTTTCAAAAAGCACAAGTTTAAACTTAGAAACATCAGAAGATTTTACTTCCTCTCCAACAAGCAAGCAATCTAAAGGCGCAATCAAAACCATCTCTTCTTCCTTAAGAAAAACTCCAGCCAGACTTTTTCTTTCAGTGGCGCAACACGAGACAAATCCAAAATCTGCCCGGCACCTTTCTACATTATCAAGCACTTCATTATATCTTTTGTATTGCAAATCTATTTGAGTAAAAGGATTTGAATTCAAAAAATTTCTTATGTAGTCACCTATCACATATATGCCAGCACTGTATATGGCTTCAACCTTGAGTTTTTCATTGTTTTTAACAGCTATGTCTTTTTTAATCCCAGTGACGGTATCCATATATATTGAAACTATTTTCTTAGAAGAATTATAAAACAGCCGACCAGCTTCGGTAAGTTGCAAACCATTGTCTTTCTTTATGAAAAGCCTAGTTCTGAAAATAAATTCAAGCTTTTTTATCTGCTGACTTACAGCAGACTGAGATATATAATTCATATCTGCAGTTTTTGAAAAACTTCCCGTTTCTATGAGATCCTTAAAAACCTTAAGAGTTTCTATATTCATCTTTTTAATCCATATTTGTACCAGGCAGCACATGCGCCCTCTGAAGATACCATACAAGGTCCTATAGGGGTTTGAGGCGTACACCCCTTAGCAAAATGGTGACAGGCATTAGGCTTAACCAGTCCAAGTAAAACCTTTCCACAAAGACATCCCGCTGGTTCTTCAACCTTCCTTTCTTTTATTGCAAACTTTTTAAAAGCATCATATTTCTCATAGGTGCCAGACAGAGTGTAGCCAGAATTCTTTATAGGACCTATAGCCCGCCACTGTGCATCATAGGTGCCATACACCTTTTTCATAACAGATAAAGCTACTTTATTTCCTTCTTTTTTTACAGCTCTTGAATACTCAACATCAAGTCCTGGACGACCAGACTCTATTTGCCTCAGCAATAACTCTACTCCTCTCAATATATCTAGAGGCTCAAATCCAGCTATGGTGCCAGGCATATTATACTCTTTAACTAAAAAATCATAAGGCTCATAACCTATTACCGCACTTACATGTCCAGGGAGCAAAAAAGCATCTATTTTTGCAATTTTCGAGTCAAGAAGGAAACGAAGAGCTGGAGGAACAAGTTTAAAAAGCGGAGTAACAGAAAAATTATTTATATTGATATTAACTGACTCCATAACAGTTAAAGCTATCAAAGGTGCAGTGGTTTCAAATCCGACACCGACGAAAACTACTTCTTTGGAAGGATTATCCCTAGCTATTTTAACCGCATCCATAGGGGAGTAGACCACTCTAACATCTGCACCATTTACTTTTGCCTCACTCAAACTTTTTCTTCCACTGCCTGGCACCTTTAGCATATCGCCAAATGTAGTTATTATCAATTTATCTCCGGAAATGTCTGACAAAGATATTATCCTATCTATATCCCCAGCTGATGTTACACAAACAGGACAACCCGGCCCAGAGATTAGATTTACATTATTTGGTAAAATATCTCTTATACCTGAAGCGGCGATTGCCATGGTATGGGTACCGCATACTTCCATTATATTTATACTTTTCTTTATTTTTTTTGAGAGTAAAAATATTTCTCTTAAAATTTTATTAGCTATAGTGGGATCTTTCCAGTATTTTTCGCTAAAATAATTATTTTTCATTTTTGTATATTTCTTGAAAAAGTTTAAGGGTTTCTAATGCTTCCCTTTGGTTAAGTATTTCTATCGCAAAGCCTGCATGAACTAGCACATAATCGTTTACCTGTATGCCTGGCACCAAATTAACAGACACCTCTCTCTTTACATTTCCAAAATCAACTATTGCAGAAGTTTCCTTCAACGAAACAACCTTACCTGGCACCGCTAAACACATAGCGCCTCCTTTCTGATTTAGATTATATAAATAAAAACCACTTTAATCAAACATATTGGCATAACAATACTTATATAAATTTTAATTTTATCTTTTTTTTTGGTATACTATATTTTCGTAAGCTTGAAAAGTTCTTTGTACAATATTCAAGGTTGGGTGGCTGAGCGGTCAAAAGCAACGGTCTGTAAAACCGTCGGGCTACGCCCTACGTAGGTTCGAATCCTACCCCAACCAAATTTATTTAAACTGCATTGGAAGGGTGGCCGAGCGGTTGAAGGCGCAGACCTGGAAAGTCTGTAGGCTCCAAAAGGGTCTCGAGGGTTCGAATCCCTCCCCTTCCGTTTGTTTATATTTTAGATATGTTCCCCAAATCGTGAAATTAAGCCTAAAAATCATTTTCTTATTAAATTTTTAATATTTTTTCCGCGACAATATGCTGTCGCGATTGTCTGCTATAACTTCT
>DYLH01000054.1 GCA_020722185.1 Candidatus Avelusimicrobium gallicola | reverse complement strand
AAACATTGTTTTTCATAGGGAAATTTGATAAAATGTATAAAATGCCTGACTTAGAGATGTCGAAGGAAATAATACTAAAAAATGTCCGCAAAATAGAAGCAAAGATAGAGTTATCTAATATCACTCCAAAACCGGAAATGATGGCTGTAATAAAGTATGCAAAAGATGAGGATATATTTTATTGCGCTCAGTCCGGGATTAAAATAATGGGAGAAAATAGACTTCAAGACGCCATTAAAAGATGGAGCAAAGCGGAGTTTATGGACATAAGGCCGAGTATAGATTTACATTTTATAGGCAGAATACAAAGCAATAAAGCGGCTAAAATAGCATCATTTTTTGATTCGGTTGATTCTATAGACTCCTTCCTAATCGCAGAGGAATTAGACAAATCCGCTAAAAAACTTGGGAAAAAGATTCCAACAATGATTCAACTTAAAATAAATGACAGAGGGACTCAGGGCGGAGTGGATCCCGGTGAATTTTCAAAACTTTTCAAACAAATTAAAGATCTTAAAAATATCTCCTTAAGAGGCATAATGGCTATTGGGCCTATTACTGAAGACAAGTCTGAAATAGGAAAGGCTTTTTCTCTGGCAAAAAAAGTATATGACAGTTATTTTCATTCAGAAATAAATGAAGATGGGCACAAAAATTTTCTTTCAATGGGAATGAGTTCAGATTATGAGCAGGCAATTAGCAATGGCGCCACAATGCTTAGAATCGGATCCCTTATTTTTCAAAAACAAACGGGGGAAAAATGACAGTAAAAGTCAGAGTAATACACAGCTGTGATGATAATGAAGTAGTTTCGAGGATAGGAAGCGTCTTGAGAGTAAAAATATGCGCTGATGAGAAAAATCCACTCGTAAATGAGCTACTTAGAAAGTATCTTGCTGAATTTTTTGAAGTACATCCCAAGCATGTGAATATAATACGCGGGGCTAAAGGAAGAGAAAAAACCATTGAAATAAGCGGCAAGCCAGAAGAAGCTATAAAAGAAATGCTGGACGCCATACCATAATGATACCCCCAAGAATTAAATACAAAAAAGGGGAACTTGATATACTTGATCAAAGGCTTATCCCGTGGAAAGTTTCCATACTTAAAGCAAAAACATATCAAGAAGTATCCAAAGCTATAAAAGATATGGCACTGCGTGGAGCGCCTTTGATAGGATGCGCTGCCGCATATGCCTATGTTTTGGGATTTGAAAACAAAAAATTTTCCAGTTCGACACAAGCCTTGAATCATTTTTACAAAATAAAAAAAGTGGTAAACTCAGCGCGTCCGACTGCAGTTGCTCTTTTTGCATCCTCTGAGAGAATGGAAAAAAAAGTCAAAGAAGCTATATATTCTAAAGATTCTCTAAATCTTAAAGATAGGATTTATAATGCTGTTCTTTCAGAAGCTAAACTTATAGAGAAAGAAGACATAGATTCTACTATATCTATGGCAAAATTTGGGACCAAGTTGCTTAGAAAAAATTCAAGGATTATAACATATTGCAATACCGGAGCACTGGCTACTATGGGCATAGGCACAGCTCTTGGCGTAATAGTAAAAGGGTATGAACTGGGTAAGGTTTCTTTTGCTTATGCCTGCGAGACAAGGCCATACTTACAGGGGACTCGGCTTACGATATGGGAGTTACAAAAAAATCATGTCCCTTCAGCTCTTATGACTGATAATATGGCTGCGCATATAATGAAAACAGAAAAAATAGACGCCGTTATTATAGGCGCTGACAGAATAGCATCAAATGGAGATACCGCAAATAAGATAGGAAGCTATGAACTCGCAATATCTGCGTATTACCACAAGATACCTTTTTATGTAGTGGCGCCCATAGCCACATTTGACCTTTCTTTAAAGAATGGTTCTGAAATAAAAATAGAAGAGAGAAGTGAAAAAGAAGTTACTGAGATAAGGGGAATAAGAATTGCGCCAAAAGGAATAAATGTAAGGCACCCTGCCTTCGATGTAACGCCCAATTCTCTTATAACCGCTATAATAACCGAAAAAGGAATTATCAGTCCAGTTAATTCTAGCAAGATAAATTCAATTTTAAATCTTTAAAAAGCGCAAATTTAAATTTTTTTGTAATTAATTTGTAATAGCGCGCTGATAAAATATCATTATGTCAGAAAAAAGGCTATACTGGGCTTATATAAAAAAAAGCATTGTAGGTCCTTTTACACCTCAAAAAATTTCTGAAATGCCAGGATTTAATTCGCATACATTAATCTGCCCTCAGGATGCTCTTGGTCAATGGAAAGAGTGTTCAAAAGAAGAAGATTTTTCCATACCCATGCAAGTTAAAGAAGCAAGCGCTCATCCGGGAAAAGAGATAATAAAAAAAGCCATAGCGGAAAATGAAGCTTTTAAAAATATACTTGAAAAGACACTTGAAAAGAACAGAATATTTGAAAATGAGATAGAGAAATTAAAAATACAACAAAAACAAACAAAGGAAGAGTTTGAAATATCTCTAAAAGAGAAAGATGAAACAATTAAAGCTCTAAGAGAGACTCTTGAAGAAGAAAAGAGAAAGAACGAAAAATTTTCAAAAGCTCCATCGTGGGAAAGACTATATGAAGAGTTAAGAATAAGTTCAAAACAACAGATGGAAAAAGTTAGGATTGAGAAACAAGCATATATAAATGAAATAGACTCTCTTAAAAATAAAATACAAGCCGCCCTTAACGCTTATGAAACATCAAAAAACAAAATTACTGAAAAATTTATTTCTGAAAAAAATTCTCTTTTAGCCGAGATATCAAGGCTTAAGGCTAAGTCTGAAGACAGAGAGGAAATGTTGATTTCAATGAAAGAAAACATAAAAACGCTAGTGGCGAAAAACAATGAATTACAAAAAATTATAGCTGAAGAAAAAATTGACAAAGACAAACAAAATTCACAGCGTATAAGCGAAATATCAAATTTAAATACTGAGCTTGCCATGACTAAATCTGAAAATGAAAAACTCAAAGAAGAACTTGAAAATTTGAAGGAAAAAATGAGAATACTTAATGAGGAAGGCACTAAAAAAGACCAAGAACAAGAAGAAATTTTTAAGATGATACACTCAAAAATAAAACTATTAAACGCATACTTCTCAGGGGTTGAAAACAAACTAAAAAGAGCCGAAGAATAAAGCCAAAAAGCATTCGATTAATTTCAGCCTAAATCATCCTAATTTTGTATAATTTATCCTGTAGGAATTTATTTCATTTTGGAGAATTATAAATGACAAATTTTACCTTTAAAGAACTTATCATTGCCGGCGGACCCGTATTCTTTTTTCTTATCGCTCTTTCTATATATTCAGTGGCTATGATAATAGAAAGGTGGAAAGTGGTGAAAAGAGCTCAAAAGAGCTCAAAAGACCTAACATCTAAAATAAATCTTTTTATAAAAAATGGAGAATTAAGCGCTCTCGAACGTTTTTTGCAAAAATCTAAAAACTCACAGTCAGAAATATTCTTAAAGGTTCTTAAACATGAGGGAAATAGCACAGAAAAAAGAGAATTTTCTGAAAAACTTACAGAGTGGTATGCAAATAATTTATCAAAAAGACTAAATGCCCTTGCCACTATAGGGAGTTCTACACCGTTTATAGGATTATTTGGCACAGTGATAGGGGTCATAAGAGCTTTCAGAGATCTTTCTGCCTTTCAGTCAGCAGGGCCATCAGTAGTCGCATCTGGCATTGCAGAAGCTCTGGTAAACACTGCGGCGGGACTTTTTGTGGCGGTTCCGGCTATAGTGGCATATAATTATTTTGTCAGCAAAATTAATTCTATATGTTCAGATATGAATATTTCCTGTGAAAACATTATATCAGCCACAAACCAGTTAGAGAAAGCCGAAAAATGAAGATTCATAATACAAAAAAAGGAGCCATAGCAGATATCAATATGATACCACTCATTGATGTGGCTTTGATACTGCTGATAATATTTATGGTCATAACGCCTTTTCTTGTGCAAACCCAAATACAGGTGAATCTTCCAAAAGCAAGAACCGGGGTTTCTGTTTCTTCACAGGAATCTCCGATAAAGATAACCTTGCATGAGAACGGGAACATATATGTAAATGGTCGCAAGACTTCAAATTTGAGAAAAGAGCTAATACTAAGATTAGGCAAGTCCAACACGAAAACAGTCTTAATAGAAGCAGAAAAAACTTTACCGCTTGAAAAAGCTGTAAAAGTTTTAGATCAAGCTAAACAACTTGGAGCAGGTAAAATAGGCATAGCAGTGACGGCTGATAATTGAGGTAGAATAATGCGCCAGTATGTCATATATTCATCCATAGGACATGCTCTTTTTATGCTTTTTTTCCTGATCAAGTTCGCAACAAATACGAATGTAAAAAATAAGACTTATTTCATAGACTTCATAAGCGCAACGCCTCAAATTGAAACTCCACAAAACAAAACAGGAATAGAAAAAACAGAAAGCGCGGTCATTGGCAAACAAGAAACTAAAACAAAATCAATAAGCAATACTGATAAGGATGATTATTTTGACAAGGATGATTTTTCATCAAATGAACTTAAACCAAGCATGGCTAGCCTTGAATCCAAGATTCTAAAAGAAACAGCTTCCTCGACTCTTTCTGATTCTTCATCCGAACCATCCTCATCTTCAATTAATACCGATTCAAATTTTCCATATCCATGGTATATAACACAGCTCAGAGAAGCCTTATGGGACTCATGGCAAAAAATAATGCCAGTGAATGCCTCTCTTAAGTGCATTATATCCTTTAGAATAAATTCAAATGGTTCTATAACAAAAGTCGAAGTGGAGAAATCTTCTGGCAATAGAATGTTTGACCAATCTGCTATTTCAGCAGTGGAAAATGCGGATAGACTTCCGCCTCTTCCAGAGAGCTTTTTCGAAGATTATCTGACAGTTCATGTGGAATTTAAAAATAAAGGGGGGTAAATGTACATATCTGTAAATCTATTTTTTGTAATACTTGCGCATTTATCGGCCGCTATATTTTATCCTCATATAGGAAAACTTGGAGCGGTTTTTCTTTTCATATCAGGCTTACTCTGGACATCTTTCTTGATATTTACAAGACCGGCGACAATAAAGTTTTCCAATGATACTGTCATATTCTTTAGCATAGTGATAAATATTTTTATGTTGACCGAAATTGTTACTCTTACACCACAGCTCGATGACATTTCAATTTTCAAAAAAATTATAAGGAATCAATATCCAACTAAAAAAGACATTTACTTGGGATTGCTTAATTTTGGGATAAAATATGAACCATTGCTCGTAGAATTGAAAAAAGAGGAATTATCCAAATGATAGGCGTATTTTTTAAAATTATTTTTACTGTTACAATACATTTAGCATTCTTTTCTTTTTATCCAGATGGGGGAAAATATGCAGATGCTTATTTGTGGATTTCTCTTGTTTTATGGTCTTGTTTTTGGATAGTTTTCTCTGGCAAGTTCCCACTTTCAAAAAAGCTCATTTTCCCTCTCAATTTTGTAATAAACACAGCAATTATGATAATCATAGCTTTTTTTATCTCTATCACAATGCCGCAAGAAGATGGCAGAACAGTTCTCTCCAAAGTTTTAAATGGCGATTTTCCAGATGAAGATCAAATTTCAAGAGGTAAAATAAAATACTTAAATAATTTTTCTTTCAAAACAGGTGGATTAAAAGAAGGCGCCATTCTCAGGGAAGGCAAAAAGATAATAGAGAAGGCAAGGGCGGAGGACTGATGAAGATAGCAATAACGGGAGGGACGGGATTTGTGGGAAAAGCCGTAACCAAATCACTTCTCTTGAAAGGAGGAGACATAAGGATATTGAGCAGAAGCGCCGGGAAAAATGATAATGCGCTAAGAATAAAAGTGGATTATGAAAATGAAGAAAGTATAAGGCAAGCTATAGATGGATGCGACGCTGTAATTCATCTTGCCGCAACTCTTTTTGCCAGAACATCAGATTCTTATTTTAAGGCTAATGCAAACACTGCAACCAAACTTGCCAGAGCGGCAAATAAAGCTAAAATTAAGAAAATAGTTTATATTTCCTCTCTCGCGGCTGGGGGACCTTCTTGCGTGGATGGTCCAGATAGAACTGAAGATATGCCAGACAATCCCGTCTCAAATTATGGGAAAAGCAAGCTGGCTGCCGAAAAAGAGCTTAAAGAATTCAATGGTCATCTCACTATACTAAGGCCACCCATAGTTTACGGTCCCAAAGATGCAGGTTTTTCCAAAATAGCTGAATGGGTAAAGAAAGGATTAATGGTAGTACCAGGTTCTATAGACACAAAGTTTAGTTTCATATACCTTTCAGATCTCGCTAAATGTATAGAGCAGGCTCTTTATTGTGATTTACCAGATAAAGAAAAATACTATGTTTGCGATAGCCACACATATAAGTGGGGGGATTTTATAGAGAAAATGGCACAAGCGATGAAAGTTCCGCGCCCAAAAATGATAAGCCTTCCCTCTTCCCTTTTATACGCAGCAGGATTTGTATATGAAATGGTATCTCTAATATCCTCAGCTGATCCAGTTCTAAACAGAGATAAAGCGAGAGAGGCCTCGGCAGGGAAGTGGACATGTCTGCCGCATAAATGGGAAAAAACATGTGGAGAATATAAATGGACTAATTTGGAAGATGGTCTTAAAATGACATTTAAGGAGGAAAAATGAAAAAGGAACTTATAGCTCTGTCAATAATAATCTCAGCATCTTGTTTTGCTTTTGCCCAAAGGAATCCCATCCCATCTGAAGATTCAGAAATGATATTAATAGGGGGCTATGATGATGAAGATTTGAGGGCAGAAGAAAATAATTCAAAATATTATAAAAAAGACAAAAAAGTCAGTAAAGAAACCGAGAAAAAAATCGAAAAAGAAGCACCCAAACCTGTTGAAATCAAAAATCAAAATCTAAAAAAAGAGCAAGAAAATGCTCAAAAAGAAATTGCAAAAGAAAATGAAGTTAATCAAAATAAAAAAGAAGAAGATAAGAATACGATAAAGAAAGATATAAAAATTTTGAAAGGGTATAAACCCTATGAGTTGTCGACATTTAAAATATTATTTCCTGAAGAATGCCAAATAAAAAAAGATGATGAAACTTCTCTAACAGTAAGTGGAGATAAAAATTGCAAATTTGAAGGAAAATTTGGATCTTTCACCACAAAAACCCCAATGCAAGATCTTATTGACGCATATAAAAACAAATGCGCCAAAAATTCAAAAAAAGACATTTACAGAAAATGGATAAGGACAAAAACCATTGAAGGATATATAGCAGTTTGCAAGGATGAGAAAGGATCCGATATAATAATGGAAGCCAATTCTGAAAAACATGAAATATCATACCAATTTATAGGCAAAACAAGAGGTAAATTTACCCAAAAAAACAAAGAGGAAATATATATAAGCTTTACTTCAATATTTGAAAAATAAGTTCTTTTAATTTTGTATAATTTCTTGGTGTGGAATTTGTCCGACTTTCTGATCGGATGCTTTTCCTGCATATTTTATTGCGGAGAGATGGCCGAGCGGCTGAAGGCGGCGGTTTGCTAAACCGTTGTACGGGTGTAAACCCGTACCGTGGGTTCGAATCCCACTCTCTCCGCCAGT
>DYLH01000053.1 GCA_020722185.1 Candidatus Avelusimicrobium gallicola | reverse complement strand
TTCCCTGAAAAAGTCTAATAGTAGAGAATAGAAAATAGATATTAAGAAATTGAGTTTGAAAGTTGAAAGGTCGTAATTTTTCAAACTTTGAAACTTTGGTATTTGGAAGTTTAGCAGTTTAGAAAATTGTAACTTACTCACCTATGCGATTATGTCGCTGTCGATATACTCTTTTTGTGAAACATAATTGCTAACTTCGTAAAGATAATTTTCTATGTGAAATCTTAATTCGTATAGTCCAAATTTTGAAAGGATTTCTTCTATTTCTTTAGCTGTTTTTATTTCTGGTTTATTTGAAAAAATCCAATTACAAAAAACTGGCATAAGGCCTGCTATATCTGGGGAAAGCTCTATCTTTGCGTTTATTTTTACATCTTCAGCATAATGTATTAATTCTTTGATCTCGTTGAGATTTTTTATGGAAGGTTCAAGGAGAAATTGTTTTAATTTTATTTTAGCTATCTGGGTATAAAGAAGTTTTAATTCACTTAAAACATTTTCAAAATTATAAAACATCACGCCAGGATTTTTTTCGAGAATTCTTCTATACGAGAAAAAGAGATTTTCAAAACTTGAAATGTTTTTCATTTTTAGTATGCAAAGCTGTAAATTTATCAGCTCTTTTTGAAGTTCCTGTGGGTATGCGGATATCCCAAATGTTTTGCTCTTGCCTGAACCTTTATTTATCACTGAAAACTTAAAATTTTCTTCTTTATCTTCTATTATCTCAATTGTGTATTCTGTGTTTAAAAAAGTTTCTTTGTCAATGACCTTACAAGAAATATGAGAATTTTTAAATAAAAAATTTCCTTGAGAAAGTTCAATTAAATATCTAGAATTTTTTCTTTTTCCTCCAAAAAGGTAAGCCCTTATAGCAAGATAAACTGCCGACATCTCAGGAGTAATACAAGACATCAAGGATTCTTGCTCATAAATTTTTTTACCGTTTAGTATATCTTTGAAATTTGACTTGGCCATTTCAAGTATTGAAGCAAATATTCTTCCGATACCTCTAAAACCAAATTCTTCAGCTATCTGAGCTATTCTGGCCGCATATTTTAAAATCTGTCTAGTCTCTATTCTGGATATATCATTGAAAAACCATCCGCAACTTGTAAATATAAACATGGAATATTTCTTAAGTTCCAAAAGTTTCATCGCTTTGCTCTTATCAAATATTTCAGGTTTCATGTTTAATGAGAGAAAATCATCTATTTTATTCATATCTGAAAGAGTGTCGCAATGTTTAATAGCCGTTTTCTCTGGATCTAAAAATATTTTAGACCCTTCCTCTTTGTAGATATCGTTGGCAACAACTGAAAGCCATTGCATAGCGCTTCTTAAAGGCGCTCTCCATGTTGTGTCATATTTTCCTTCATCACCACAATTGCATCCGCCCTTCCATCTTCTAAGCCCATGGGCGCAGCTCCAGGATGTTCCATCCATATCAGGACCGGGGTCTAATTCACACTCAAATTGAGGTGGGCAAATCGAAAGATATTCAGAAAGAGAAACAACTTCTATATCTCTTTTGGCTAATTCATATTTGAAAGTATATGAAAGAGTCAAATCTGCAAATTTATGATGATGCCCATATGTCTCTCCGTCTGAGGCAATGATGAATAGTTGAGGTTTATTGTAATTTTCTTTATAAAAAGACGAGATAGTTTGAACAAAAGTTGAAGAATTTTTAGTTATATCGTCAAATGCCACCTTTTTAGAAAGCTCTCCATCGTAAGGAAATATTATTATGCTGCGCTCCTTTATTTTCTTTCCTTCTGGAGAAACATCATAGATAATACATGGAGCTGAATCTCTTTTTAAAACAGGCTTGCCTGTGGATATATCTTTTATATTTCTTATCTGATATGGCGCAAGTATTACATATTTTATCCCTTTATCAATAAGGATTCTCAGTGTGTCCATATTTACAGCAGTCTCTGGCAACCAAAATCCTTCTGGTTTAAATCCAAATCTTCTTTCAAAATCGGAAATGCCGCATGATATTTGAAGTATCTTGTTTGAAAAATCATCAAGAGGTATTATCGTGTGATTGTATCCCTGGGCGATTGCATTTGAAAATCCTTTTCTTTGTTTAACTTTTATTACAGTGTCGACAAGTTTTGAATAATAAAATGGATATTCTCTTTCAAGCCAATTCAAAAGTGTGGGCCCGAAATTGAAATTAAGATATTCATAGTTGTTTACTATTTCAAGTGTTTCGTTTTTGTAATTTTTTATTCTGCCATAAAGATTTGGCAAATAGCACTCCATAAATATTCTATTGTTCCAATTGTCATATGGGAAAGAGGAGTCCTGAATGGGGATTTCTCCTGTCCAGGGGTTTTCCCTTGGGGGCTGGTAAAAGTGCGCATGCAAAGAAAAATATTTTTTATTGCTCATAGTTGTTTTATCCTTTTTCTGAAACTGTTTTAAGCCATATTAATTCTCTGTCAAAAAAAACAGAATCTTCATAAGTAAAATATTCTATATCTTTATTCAAAAGAAATAAATCTAATGTCTTGTTTGTTAAAGACGGCTTTATTTCTATTATGGTTTTAATCAACTTTTTTAAATTGCTTTGGCATGAATTCTCCAGATATCTAATTATCGTTGAATAATCAAAGTTCTCGGAGTTTATCATAATTCTCTTGTTCTTAAAATAAAATTGGGCAAATATGCTTTTCTCAATTTTTCTGACAGAATCTAAAAAATTATTCCGATAATAAAATGGAGAATTATTCTTTCCCCAAACTTTTAATTGAAAAAGCGCTATTGCCTTCAGACTGTCAATTGGAATTTTTTCTTTCCCATCAAAAAACATATTACCAATTAAAGATAAACCAGAAACTTCTTCAACTAAAGGGAGACTTATGTTTAATTCTTTTATGCATACAGTTTTAATTGAAAAATCTTTCCTCAATAAATCGCTTAGCTCTGAAGCCTTTTGCAAGGATAAACCTCGCGCGAGAATTCCATAATTTTGCATGAAATCAGACCGTGTTTTGCCCAGTCTTTCAAGTGTCCTTTCCAGATTTTTTATTTCAAATGATTTATCGGCAAGTATTATTGAATACATCAGTTCTTTTGCGCCATAGTTTCTATTATCAGAGAATCCACAGCCGACATTCCGACAATGCTTAATCTAGCTAGATTTTTGATTGTATCAGAAAAAGTTTTTTCTGAAAAACCTTCCTTTTCATCAACAGCCCAGCCATTAAGAGCCAGCATAGCTGATCTAAAAGCGCAATTGCATGAAGATGCCACCTTGAGCGCGCATCCAGGCTTTGCCCCATCGCAAAACATTCCGCCCAGGTCAGCTATTACATTTCTGCCAGCGGCTTCTATTTTCTTTTCATCTTCTGTTTCTTGAAATACTATAGCGCAGGCCGCGCCTGCACCGCTAGAAACCGCGCATCCGCATATGGGGGAGAGCTCGCCAAGAAAGGTTTTTATATAGGCATTTATGAGATGAGCTAGAGCTATGCTTTTATATATTTTCTCGTCGCTTTTTTGAGTATTTTTGCCATATATGTATGGCAGTATCGATGCGACCACACCCTGATTGCCGCTTTGTCCGCTTGACATCACTGGAAGTGCTATCCCGTTCATCCTTGCATCTGTTGCTGCCGCGGCTTTTATCTGGGCTTGAGCGCATACCCCAGACATCAGCCCATCTCCATAAACCTTTTCTAGTATCGAGGCGGTATTGCCAGTCTCAAGCCCTCTCTGAGAGACTGAAAGATTCATTAAAACACCTTTTTTTATGTATGATAAATCACTTTTGTCAGCTTCTTTGGCCCAGCGAATTAAATCGCCAAAAGATGCATTTTTTAAAAATTCCTTATAGGTTAGACTCTTTTCCTTTGTGGTTGAAGATTTCAGGACCTTTCCATCTAATGAGAGGAAAGAAACATTAAAATGTCCTTTGCTTAGCGCGCACACTGCATTTTTGTCGCCAGATTTTAGAGTGGCTTCTATGAAAAAATCTTTCTTTGTATAGTCTATTGATAATTTGATTTTTCCACTTTTGGCGATTTCCAAAGCTTTTTTAAGTAGACTTGTATCAGCTTGTGAAAAAATTGAGTATTTAAGATTTGGTTTAGCTATTAAAAGACCAAGAGCGCAAGCAATCAGATTGCCCTTTTCCTCATTGGTGTTTGGAAGTTTGACAGCAAAGCCATTTTTATAAGTGCCCGGATCCATTACAACTGAAAGATTGAAATTTTTGAAATCCTTAGGTTTCAAAAGCATGGAAACTTCAGCGCATGCGTAAGCGGCGGCAACAGGTTCTGTGCAGCCAAGAGCGGGATAAACTTCATTTTTTAAGACATCTTTCAGTATGTTCATATCCTTATATTCTTTGTCTTAGCCCAGAAAAATATCATTGTAGCAGACAGAATAGCAGTAGCAGATCCGAAATAGAAAGGGTACTCTTTACCTAACTTATCCCAAAGCAGACCAGCCAGAAAACTCGATGTAAACATCATGAAGCCAAGCAGGCCTTGAAAAATACCCATAGCGGTAGCTCTTTTCTCTTCCGGGCTTAAGTGAGATATTATTGCCTTATATATCCCTTCGCTAAATGCCCCATAAAAACCATAAAGGGCAAAGAGAGCCCAAACTAAATTTTTGTTTTGATTTATGCCAAAGAAAAAATACACAATAGAAAAAATGATAAGTCCAAAAACAAGGGAGTTTATCTTTCCCACTTTATCGGAAAGCCAGCCAGCCGGAGTGGCAAGTGAGGCATAGACTATATTGTATATGAAGTAAACAACTATCACAGCGGCTGTGGTAAATCCAAGACTTTTTGTTTTAAGCAGGAGGAAGGCGTCTGAAGAATTGCCAAGAGAAAAGACAAGATAAAAAACTGTAAAAATCTTAAATTCAGGAGATATACTGGAGATTTCTGAAATTTTAGATTTAGCAAAAGATTGAGGATTTAAAGGCGCTTGTTCTTTGACAAAATATATCAAGACAATAACGCCTATAATGGCTGGAATAAAGGCCAGAATAAATATCTTTCTATAAGCTTGAGGAGTTTCTCCCATTATTTTAAGCAAAAGCAAGGCTAAAAGCGGTCCTGTGGCGGCTCCGAATGTGTCCATTGCCCTGTGAAAGCCGAAAGCCTTGCCCCAATGTTCCTTTGTTGTTGAAGAGGATATTAAAGCATCTCTAGCTGAAGTTCTTAACCCCTTGCCCAATCTATCTATAAATCTTGCAAGCAAGACAAAATGCCAAGTAAAAGCGGCAGCCATGAGTGGTTTTGATATTGCTGAAAGGGAGTATCCTCCAATTACAAATGGTTTTCTTTTCTTATATTTGTCAGATAGGCGTCCCCCATATATTTTCAAGAAGCTTGCTGTAGATTCTGCCACTCCTTCTATAAATCCTATAACGCTCATAGGGGCATTTAAAACCGATGAAAGAAATATCGGAACAATAGGGTAAAGCATTTCGCTTGATATATCCGTGAGTCCGCTCACTATACCAAGAAAAATAATATTTTTGCTTAGACCCTTTTTGAATTCTTCTTTCAAGTTCATAATTTAAATTTTATCATTTTTAGCTTGTTTTATTCCAATTGTGTGATTTGTATGGTTTATCTGGAACAGGATTCGCAAGAATTTGCGTCGAAGTAACTTGAGAGATTGAAGTATAGGAGATAAATTGAGAGGAAAAAGCAGATGACAAGTACGGCAATCATCCAATAAGGAATTTTGTGAAAATTATTTTTTATACCTACTCTAAGCACAAATTCCTTGATTTTTTGTTTGAGCATATCTATATATTAGCTTAACTTTTCAAAACTTTCAACAGGGCAGTAAGGTCTTCATCATAAAATCCAGATTTTAAGGTTTTTTCATATATTTTTTCTTCCATGAAAGATATTGGAAGACTAAGCCCCTTTATTTTGGCCGCTTCATTTATGTATTTAAGATCTTTAAGCATATTTTTTACTGAAAAGGCTGGCGAAAAATCTTCATTGAGTATATTTCTTTCTTTCATCCTGAAATAACCGCAGTCAAGGGCTGGGCTATTTTTTATTGTCTCAAATATTAAGGATGGATTTATGCTCAATTTTTCGGCGAGAGAAGCGCTTTCGCAAAGTCCAGAAGTCATCTGAGCAAGCAGAAGATTTACGCACAATTTAAGAGATGTTCCAGCAGGAGGGGGACCTGCATGCACAATAGATTTGCCCATACTTAAAAGTATATCTCTGTTTTCATCAAGGTCTTTTTTATCCGCTCCACAAAGCAAGACAAGATTTCCTTTTTCAGCTAAAGGCTTACTGCCTGCAACGGGACAATCTATAAATTTAACACCTTTTTCAAAACACATTTCCATAGTTTTAATACAGGCATTTCTGCTTATGGTGCTCATGTTTATAAGAAAAGAACCGGGATAAGCGTTGGGCAAAAGACCCTCAGGCCCATCTAAAATAGAAAAAAAAGCTTTATCATCTTGAACCATTGTTATTAATACATTTGAAATCTTAGCAAGTTCCTTGGGTGTGGCCGCGACGGCGCATCCCATATTCTCAAATTCTTCTGTTTTGTTTCTGGTTCTGTTGTAAACAGAGATAGAAAAGCCTTTATTTACTAAGTTTATTGCCATAGGCTTGCCCATAGTTCCAAGTCCGGCAAATCCTATTCTTTTAGATACTTTTTTCATAATTTATTTCCTGACTCAATGTTTGACAAAATCCCAACTAATTGAGAGGCATAGAGAGAGGTTTTATATTCATTTCCTATTATCTCACCTATGATTTGTATTGAAGGATTTTCTTGTAGCGCTATTTTCCACAATATATCATTTGTAAGTATGAGTTCTGGAAAAAGCTTTCTCTCTTCTGCCATTTTTTTTCTCCATTCTCTTAAAATGCCAAATTTTCTTTTTATTTCTTCCATATGAGAATGGTCAGATTTTTTTTTGAAAACTTTTTCTTCAGGGACTGAGTTAAGAGCTTTTTCTATGCTTTTTCTTATCCAATCGCCGTGTTTGGAAAGGACATATGGAGAAATACCCTTAAATGATAGAGGATTTTTTAAAGCTTTCTGGGGTTCTCTTGCCATACTCAAAATAGCTTCATTTGAAATTATTTTAAATGTAGGGAGATCTCTTTCTTTCGCAGTATTTTCTCTTGATATCCATAGTTCTTTTAAACATGCTGAATATGGCCATGTCATATTTCTGGCTCCGGGTAAATCTAGCCACCCAGATGTGTTAATTTTAATTTTCTTTGGCGGCAACTTTGAAAATTGTTCGCAATGTATCATAAATTCTTCAAAAATCTTTGCTTTTTTAAGTTCTGGTATCAAAATATCTTTAAGCTTTTTGAGATAATAAACATCCATAGCGGCATAATTTAACATTTCAGCTTTTATTGGCCTTTCTCCCCAATCAGCTTTTTGATATTTCTTGTCAAGCTTGATTGAAAAGAATCTTTCTATCAGATTGTCCAATCCGCATTTTTTTATGCCTAAATATTTTGCTGCTACCATTACATCAAATATATTGCTAAATGCGCAATCTGCTTTTGTTTTTATAAGAGGTATATCGCTTTCGCCTGAATGAAAAATCTTTCTTATATTGGGATTTTCAAATGCTTCCTTAAGCGATGAAATATTGAGTTTAAGTGTGTCGATAAGATAAATATTGTGTTCACAGGCTATCTGGACGAGGCAGAGTTTTTCATAGTAGCTGTATAGACTGTCCGACTCTGTGTCTATGCCGAGATATCTTGAGGCAGCAATCTTTTTTGTAGCTTTTTCAAACTTTTCCTGTTCATCTATAAATTCGAAATGCATCCTAATAATATGATAACATAATATTTTGCTTTCTATGAAATACATAGCTTTCAATAAACCCTATGGTTTTTTAAGTCAATTTACAGACAGACATGGACATAAAGGTTTGTCTTATTTTTTTTTGCCAAAAGGTATTTATCCTTGTGGGAGACTGGATCACGACAGCGAGGGACTATTGATACTTAGCGATGATGGAATTTTTAATAATAAAGTTTCTTCTCCATACTCAAAAAAAGAAAAAGTTTATCTTGTTCAGGTTGAAAGAGATATAACTTTAGAAGCTGTTGAAAAACTTATGAAAGGAGTTATACTCAAAGACGGTCCGGCAAAAGCTATTCTGGCAAGCAAAATAGCTGAGCCATCTATTCCGCCAAGAGTTCCTCCAATAAGAGCGAGAAAAACTGTTCCCACTTCATGGGTTAAAATATCCATTGATGAGGGAAGAAATAGGCAGGTGAGAAGAATGCTTGCTTCTGTAGGATTTCCAGTTTTGCGTCTTTTTAGATTATCAATAGGAAAAGTCAGTGTGGATGGACTTTCGCCAGGCGAATGGAGAACTCTGAGCAAAGAAGAGATAATTTCCTTTCATTAAATTATTTAAGAAAGAATTTTATTAAATCCTGTCTCCCGGCAATT
>DYLH01000052.1 GCA_020722185.1 Candidatus Avelusimicrobium gallicola | reverse complement strand
TGTGTAATTTCCAAAGGCTCATCCTTCCAAATATTATTTTGCCTATTAAAAATGGACATTTTCCAAATCATTGACAAGGGGGAATAAATAAATATAAAATATTGATAGTAATTATCAATAACAGATGTTTCTTTGCATTTGTTTTGATAGGGAGGACAATATGCCTAGAAGAGATGGAACTGGACCATTTGGCTCAGGACCCATAGGTGGCAGAAGAGGCCCCTGTGGTGGTGGATCTGCGCGAGGTCTAAGACGAGGATTCGGTAATGGTTCTGGGCGTGGATTAGGACGAGGACTTGGACGCAGGCGAGGGCTTGGGGCAATTGCGCCTGATAAATCTGATCCTGTCAGAGACCTTGAAAAAAATTAGTTGAACAATATATTTCAGAATTTAGGAGGTTTTAATGAAAATCGGTATAACGCTTGGTGATGATGCCGGTATGGAAAGCGATGTCTGTCCCCATTTTGGGCAATGTAGTCATTTCCTTATAGTTGAAGTGGAAAATGGAAAAGTGAAAGATTCCAAAGTGGTTACTAATGGCGCTCAGCACGGCGGGGGAGCATGCCTAGCGGTGAATGAAATCTTAAAATATGGAGTAACACATGTGATAGCTGGTGGCATGGGGTATAATGCCCAGCAGAAGTTTATCAATGCTGGTGTTAAGATATTTAGTTTTCAAGGTAGCGCAAAGGATGCCGTGTCTCAACTGTTGCGATCTAAACTCGATGAGGGTATAGATGCTTGTCACGAAAGCAGTGAACATGGCTGCCACTAAGGAGAACAAATGAAAATAGCTATTTCGTCAATGGGTGAAACTTTAGAATCAGCAGTAAGCGAGAAATTTGGCAGAGCGCCTTACTTTATCATTGTAAATACAGAAAATATGGAGTTTGTTTCAATTAAGAATAGTGCTGAATCAATGCAGGGCGGCGCTGGACCAGAAGCTGTGAGGCAATTGTCCGCTCATGGAGTCAATGCTGTGCTGACAGGGAGTCTTGGCCCAAATGCTAAATCAGCTATTGAGGCTGCAAAAATAAAAGCAGTTGTAGGCTTAAGTGGGACAAAAACTGTTAAACAGGCTATTGAGGAATATAAGACCGTAAGTAAATGATAATTTCTATTGCAAGTGGAAAAGGCGGTACTGGCAAAACTACAGTTGCTGTAAATATCGCTCTTTCTTTGAAAAATGTGCAATTAATTGATTGCGATGTGGAAGAGCCAAATGATGCTATATTTCTTAAACCTCAAATTGAAAAAACTGAATCTGTTTCGCTTCCATTACCAGAAGTTGATCTAAACAAATGCGATTATTGCGGCATTTGCGCTGATGTGTGCGCTTTTAAGGCAATAAATGTTTTCAAGCCGATATCCAAAGAGGGAAATGTTCTTTTCTTGCCGCATCTTTGCCACAATTGCGGCGCTTGCGCGATGTATTGTCCAAAGAAAGCCATTAGCGAAAAGCAAAAACAAATTGGCATAATAGAAATAGGACGCAGCGGTAGTATTGAATATGTATGCGGCAAGTTAGATATAGGTGAAATTAAATCTCCCCAGCTTATAAGAGAAGTTAAGAAAAAAATAAACAAAAATAAGACAGTTATACTAGATTGTCCGCCTGGCACTTCTTGCCCAATGATGAATGCTGTTAAAGGCAGTGATTTTTGTTTGTTGGTCACAGAGCCGACACCATTTGGTTTACATGATCTAAATTTAGCCGTGGAAACGGTAAAAAAAATGAGGCTTAAATTTGGCGTCCTTGTAAATCGAGCTACAGATTCAAGAATCATTGATGACTATTGTGAAAAAATGAACATTGTATTGCTTGGTTCAATTCCTTTTGACAAAGAGATAGCGAAACTTTACTCTAAAGGCGACGCTTTTTTATTGACCAAAGATAAATATAAAAGTTTCTTTATAGAATTAATTGAAAAAATAAAAGTTCACTGTGCGGTTAAATTATGAAACATATAGTAGTTATAAGTGGCAAGGGTGGAACTGGAAAGACAACTATTACCGCTTCTTTTTGCGCTTTAGCTGAAAAGCCTGTGATAGTAGATTGTGATGTGGATGCAGCTGATATGCATTTGCTTTTGCATCCTCAGATACAAGAAAGCAATTATTTTTCTGGAGGCAAATACGCTGTTATAGACCAGTCCAAATGTATTGCTTGCGGTAAATGTCGTGAAGTATGCCGATTTGACGCCATATCCGAGGATTTCAAATCAGATATTTTTTCTTGTGAGGGATGCGAACTTTGTTGGAGAGTTTGCCCTGTAAAGGCTATTGAGATGAGAGAAAGAATATCTGGCAGGTGGTTTGTGTCAAGTACAAAATATGGTCCGATTGTTCACGCAGAATTGGGTATTGGGGAGGAAAACTCTGGTAAATTGGTCAGTAAGATAAAACAGATGGCTGTGGACATAGCTTCAAAGACAAAAGCAAATTTGATAATAGCAGATGGTCCGCCCGGGACTGGATGTCCATTAATGGCGTCTTTGTCTGGAGCAAATCTTGCTGTCATAGTAACTGAACCGACACTTTCTGCAATGCATGATATGAAACGCGTGGCCGAAGTCGCCTCGCAATTTAATATTCCTTCTGCGGTGATAATAAATAAATGGGACTTAAATGAGGTCAATACTTTAGAAATAGAGCGCCTTTGTGGTGAATTGAAAATCGCTATTTTAGGAAGAATTTCATTTAACCAGGACGCCAGCAGGGCAGTTACTGAAGGAATTCCATTGGTTGAATATAATAATGATCAGATGAAAAAAGAAATTTGTAGTATATGGGAAAAGACTCTCAAATTTATATAGAATTTTAGGAGTATATTTATGACAACAGTTTTTATTGCCATTATATTGGGTAATGTTATTTCCGTTTTATGCGCGGGAATTTTGCTTTTATTGAGTGATAAGTCACAAGAAAAAGTCATGCCATGGTTGATTAATTATGCCACGGGAGTTTTGTTATCTACTGGATTTTTAGGAATGTTGCCAAAGGCATTGACACAACTTAAACCTATGTCTGTCATGTCTGCGCTTCTTTTGGGGATATTGATATTTTTTCTTCTTGAAAAGACTCTCCTGTGGAGACATTGCCACAAAAAAGATTGTGAATTACATTCTGCCTCGGGTCACATGGTGATACTTGGAGATAGTGTGCATAATTTCATAGACGGTATAGCTATAGGAGTAGCCTTTTCACAATCTAATGTTCTGGGGATAGGTACAGCCATTGCAGTATTCTCCCATGAAGTTCCACAGGAAGTTGGAGATTTTGCCATACTGCTAAACAGCGGGTTTTCAAAAACAAGAGCGCTTGTTTGGAACTTGATATCTGGCTTTGTCGCTTTATTTGGCGGTATTCTGGCATTGCTGACCACAGATACTTTTAAGTGGGCTATCCCATATGCTTTGGCTTTTTCAGCATCCAGCATGATATATGTGGCTATGTCGGACTTGATCCCATCTTTGAGAAATCCTCAGAAAAATGGAGCAATGCACTTTCTTGCTTTACTCTTGGGTATAGCCATAATGTTGATTTTTATATTCCATAAACACTGATAAGAAGCGAAAAATTCATAAAGTTGTATAATTCTTTTATGCCTAAAAATGAAAGAATGAAGGATATATCTTTTCCTATCAAAGATGAAAAACTTCATTTCCCGCATGCCTTTCTTTTGGCTGCCAGCGCTGGCTCAGGCAAGACATATAATCTTTCAAACCGATATTTGCAGTTTCTGCTTTCACCAAAAATAAATAAAAATTCCTTATCAAGTATGCTGGCAATAACTTTTACTGAAAATGCCACAAAGGAAATGAAAGGCAGAATATTGAAATTTCTCAAAGATATGTATTTTAGCCAGGAAAAAAGGAAGGAAATGTATGAGATTGTTTCAATAGATGAAGCTGAAATGTCAAAAAAAGCGGATGAAGCCCTCATGCAGATTTTTTCTTCATATCCAGATTTTAATGTTGGAACGATAGATAGTTTCACTCTTAAAATATTGTCTGTTTCACTTGACGAGTTGTGTGTTCCGCCAGATTATGAGGTTGTCTTTAATGATAAAGAGCTGATAGATTTGGTTTTATCTGGTTTTTTCTCTTCCTTTGAGCTTGAAAAGGGGAAAGAAATAGTGGATGAATTTTTGAAGGCGCAAAATAGTGTTGAAAATGACAGATTTATTTTTAATCCGCTTGGTGAGATAAAAGATAAATTCTCTGAATTCATGGAAAAAGAGAATAAGTATCTCTTGGATATAAAAACCATTGAATTAGATCTTAAGAATCATTCTGATTTAAGAAAAAAAATAATAGAGAAAATGAGAGATTTTTCTCAGAATAAAAAGGAACTTAAAGAATTTTATCTAAGTAAAGTGAAAGAGGCTATTGAAAGAAAAGATTATAATCTGTTAATGAATCTCTATAATCCCAATGGCGCTGGATTTTACAATTCAGTAAAAATTAAAAAAAAGCTGGAATCTAATAAGGATTTAGAATTATTTTTTTGGACCAGTATAAGCGAGATAAATGCTTTGCTTAAAAAATATTATGAAGACGAATCCAAGATTTTCTACAATTCTTATGCAGATTTTTACATAAAATTTAAAACAGCTTTTGACGACTTCCGTCTCAGGGACAAAAAAGTGAGCCTTTCAAGGATAACATCGGAAATGTCAAAGCACATCAAGGGAAAATCAGTATTTGAGATATATCTTAAATTAGCTGCGAGACTAAATCATTTCCTTATAGATGAATTCCAAGATACCAATCTGGCCCAGTGGGATATACTAAGACCCCTCATAGAAGACGCTATTTCTAGGCAGGGATCGCTTTTTTTGATAGGAGATGTTAAACAGGCCATATATATGTTTAGAAATGCTGATTATAGGATAATGAGCGACTTTTCAAACAACCGTGTTGATGCATATATGAACACGGCGCCTCTTGAAAAAAAAGTGGAGAAATTTAATTTAGACATAAACTATAGAAGTGGCGGAGAAATAATTTCATATGTCAATTCTTTTTTCTCAAGTGAAAAATTTAAGAAATATTTACATGTAAATGTCGGAGATGATGTAACAGGGCTTTTGAATTGCAGGCAGAAGCCTATGGCAGATAGAAAGGATAAGGGATATGTCAGTGTTAAAGTTATAAAGGCTAAAAGAGGAGAGAGGGAGGAAGACCTTAAAAAAGAATTTATACTTACGGTTAAGGATATGGCAGGTAGACTTCCTCTTGAAAGGATTGCCGTTCTTGTGAAAAAGAATAGTGAGGTTGAAAGAGTTGTTGAATGGTTGGCGGAGGCGCAAATCCCAGCCGCGTCTTTTAGCTCTCTGGACATAAGAAAGAGGAAGACTATATCTGAACTGATCTCGTTTTTAACTTTTTTAGATAATCCTTCAGACAATTTTTCCTTTGCTACATTTATTTTAGGAGAAGTTTTTTTATCTGTTTCAGAAGAAAAAAAAGAAAAAATCTTTGAATTTTTTACTCAAGCAAGTTCTGAAAAAAAACTTCTTTATGCCTCTTTTAAAGAAAAATTTCCGTCTTTATGGGAAAAATTTTTTGAAAATCTATTTTCTAAGAGTGGTTATCTTACTTGTTATGAGATTATAAATCTTATTTTCAGAGATTTTCAGATTTATGAGAATTTTTCTTCAGAAACAGCTTTTTTAATTAAGATGTGTGATATCGCTTATTCTCTCAATTCTCAGGGACTTGGCAGTATTTCAGATTTTCTAAAAAAAGTTACCAATGCATCATATGATGATGAAAATTTTTCTGTTAGACTGCCTGAATTTGCTCAGTCAGTGCGTGTGATGACTTTCCACAAAGCTAAGGGGCTTGGTTTTGCGGGGGTTATAAATATATTTGATAGCAAATCGTGGAAAAGGCCAGGCGGTGAAAAGATATATTATAGCGCTGAGAAAGATTTTTTGAGTCTTAGAAGAATAACTGATAAAATGGCGGAGATCTCAGAGGAACTTAATTTGATAAAAGCAATTGAGAAAAGGGATGATGAAATACAAAATCTAAATACGATTTATGTTGCTTTGACTAGGGCTGAATATGAGATGGTGAATATAGTTAAAATCACACCTAGTACTAAGAATTTTTTGTCGCTGTTTGAAGAGTTTGAAAAAGGCAAAAAGAACACAAATCTGCAAAAAACAGATACAAACATAGACTATCTTGATGTCAAGGTGGGGTCTTTGGAAAAAATATATGACTTCATTAAAAATGGAGAAGGCGACAGTGTGGAAACATTACGTGGAAATGTATATCACAAGGCGCTATCCGCAATAAAATATGAGAAAGAGATTAATGATGAAAATATATCTATTTTAGTTGAAAGAGCCTTTGATTTCTACGGTATTCAATGGAAAGATGGAAAAAGAGAAATTATTGAAAATATAAAAAAGACTTGTTTAAATTTGCAAGAGTATTTCAAAGAGCGGGAAAACAGAATTATAAAAACTGAGGAGGAATTTATAGGCGAGAAAGGGGCTGTATTGCGTGTGGACAGATTGGTTCTTGATGAGGATAAGGCCTATGTAATAGACTATAAAACAGGCTCTCCCGCTGATTATTCAAAGCAGATAGAAAAATATGTAAAAACTGTTTCACAAGCTCTTGGCAAGGAATCCAAAGGGATAATTTATTATATCGATAGGCAAGAAACTATAGAGATTGCTTCTTACAAGCCTTGATAGCAAAAAAAGGAAAAGTTTTTTATGGCTGAAATAAAAATTATAAGTCCTGCGGAAAATCTGATTGAAAAGATTGCTGATATTATAATGTCTTCTCAAGATATTTCCCAAAACATTATTGTATTCCCAAATCGCAGGCCTGCTTATTTCCTGAGTCTAGTTCTTTATGAAAAAATGGGCAAGCCATTCAAATCTCCTGAGTGTTTTTCCATAGATGATTTTATAAATGACATTTTTGAAAAAAGTCAAAGCAATAAAAGATGGAAAAATGCTGGGCAATTAGACATCATCTCTATGCTTTATGAAGATTTTTCTGAATATTCAATTGAGATAACAGGTTTAAAAAAAGAAATTTTTTCGCTTGATTTATTCTTCCCATGGGCATATAAGATTATGTCTGATTTTGAGGAGTTTAAGATAAATGGATTAAAGCCAAAAGATATAAAGGATTTTGACTACCTTATAAGGCAGGAGGATGAGAAACTTGGCGGCGCATTGAAAGAATTGGATGGTATGAGAGAAAAATATGCCAGGTTCTCTCAGCTATATGAAAGGTTTTATGATAAGTGCGAAAAAGAAGGCATATACACTCGTTCGATGAAATATGATTTTGTGGCACAGATAGCAAGCAAAATAGATTTTTCAAAATATGAAAATATTATTTTTGCCGGATTTTTTGCTCTTACCAAAAGTGAAAAAGAAATATTTTTAGCCATCAATTCATATAAAAATGCCAGATTTATTTATACATCTTCTCCTTTGCTAAAAAAATATATTCCATTTAAAAATTGTGATATCAAATCTAAAGAAGAATTTGCCGAAAATAATATAACTATAAGAAAACTTGGCGGAGCTCATGAAGAGGTGATGCAATTAAAGAAAGATTTGATAGAGAATAATATCAAATACGATAAGAGAACAGCTATAATTTTGCCCTCTTCGGATATGATATTGCCGATTCTGGAAAATATTTTGAGCGAAGTTGAAAAGTTCAATATCTCAGCTGGCTATCCTCTTAAAATGACGCCTATATATTCAATGCTTGAGTCACTTTTTAATCTGCTTTCTTCACAACAAGTAGATGCGGGGCAATATGCTGTTAGTGAGTATATAGCCTTTATTATGCATCCTTATGTGAAGAATTTAAATGTTGCCGGGTCGAGCGAGGAAACCAGAAAATTCTTACAGGAGTTGAGGGATACTCTATCTGATACGCCTTTCATGTTTAGAATGGATTTGGAAAGTTTTGAAAAAATCTCCACAAATGAGGCTATATCTAAAATACATAATATATTTATAAGACCTTTTGAAAACATAGAGAATATAAGCGATTTTTGCGACAAACTCTCAAATGTGGTTGATTTTATATCCCAAAATTCCACAGCTCAAAGACATCCATATTGGAATTATTTCCCGGGCATAATATCTGAAAAATTAACAGAGGCTCGTTCATCTAAATTAGGCAGAGTAAAATTTGAGAATAAGACAGCTTATTTTTCTTTCATAAAAGCTTTCCTTTCTTCAAGCGCTCATCCTTTCAAGGGCTCGCCAGTTGAGGGCGTACAATGTCTGGGATTTCTTGAAAGCAGAAATCTGCACTTTGAAAATATTTATATACTGGATGTAAATGACGGCATACTTCCATCTTTAAAGAAAGAGGATACAATTTTGCCTTTTGCCATAAGAGAAAATCTCAAACTTTCAACATATAAGACAACCTTTGATATTTACTCTTACTATTTTGAAAATCTTATTTTATCTTGCAAAAATGCCCATATTTATTACATAGACGACAAAAATAAGGAATCAAGTCCTTTGCTTGAGAAAATAAAATGGGAACTTGAAAAGAAAAATATCTTGGCTGAGAAGAAAAGTCTAAGCTTAAAAATAAATTTCAATAAACATAATCCAGTGGAAATAAAAAAAACAGACAAAGTAAAACAAATGCTTGCAGGCAGAACTTTTTCTTATAGCACAATTGAAAGATATCTAAATTGCCAGCTTTCTTTTTATTATCACTATGTACTTGGAATTAAGCAAGAGAGAGCCATATCAGATGGGATTGAAAGCAGAGATATCGGCGAGCTTATGCATGAAATATTGAGCTTGTATTTTTCAAGAAAAATCAAAGTTAAATTTAATCTTGAAAATAAAAAAGATCTAGAAGATGAAATATTAGAAATTGCAAAATCTGTTTTAGAAAAAAAATTCCCTTTACAAATAGGGCTTGAAGACTATATGATAAAAAGCCAGATTTTAAAAAGAGCTAAAGATTTTATAGATTTTCATTTAAGAGAGCATATAGATTGCGAAGTTTTGTCTTGTGAAAAGGATTATCATAGTCTTTTAAATATAGATGAGTTTAAGGTCAAAATTATGGCCAAAATAGATAGGGTAGATAAAAGGCCAGATGGCATATGTCTTGTGGATTATAAAACATCTTCAAAATACGAAGGACATATCCCTTCCAATAAAATCTCAGATGAGGATTTAAAAGGTGAAATACTTGATTGGGGTGTGAGATGTGGATCCATCCAGTTGCCGCTTTATATCATGGTATATGAAGATTGTCAGAAAACAAAAGATGTATTCGCCTCTATCATAACTCTTGGCTCAAAAAATATAATGGAAAGCCCTATAATAAATAGAAATGAAATTTTTGATAAAGCCATAAAAATTGCCATAGCAGATATATTGAAAAGTGATTTTTTTTATCCTCCTATTAGTGAGAAATTCTGCAGGTTTTGCGAATATAAAACTATATGTGGACGACAGTGGGTTAAAGAAGAAAACTAGAATCTTTCAGAAAAAATCATAAATTTTTTTAATTTTTCCGCGACAAGACGCTGTCGCGATTGCCTGCTATACTTATAGTGTGTTCCATAGTATTGTAAATGGCGAAGAGGTAGGGAACCTGGG
>DYLH01000051.1 GCA_020722185.1 Candidatus Avelusimicrobium gallicola | reverse complement strand
ATTTCAAGTTATATACAAAGAATTTGACAAGATAATGCGAGAAGCAAAAGACAAGCTGCTTAGAAATATATTAGAGAAAGACTGGATAAAAATAATCTTAATTCAAATTCAGATTAGAAAATGCTGGTCAGTGCTTAATAAAAGTTACAGAAGAAATAAAAGATTATATTTTTTGTACAATTTTTATCAGGAGTTTATGTGGGACATAAAAAATTTATAGCCTTGATTGTGTTTTCTATATTTTCTCTCTTTTACTTTTTAGGATGGTCTTTTCTCGATTTAATTAAATCCCCCCTTTATTCAAAGGCTGAAAAACTATTAATGGATGGAGACTATTCACAAGCCCTTAAAATCACAGAAAAAGACCTCTTAAATCATTCCAGAGATGGCGCTTTGAGATATATCAGGGCTGTCGCTTTTAAGAATCTCAAAGACTATGATTCAGCGATTAATGAGGCAGATGCGGCTTTAAAACTTGGATATCCAGAGGTTCAGGCTCTTCTACTCAAGGCGGATATATATGGAGGAATAAAAAAAGATTATGATTTACAGAAAGATCTTGCAGATAAGGCTATCAGTATTGACCCCACAATGGATGAAGCATATTTCCAAAGAGCGAGAGCCTATAAATTAAAAAAAGATTTCAAAAAAGCTTTAGATGATTTAAACACAGTTATATCAATGCGCGGCGATTTTTACTATGACGCTCTTTTAGAAGAATCTGAAATTTACATTGAATTGAAAGAGTATGATAAGGCGCTTGAAAAAAATTCCTTATTTCTTGATAAGTATCCATATTATGGCGAAGCTCTTTTTCAGCTTTATCTGATAAAAAACGCTCAGAAAAAATTAAAGGAAGCTTTTGGAGCTCTTTCTATCGCCATTGAAAAAGGCTCTTCAAGATATCTCTATGAAAGGGCGCTTTTTTTGGAGAAACAGGGCAATTATGTTCGCGCATACGATGATATGAAAAGTTATATTTATCACACCAAAAAAGATGCAAATACACTCTATAATCTGGCTTTGCTCGCTTTTAGAGCGGATAAAAACAAGGAAGCTATAAATTTTGTAAAAGAACTTATGAAAATTAAAGGTAAAAAAGATTGTTATTATTATCTCCTTAGAGGAAGGATACTATTCAAAGAAGGTGACTTCAAAGGTAGCTATTCCGACATGAAAAAAGCGGCTTCATTTTCTGATTGCGCGGCATTGGCTGAAAAATATATTGCTCATCTTAAAAATAGATTCTAAGTTTCAGTTGAAAGAAGACTAGAAAAATCACTCGGTCGCCTTTTTATGCTTTAAGAAAATTATCTTGGGAAGTAAGAATATCTAAAATTGAAAAGCCCCAGATACTCCCAGCCACCTTTATATGTCAAATATGAAACTTGAAAGTTAAGTTTTAGCAAAGTTCCAATCTGCAAGTTGATTAACTTTGGAGACAAAGGTCCACCTTCTGGCGCTATTATTTCAAGTTCTATAGGATTTTTCTCTCTTAGCATCCATATAAATCCACCATAGAAAGCAGTATTGGCTATTTTTTGTCTTGGGTTAGTATATCCTTCAAGTTTTAAAGCTGACTCTGAAAGAAATTCAGACATTTGATAAATTACTTTTGGCATATCCCCATCAGTATATCCCACATTTACAAAAAATTTTGGGTGTATTCTCTTGGTTATAGAAAGATATGCGGCGGCATAAGTATTAGTATTTTTGTCGTCAACTTTTACAGATACACTTGGGCTATTCAAGGTAGGCTGAGGCGCATCTCTAAACTTAAATATTCCTTTTACTCCAGCTGCCATAGCGGGCCTATATTCCCCTTCTGTTTGTATCAGCATCTTTCCGTCTGCTTCAAGCAACCACACACCTATTCTATCTAAATAATTTTTTTTCTCAGTTGTCCACGAAAGTGAATTCTTGCCATAAAGTCTACCAATATAGTATGCGGCATTAAAATCCAAAGCCGTGCCAATAGAGTTTACCCCTTTGCCTCTGTATGCCGTGGGAGAGAGGACTATTCCACTTATATTCACTTTTGATGGATTAAACTCAAATTCTTTTTTTATAGGTGAATTTGTTCCATTGATTGACTTTGTCGAAATCTCTTGATTGATTTGTGTAATTGTCGCAGTTGATAAAGCAGAATTTATAGTCTGGCTACTAGCTTCCTGAGCAAAAGAGTATTCAAAAATAGCGATAAAAGAAATAAAAGCGATATCTCTAAAAAATTTCATAACTCTCTAATATTATAACTTATAAAAATGGGAAATAGCGAATTAAATATCCTTATTTTTTCTCTCCCCAGGATGTTTTGAGCATTTTATAGTGATTAAACACATATATTATGCCGCTTGTAATGGTGATAATAGCGCTTATTGATGTGAGATAATAAGGAAAATTTTTGGTTTTTGTGACAATCCCCAGCAGAATTTCAGAGGATGGTTCTACTGACTTAATTACAAGTATGATGAGTATCATATATATAGAAATAAATTGTGTAAGTGTCTTAAATTTTCCGGCAGCCTCAGCCTTAAGCACATAATTTTGAAATGCCGCCAAAACTCGAAGCGTTGAAATAGCCAATTCTCTTACTATTATCAGAAATATTCCCCAATGAGGGATATTGAGACCTTTTATAGAAGCAAAAGCCAAAAAGCATGACATCACAAGCACTTTATCAGCAAATGGATCCACTATGGCCCCAAATCTTGTCACAGTGTTGGTGCTTTTGGCTATTTTCCCATCAATATAGTCTGAAACTGTTGCTATTATGAGTATGAACAAAGCCAGAGAATTAAAAAATAATGTTTCTTGCACTATCAGAAAAAAAAGAATAACGCTCAGTCCCAATCTGCTAAGTGTTATTCTATTGGCTATAGTCATTATATTTTCTCCACTTTCACTTTGGAAGGCCTCTTAAATTCATCATTTTTTATCTCAATGTTTTTAGATACATCTTCAAGTTCTGTCATTATAACTGAATCGCCCACTTCCAGTGAAGCTTTTTTAGGAAAAAAATCCTCTTTTGACAAAAATAGTTTAAGCAAATAAGCCGAAGGATTTTTTTTAGATCTCAACTCCAAAACCCATAAATTACCTTCAACATAGATACTGGACGAATTTTTCTCTGCCAGAGATGAATAATTGCCAAAATCAATCAAAGATGAAAGGGAATTGTCCAAATTCTTTTTCCAGTATTCCCAATCGGCTTCATAAGCTATTTTGTCTTCTGGTTTATAAATAAAAATTTTTTTTCTATCTGTAATAATAAGTTGTTTTCTTGGCGAAACATGTTCTACCTTCAAATTGTCAGGTTTCTTGTAGGCTATACTGCCATTTATTTTCTTCTTTATATCAGCATTCTTAAAAATTACTTCTTGCGTAAATGTAGCTTTTAGAGAATTGAGTTGTTCGTCCCATTTTTTTAGCTTTTCCATTGCCTCCCGGGCAGAAGGTATTTCAGTTGAAATCGCAACTGATTTATCAATTACAGTTTCTTGAGAAGTTTTTTTCCCTTCCTGAGCTATGGCCAAAGATGCCATAAGAAAAAAAGAACAAAACACTATTTTTTTCATCGCTCCTCCCCATTTACCTTTGACGCCTCTTCCGCTTTTATTAAGAAATTTTCTATTTTATCAAAGAAAATTTGCCAGCGATTGGTCCCCTCAGGCTTGAATATAAAGCCCCGCACTTCCAAAATGCTTAAAAGATTCGTAGCTCTAGCGGAAGATCCAAAATGAGCTTTAAGCAAATCCTGAGAGACCTTTTTCCTCTCTGTTATAAGTTTCAAAGCGGCTATCAATTCTTCATTTGATCCGCCTTTCCCGGTATCAAATTGCATATCTTCCGCCGCATTTTCAACGGGATAATTGGGGGCGCCCTGATCTTTTAGAAAGTCAGATATCTTCTCTATCTCCTCTTCGCTTACATAACAGCCCTGTATTCTTTCAGGTTTTTGTAATTCTATGCCAAGATACAGCATATCTCCGCGCCCTATCAGAGATTCAGCGCCGGGCATATCTATTATCACTCTTGAATCTATCTTAGAGCTTACTTGAAGCGCTATTCTGGAAGGAAGATTTGCCTTTATCACACCGGTTATAACATCCACAGAGGGACGTTGCGTTGCCAGAACAAGATGTATTCCCACAGCTCGCGCCATCTGCGCCAAACGCTGTATGTTTTCCTCAACCACATTTTTTGCCTGAAGCATCAAATCCGCAAGCTCATCTATCACTACAACCACATAAAATTCTTTTGGCTGATTATTCTGTTCTGCCCACTTATTATAGGATGCTATATTTTTTACTCTTGCTCTCTCAAATTTTTTATATCTGGCATCCATTAACCTTGTCAAAGCGACAAGAGATTTTGCCGCTTCTTTGGCATCTGTTATCACGGATACTTTATCTGGGGTTACCTTGGGATCATAGAGATATGGAATGCCTTCATAAAAAGTCAGTTCAAGCCTTTTGGGATCTATAAAGAGAAATTTCACCTCATCTGGAGTGTTTCTGTATAGTATGGAAATTATCAATGATTGAAGAAAAACGCTTTTTCCACTGCCGGTAGCTCCCGCCACAAGAAGATGAGGCATTGTTTCAAGATTGGCCACAGCTGGCGAACCATCTGCATGTTTGCCTATGGCAAATACAAGCTTGCCATTGGCGGAATTGAATTTGGAAGATTCAAGTATTTCCCTAAGCCCAACTTTAGCTCTTCTTGCATTTGGTATTTCAAAACCTATGGCTGATTTCCCCGGTATTTGCGGTATCACTCTTATGCCTTGAGCCCGCATTGCCAGAGCTATATCATTTGCCAGAGAAACTATTGAGCTTATCTTCACACCGGGGGAAGGAGTGATTTCATATCTGGTTATGACTGGACCGGGATAAATGCCAGACACATAGGCATTTATCTCAAAATTCTTCAATGTCTCTTCAAGCTTATTTTTCGCCTGTTGCATTTCTTCCTGATTTGGCCCATAGTCCACGCCAGTTTCAGGCGGATTTAAAAGATTTATATTCGGCAGATTAAAATTTTTGAACATATCGTATTCAGAGGTTTTCTTTTTTTCTGGCATTGGCGCTGGCTTATTGGACTTCTCTGGTTTTATTGTGTTTATTTTAACTTCTTTTGTTTCAGTTGTGTTCTTTTTAAGTGGTGAATCATTTATTTCTTTTGACTTTTCTTGCGGATTTGGTATTGTGGCTTGCAGAGGTATGGATTTTACATCATAAACTTTTTCTTTCCTTTCTTTCTGTTCCTTTAAATTTCTAACTCTTGCTCTAAACTCATCTCTTGCCACATTCCACTGCTTATAATCTATTTTTAGCCTTTCAAATAATTCTGAAAATAGCTTAAACCACGAAATCCCAAAAGCTATCTTGGCTCCAAGCACAAGAAAAGCGAATGAAAATATCAGCGCGCCAACATCTCCGAAAATTCTTGAAAGTATATTTTCTGTGGCATATCCTATCCATCCGCCATTAAAAGACTGATTGGCTGTTTTCACTTTTATAAATTCTAATATCGATGAAAAAAATGCCAATATAGAAGATATTGAAAACAATAGCGTAAAAAATCCCTTATTAGTTTTCCCGAGCTTTATCAATAAGGCAAGCACTCCATAAAGCATAAGAAAAGGAAGTACATAAGTTGAAATGCCAAAGAAATTAAAAAGATTTGAAAAAACAAGTTCTCCAAAAATGCCCTTTTGAGATGGATTTAAGACTATCCAGAATAGCCACAAATTGAAAGCCAAAGCAAAAAACCACCAAAGCAGAGAGATCAGTTCCCCTCCGCCCTTAGATTTTTTGCTTTTGGCAAAAAGTTTAGGCATTTTTTAAGCGTTCTTCTTAATCTTCACCCTATAGTTAAGATCTTCTGGTTGAAGATCTATTTTTCCTGAAGCGGCCAAATATCCTAGGGCTAGATAGAGACCTGAACTTGAAAGTTTCAACTTTAACTTTATATCCCAAGAACTAAGCTCTTGATTTTGATTGAGGATTTCTTCTATTTTTGAGGCGGCCGCTGCCACCTTTGATATAAAATTCTCTTCCATTAACTACTTCCTTTCAATGAGAAAAATGTCCTGATTGGCAGACAATGGCTTGCCATTTTCAACCAAAACTTTCTTTATAACACAATCAAATTCGGATTTTATCTCATTGAAAACTTTCATAGCCTCAACTATGCATATAACTTGCCCCGCTTTCACCAGATCTCCCTCTCTGACATAGGGAGGGCTGGATGGGCTTGGCGCTCGGTAAAATATGCCAGACATAGGAGATTTTATCGTTTCCCCCTGTGGCACAGCCGGTTGAGCTTGTTGTGTCGCTGTAGGTGATGCTGATGGCGAAAAAACAGGCATTGCTTGAACAGGACTTGATATTGATTTTCTGGCGAGTTTTAATGTTTTGTTCCCGTCAGAAAATTCAATTAAGTCAAGTTTATTTTTTGTCATGAAATCATAGAACTTTTTTATCTCATCGAGAACATCATTCCCTTTTTCAATCTTAGTATTTTTTCTTATTGCTTTTTTCGCCATTTTTCCTCCTATTTTTTATTTTGAAGGAGAACTTTTCTGGAAAGTTTAAATTTTCCTGTATTGTCCATATCTACAACCTTTACCTCAATTTCATCTCCTATATTCAAAACATCATCAACTTTCCTTATCCTATGAGTTTCTATTTCCGAAATATGGAGAAGTCCTTCCTTGCCGGGAAGCACCTCTACAAAGGCGCCAAAGTCTTTTATATCCACAACCCTGCCCTTGTATATCTGGCCGACCTCAATTTCCATAGAATACCCTTCAACCACTCTTTGAGCTTCTTTTATGCCATCTGGGTCAGTACCAGAAATGAACACCATACCATCGTCATTTACTTCTATATTGGCATTAGTTCTTTCTATGAGAGCTTTTATATTCTTGCCGCCAGGTCCGATAAAAGCGCCTATTTTATCTTTCGGTATGGAAACTTTTATCATCTTGGGAGCAAAAGGAGATACTTCTTTTCTTGGCTCAGGCAAAGCCTTTTCCATAAGAGAAAGTATGTGATTTCTGCCTCTGGCCGCCTGTTCTATGGCTTCTTTGAGAACATTCACTGGAATGCCAGTTGAAAGTTTCACATCCATCTGAAAAGCTGTGATTCCCTTGCGTGTGCCGGCCAATTTGAAATCCATATCTCCGAAATGATCCTCCAATCCGGCTATATCTGAAAGGATAGCATATCTGTCTTTGTCTGTTATAAGTCCCATAGCTATACCAGCGCAGGCAGATTTCATTGGCACGCCGGCGTCAAACATAGACAGGGATCCGCCGCACACTGTGGCCATTGAAGAAGAGCCATTTGATTCAAGTATATCTGAGACTACCCTTATTGTATATGGGAACTCTTCCTCAGTTGGCAAAAGATAAGACAGAGCTCTCTTGGCAAGATTGCCATGCCCTATTTCTCTTCTGCTTGGTCCTCTATCTGGCTTTACCTCACCAGTGGAGAAAGAAGGAAAGTTATAATGGAGCATAAACCTGTCCATAGTCTTGCCTTCCAGATCGTCAAGTATTTGCTGATCCTCTTGAGTGCCAAGTGTAGTTGTGGCTATTGTCTGAGTTTGTCCTCTGGTGAAAAGAGCAGACCCATGCGTTCTTGGTAAATATCCGGGAATTATGGATATTGGCCTTATTTCATCAGTTTTCCTTCCGTCAGCTCTTACTTTTTTAGAAAGCACAAGTTCCCTTGAAACATTGTAAATAACCTCTTCCATTACAGTTTTAACTTGATATCCAACAGTGCTATCTTGTGGGAACATCTCCTGAAACTTCTTTATCAAGCCTTCTTGTATGGCAGAAAATCTACTTTCCATAGCTTTTTTTTCTGGGAAAGAATTGAGGAGATCTTCCACTTCCTTCTCTATCTTTTTTACTTCCTCAGCTATTTCAGGTTTTATCTCTGGCTTTGCCACTGTAGTTTTGGGCTTGCCACACACTTTTGCCAGTTTTATTTGCATATCGCAAAGGGCATCTATTTCTTTTTTTGCGACTTCCATAGCCTTTATCAATTCCTCATTTGGCACTTCTTTCCCGCCGCCTTCCACCATTAAAATGCCTTCCTTTGTGCCTGACACCACCAATTCCATTTCAGCATTCTTTCTTTCCTCGTAGGTTGGGTTAATCAGATACTCCCCATTTAGCTTTGCTATTCTCAGTCCTGCAACTGGACCATTAAAAGGTATATCAGAAATCATAAGTGCGGCTGAGGCTGAATTTATTGAAAGCACATCGGGGTCAATGACTCCGTCGCTTGAAAGAACCATAGAAATTACCTGAGTCTCAGTGTTGAAATATTCTGGGAAAAGAGGCCTGATAGACCTATCCGTTATTCTGCCAGAAAGTATTTCCTTTTCTCTGGGTTTCCCTTCTCTTTTGAAAAAACCGCCGGGTATCTTGCCGGCGGCATATGTCCTCTCCTTATATTCCACAGTCAGAGGCACAAACTCAGGAGGATCTGTTCTGGGCTTCTTTGCCTGTGTGCAGGCAGTTAAAACCATAGTATCCCCCAATCTTATAACCACCGCCCCACTAGCCTGTTTGGCCAGCAAGCCTGTTTCCATTGAAATGAGGTTTCTTCCCACCTTCTCTTCGAAGTGGATTAAATTTTCTTTATTCATAATTTTTTATTTCCTTAGTCCTAATTCTTTTATGAGTTTAGCGTATTCCTGCTTATTATTTTTTTCAAGATAATGAAGCAATTTTTTTCTCTTAGAGATAAGAAGAGTAAGACCTCTTCCTGTTGCATAATCTTTGGGATTACTTGTGAGATGTTTAGAAATATACTTTATTCTCTCCGTGAGAAGCGCTACCTGCACGGATGCAGAACCAGTGTCATTTGGTTTATGTGAGAATTTGTCGATAATTTCTCTTTTGGTATTTTTTGTCATTGTCATTTTATTTACTCTCTTTTTATTTTATTTACTTTATTTTCCATATTATATTATTAAACAGGTACACAAGTCAAATTAAAGAGTTGTCTAATACGCTATGAGCCTGAAATTTTTAGAAACACCCCCACCTGCGTGGGGAAGACTCATCCCTCTACTCCAATTGTATCCTGCCATATGAAACACCCCCACCTGCGTGGGGAAGACCTTTATATGCTTTGAGTTTTTCAATGAAAAGTGGAAACACCCCCACCTGCGTGGGGAAGACAAATTTTTTATGCTAAACTTTTCATATAGAAAAGAAACACCCCCACCTGCGTGGGGAAGACTCTGAAAGCGTCATCCTCATATAGGCGTGGATGGAAACACCCCCACCTGCGTGGGGAAGACCTTTTTCAAAAAAGGAATACAATCGAGAAAGAGGAAACACCCCCACCTGCGTGGGGAAGACATGGTTCCTGGTTCTGGCGGCGATGTCGGAAATGAAACACCCCCACCTGCGTGGGGAAGACAAAAGAGAGCTTCTTGCATCTGTGCTTTTGGAAGAAACACCCCCACCTGCGTGGGGAAGACTGGCTTCACGCCTCAACTCAAGAATCTTTGAGAGAAACACCCCCACCTGCGTGGGGAAGACAGCCATTGCCATTAGGAATAAGCTCTCTATGTAGAAACACCCCCACCTGCGTGGGGAAGACCGATATGCGAGGGAGACGGGGAAATATA
>DYLH01000012.1 GCA_020722185.1 Candidatus Avelusimicrobium gallicola | reverse complement strand
GACCTTGAAACCAAACAATTAAAAAAGGAAATTCCTGCCTGACACCTTACACATGTCTGACACCTTACACACGGAAATTGCTGCCTGGCACCTTACAGGCACCTGATAGCCCTGTCTGGCACCTTACAGGCACCTTAACAAATGATAGCCTGCCTGGCACCTTACAGACATACAGACAGGTACATTACAAGGCACCTTATATGATAGCCCTGCCTGGCACCTTACAGGCACCTTACAAAGGTGGGGAGAAAAGATAGATGGGAGATGGGGAAATATCATTGGACAAATGACTGTCACCTATGACTAATGACTGGCAACTATGACTGATGAATAATGACTGGCACCTAAAGGCACCTAAAATAAAAAGCACCTAAAAACTGGTGCCAGATATTTTAAGGATGTGAATTAAGCTGAAACTAGCTTAAAACTTGCAAGGTTCAATTGAAAGAATAAAGTATATAATAGGAATATATATATTAAAAAACTAAGGTAAAGTTCTCTCTCCCCCCCAGCCTCTTTTCATCTCTCCCCCCATTTAATAAACCCTAGTTAGACTTTTTAGTGGAGACTGCTCTAAGCCTTACCTGCAGTTTTTGAAGTGTGAATTCAAGCATTGTTTTCTTGTTTTGGTCTTTTTCTGACTTTATTTTTTCTTCAAGCATTCTTATGCTTGAATCATCTCCAACTAGAGAAATAGTCTGCATTGACATATTTTGAAGAGAAAAATCAGCAGAATCAAGATATGAATATGCAATAGACAGTCCAGAATTGTCTCCAAGTTTTGCCAGGGAATAGGCTGCTTCCATTTTCACATATGGATTTTCTTCCCCCAATCTTGGCTTTAAAACATCCACAAACTCTTTGTTTCCGCTATCTCCAAGAGCTCTTATAGCATATTGTCTTGTGATAGGGTCTTCATTTAAAACAAAATTCTTAATTTCAGACAGACCTTTAGAAGATTTCATTTTTCCAAGGGCATCTATTAGAGCTTTCAGAATATCCTGGTCCTTTTCCTTTTTAATCAAGGAAATAAAATTGCTTTCAGCTTGCCTGACATTTAACATACCAAGAGTTCTTATCGCCGAAATCCTGAGCGATTTTTCTTCGCCCGGCTCAGCCGACTTCATCAAAGGAGCTGTATCAGAAACTTTTCCTATGTAAAGCAGAGATGTAACACAGGCCTGTTTGACAAGATTATTTTTATCAGAAGACAATATGACTGAAATTTCTTTTTCGCAGTCAAGACAGCGCAAGGATGCAAGCCCTTCTATGGCAGATATTCTCACAGAATCATCACTGTCTTTCAACATTTGCCTGAGATGCTCAATAGCTTTTGGATCTTTCATTGAAGACAATGCCTCTACAGCAGATTTTCTTTCATAAGGATTGAAACTTTTTAGGGAAGACACAGCCTTATCAAAAGCCGACACCTGAGATTTATTCTCCTGGCTTTTTGAAATTTCATTTTTGGATGAGCTTTTTTTAGCTTGATTTTTTTTGCTTTTAGAAAGAACTGCACCTTTTGTATGTTTTGACGAGGAACTGTTTTGAGATAATTCCGAAGCGCTAATGTGAGAATAAATAAGAAGTAAAAGAGTTAAAAAAACCGAAATCATTTTCATAAATTCTCCCTAAAAATCTTACTCATCTACATCAACAGACATTATACAAAAAACTTAACTCTTTCAATTGAACTAAAAAATTATTATGATAATAGAAGTGCCTTTTTCACTAAACTTCAAGGAGAAAACATGAAGAAAATATACATACTTCTTTTCGTAATTTTTCAAGCCTGTCATTTTCAGCAAAAAAAAGACAATACACAAATTTTAAGTCAGCCACGTGCCAAGTGTTCTTGTCCAGTGTGCCCAACAGCGCCAGAAACTTCAAAGCCACCAGTTTCAATAGTGAAACTTGAAAGCAAGGATTTCCCATTTTTCAAAGATGAAGGAGAAAAAGAATCTTTCCTCAAGGCCTCAGATCTTAATCTTTCTTTTTTGGAAAAATCTTTATCAAATAATTCTTCTTACTCTTTTGGCGATAGAAAGATCACATATGATATTCTCTTTAAAACGAATGAGAAATTGATTGAGCTTTTAAATTCTAAAAAATCATGGGAAGAATTAAATGCGGAAATTGCGGCAAATTTTGATGTATACGAAGTCAAGCCTTCAAGCAAGGATATAATTTTCAGTTCTTATTATGAGCCCATAATGGAGGCAAGTCTTTCAAAGACCGATGAATATAGATACCCGATATATGAAAAGCCATCTGATCTTATATCAGTAAACCTGGAAAATTTCAATGAAAAATTTAAAGGAGAAAAAATATCTGGAAGGGTTGAAAACGGAAATTTAATACCATACTATTCTAGAGAAGAAATTGATTATAATGAGGTTTTAAAAGATAAAGCCAGACCCTTAGCCTGGCTTAAAAGCGCGGCGGATGTAATGGATTTACACACACAGGGCTCTGGAATACTAAAATTGCCTGACGGCAAATATATGAAAGCCAAATACGCCGCCACAAATTCACTTAAATTTAAGGGCTGGATGACCGCGCTTTTGGAATCTGGCCTCATGACCAGAGCGGAACTAAATGCAGACAGCGCAAAAAAGTTCATAGATTCACATCCTGAACTTGAAAAAAAGGTTCTCACACAAAACAAGAGATATACTTTTTTCAAACTGGAAGATAATTCAGATATAACAGTTGGCCCGGAAGGGACTTATGGCTATCCTCTTGTTGGTGAACGTTCTATAGCTATAGATAACTCCATAATTCCGTTTGGGATGCTGGCCTTTATGAAAACAAATTTGCCAGATGTGGACAAAGATGGAAATTATTTTGGGAAAAAAGCAGATTCCAGATTTGTTTTTTGCCAAGACACAGGAGGAGCTATAAAAAATGGCAGAGTGGATTTTTTTGCTGGCAATGGAGCTCGTGCTAAAAAATTTGCTTTTTCTTTGTGGGATCCGGGCAAGCTCTATCTCATTATTTTGAAGGATGATAAAAAATGAAAAGATTGACCTTTGTTTTCATCTCGGCAATATTTTTTTCCCCCCTCAGCGCTCAGAAAACACTTACAGGATTGGATGTATTGGAAAAAAGCGAATTTGCTCAATTATCTGGGAAAAGGGTGGGGCTTATAACCAATCACAGCGCGGTAAATGCTTCTGGAGAACATATTTTAAAAGTTTTGTCCAGAGCGCAAAATTTTAAACTCATCTCAATATTTACTCCCGAACATGGATTTAGCGGAGATATTGAAGGTGGCGTTCATATACAAAACTCTTCCTCTTCAGCCGGCATCCCAATATACAGCCTCTACGGCAAAAATAAAAAACCTTCCGATGAAATGCTTGAAGGATTGGATACACTTGTCTTTGATATACAGGATATAGGCGCCAGATTCTATACATATCTGACAACTATGGGCTATGCTATGGAAGAAGCTGAAAGAAAAGGCCTTGAATTTATAGTTCTTGACAGGCCAAATCCTATAGGACTTAAAACTGTGGAAGGCCCTTTGCTCTCAGAAAACATAAGCGCTTTCACCGCCTATTACCGCGTTCCAGTCAGACATGCTTTGACCGCCGGGGAAATGGCCCTTTTCCATAAAAAAAACAAAACCACTAAACTCAATCTAAAAGTCATAAAAGCAGAAAATTATAAAAGAGATTCTCTTTTCCCATCCACTAATTTGCCATGGGTAAATCCCTCACCAAACATCAGAGATTTTGAAGCGGCTTTGCTTTATCCTGGGCTTGGATGTTTTGAGGCCACAAATGTTTCTGTCGGCAGAGGGACCAGTCAACCTTTTCATTGGTTTGGCGCGCCATGGATGAAAGCAAATAAAATTTTAAAAAAACTTAAATCCGCCAAAATTGAAGGTGTAAAATTTTATACTGAGAAAAGAAAGCCTGAGGCGGATATTTACAATGGGGAAGAATGCGAAGGCATAAAAATCGAAGTGATAGATCCATCCAAAGTAAGATCTCTGGATATTTTTGTGTACGCAGTATATTGGTTAAAGAAAACCACTCCCAAGAATTTTGAAATAAGAAAAGATGATGTAGAAAGAATGACAGGAACAAAAGATTTTTATGAAATGATAGAACAGGGCGAAAAACCTGAAAAAATAATTTCCTTCTTTAATAACTCAAATAAAGATTTCCTCAATAGGCTAAAAGCTGATGGCATTTTGCTTTACGAGTAAAAGTTGCTAAAATCTTTTTATGGACTATAAAAAGACATCAACCTATTCAGACATACTTGAAATTCCAAAACTTATTAAAGATTTCAAATTTCCATCTAATTCTACAAAAGAATTAAAGTATACAGATGAAGTATTTCTGCTTGGCAGAGGTAGCTCTGGCAATGCCACAATTTTTGCCAAGTATCTGTGGGAGATTTACTGCGGTGTGATAGTTAATTTTATACATCCACATTCCATACTCAATGCCCAAAAAAAACTTAACTTCAAACATAGAACAGTGTGGTCTTTTTCACAATCTGGAAGAAGCACAGATATAATCGCCTGCTCTAAAAAATTAAAAAACTGGGGCGCAAAAATAATAGCTGTGACAAATGAACCAAATATTTCTCAGAACAACCTTGCTAAAATATCCGATTGTCATATACTTCTTTCTAACTCAAAAGAAATCCCGGTAGCTGCAACTAAAAGTTTCGAACTGCAACTCTATTGCGCGCTTAAAACGGCTTTTCTCTGGAAGGCCAAGCTAAATAAAAAAGAACTTGCCAATATCTCAACCAATTGCGAAAAGATTATAGAAGATTTTGAAAAAATTTACAGAAAAGAAAATATTGGACATCTATTAAATAACTCTTCTTTAATAGGATTTGTTGGCAGAGGAGCATTTAATGCTGTGGCTGAGGATTCAGCTCTGAAATTCAGGGAAATGTCTTTTAGACATTCTTTTGGATATTCAGCTGCTGAATTTCTACACGGACCTATCGGTTCATATGGAAACAAAGACATAGTTTTCATACTAAGCTCTAATGGAAAGCTGACTGAAGATCTAATTAAAGTGATTTACAAACTAAAGGAAAGAAAAACTCCATACAAAGTGATATATCCATTTGCCTCAATATATCCTTTCAATGCAATACTCACTGACATATTCTTAAAACTTTGTGCGCTGAAACATGCCTGTGAAAGAGGTATAAATCCCGATTCTCCGAAAGGACTATCCAAAGTTACAAAAACCATTTGAGCGCTAACCATATTGTTGATTTAGCTGGTTTAATATTGTTAAATAGTAGTATAAGCATAGCTCATCTTAAAGGAGATAAATATGGAAAAACCAACTGTAAAAACAAAATGTCCTAATTTTTCTTCTGGACCTTGCGCCAAGAGACCTGGATGGACTCTCGACGCTCTTAAAAACGCCCTGGTTGGCAGATCTCATCGTTCAAAAGAAGGGAAAGAAAGATTGAAAGAAGTTTCAATGAGAATGAAAAAAGTTCTGGAACTGCCCGAGGATTATAGAATAGGTGTAGTAGCCGGTTCCGACACCGGAGCTGTAGAGCTTGCAATGTGGTCTTTATTAGGCGAGAGGCCATTGGATATATTTGGTTTTGAATCCTTTAGTAAAGGCTGGATAAAAGATGCGGTAAAGTATCTAAAGCTAAAGGATGTAAACGAGTATAATGCAGATTATGGCAAACTTCCAGATCTTTCCAAAGCAAATTCCAAACACGATATAGTTTTCACGTTTAATGGCACCACTTCAGGTGTGCGCGTACCAAATCTTGACTGGATAAAAGATGACAGGGAAGGCATTGTGATATGCGATGCAACAAGCGGAGTTTTTGCTATGGAAATGGATTACAAAAAACTTGATGTGATAACCTTTTCATGGCAAAAAGTTCTAGGCGGAGAAGCTGCACATGGAGTGATAATACTTTCCCCAAGAGCTGTCAAAAGAATGGAAGAGAGAAATTCCAAAATCACATGGCCTATGCCAAAAATATTCAGACTCGTGGATGAAAAAAAACTTTTGCCCGGAGAGCTTGAGTATAGCACAATAAACACCCCCTCTATGCTTTGCGTTGAAGATGCCATAGACGCGCTTAAATGGGCTGAAAGCATAGGCGGACTTAAGTCCCTAATTTCTAGATCAAAGTCCAATTTAAAAGTCCTGGAAGACTGGGTGGAAAAATCTGATTGGATAGATTTTCTGGCAGAAAGCAAAGAAATAAGATCCAATACTTCAGTGTGTCTTAAAATAAAATCTGAATGGTTCTTGAAACTGCCCGATGAAGAAAAATCTAAAGCCGCTAAAAAGATCACAGCTTTGCTTGATAAGGAAGGCGTGGCGCACGATATAAATTCATATGCCAAAGCTCCAGTAGGAATAAGGATATGGTGCGGAGCCACAATCGAAAAAAGCGATGTAGAAATACTGACAAAGTGGCTTGACTGGGCGCATTACACTATTGCGCAGGAATATAAGAAAGCGGAGGTGAAATAATGAAAGTTCTAATAGCTGATAAAGCCGATTCAATATGTGAAAAAACTCTCAAAGAGAGAGGGCTTGAGGCCGTATATAAACCGGGGCTGGCTTTGCCAGACCTAAAAAAAGAAATAGCCTCTTGCGATGCTGTAATAGTTAGGTCAGCAACAAAAATAACATCTGAAGTTGTGGATGCCGCGTCAAAACTAAAAGCTGTGGCAAGAGCTGGTTCTGGCGTGGACACCATAGACGTAGCGGCCTGTTCTGCAAAAAAAATATTGGTGATGAATACTCCTTTTGGAAATACAGTGTCTACCGCTGAACATGCCATTTCCATGATGATGGCTCTGGCCAGGCATATTCCGCAAGCTCATGCCTCTACAATAGCAGGCAAATGGGAAAAAAGTAAATTTGAGGGAGTTGAACTGACCGGAAAGACTCTGGGCATAGTTGGATGTGGCAATGTCGGATCTGTTGTGGCAGACAGAGCGATAGGGCTTAAAATGAATGTTCTTGCTTTTGATCCTGTGATGACACAAGAGAAAGCAGAAAAAATGGGGATAAAACTTGTTTCCCTCGATGAGCTATTTGCCAAATCAGACTTCATAACTTTCCATGTAACTCTCAATGATAAAACGAAAAACATGATAAACAAGGAAAGCATAGCTAAGATGAAAAAAGGCGTTAGACTCATAAACTGCGCCAGAGGCGCCATAATGGTTGAAGGTGATGTGAAGTCTGCTCTTGAAAGCGGGCATATATCTGGAATGGCAATTGATGTATACGCCAAAGAACCAGCCACAGAAAGCGTGTTTTTCTCCATGCCAAATGTTATATGCACGCCTCACATAGCTGCATCCACAAAGGATGCTCAAATAACTGTGGCAAGACAGGCAGCTGAGCAGATAGCTGATTATTTGCTTGAAGGCAAAATAAAGCATGCTGTAAACGGCGATAAAATATAAGCTTGTTTTAGGCTATAAAAAGGGAGAGCGATTTTCACTCTCCCTTTTTCATTTGTATAATATTTATGCACGGGCTTTTTAAAGCCACCGTCAAAGGAGAAAATTATGAAAAAACTTTCAATTTTTAATCCAATATATGCCATAAGACCGAAAAAAGAATACGCGCAAGAAGTGGTAGCCCCACCTTATGATGTGCTTGACAGCAAAGAAGCAAGAGAGTTAGCCAAGGGCAAGCCTTTTAGCTTTTTGCATGTATCCAAAGCTGAGATAGACCTTCCAGAAGGCGTAGATGTTTACAGCGAAGAAGTCTATAAAAAAGCGGCCGAAAATTTTGAAAAAATGCTAAAAGACGGAATTCTCATAAGAGAAGAAAAACCAAGATTTTATATTTACAGAATGCAAATGGGAACTCACATACAAACAGGCCTCGTGGTTGGAGCTTGCGTGGATGATTATGACACAAATAGAATAAGAAAGCATGAATTCACTAGGCCAGTGAAAGAAAATGACAGGGTAAATCAAATAAAGTATGTAAAGGCTCAAACTGGACCAGCGCTTTTAGCTTATAAACAAATACCTGAAATTGACGCTATAATAAAAAAGCATTCAGCTAGAGAGCCGCTTTTTTCAGTAAAAGGTATAAATGATGTAAATCATACTTTGTGGGTTATAGACGATGAAAAAGACATAAACTTTATAAGCGAAAGATTTGAAAAAGAGAATGCTGTTTATATAGCAGATGGACATCATCGCTCCGCCGCTGGATCAAGGATAAAAAAAGAAATGGCGGCATTGAGAGGATCAAAACACAGAGGAGATGAATCTTACAATTACTTTCTGGCAGTGGCTTTTCCCGCAAATGAAATGAAAATATGGGATTACAATAGAGTTGTAAAGGATCTAAACGGGCTTAGCGAAAAGGATTTTATGGAAAAGATAAAGCAGGTTTTCAATGTCAAGGAAGAAGGTAAAGCTGTCAAGCCAAATTCTAGAAGAAATTTTTCAATGTATCTAGGCGGCAAATGGTATTCACTGTCTCTTATTAAAGAGCCTGCCACGAATGATCCTGTGGAAAGTCTTGATGTGAGCATACTTTCAGATCTTGTCTTGGACAAAATTCTTGGCATAAAAGATCTGAGGAAATCAGATAGAATAGATTTTGTAGGTGGAATACGCGGGCTTGTGGAATTGGAAAATCGCGTTAAAAGCGGGGAGATGAAAGTTGCTTTCGCTCTATACCCAACTTCAATAGAGGAGCTCATGGCTGTGGCAGAAAAAGAAAAAGTTATGCCCCCTAAATCGACATGGTTTGAGCCTAAACTTGCAGACGGCCTAATATCAAATCCACTACTATAAGTTTCTATCTAATAGTGAGAGACTAGAAAATAGGCATTGAGAGATTACTGAAAGTTGAAAGGTTGTAAATTTTAGAACTTAAGAACTAATTTGTGCCGCATAAGAAAGCTTTGTTATTCTTCCATAAGTTTGAGTAATTCTGTTTCAAGTAATTCTTTTTTTTCTTGAAGTTCATGGGCCTTTTTCGAGAGCTGCGAGGTTTTTGAATAATCTTTGTATATTTCTGGATCTGAAAGCTGCTTTCCTATCTTTTCTATTTCATTCAAAATATTTGGCAACTCTTTTTTCTCCAATTCTTCTATTCGCCTGATTTTCCTTTTTTTCTCATTCTTCTTTTCTTTTTCGGCAAGCCATGAACTGCTATTTTCGCTGTCATTGATATTAGAAATTATTTCAGATTTTTCTTTATTCTCATCTTTCATCCTCATTGAAAAATAATCATAATTGCCGGGATAAATGGAGACACTGCCATTGTTGACATAGACAATATTATTGCAGACGGCATTTATGAAATAAAGATCATGGCTTATAAAGCAAAGAGTTCCCTGATAATCTTTAAGAGCTGAAATAAGCGATTCACAACTGTTTATGTCAAGATGAGTTGTTGGCTCGTCAAGGAAAAGAGCATTAGGAGGATTGAGAAGTATTTTAAGAAGACTAAGCCTCGATTTTTCCCCTCCTGAAAGAACGCGCACTTTTTTGAAAACATCATCTCCGCTAAAAAGAAAAGAGCCGAGAGCTGTTCGCAAATCAGTCTCCTTCATTAATGGCGCCGCTGACCTTGTCTCCTCAATTACAGTTTTATCTAAATCAAGAGTCTCCTGCCTATGCTGTGAAAAGTATCCCACATCCACATTTACGCCTAGGTCTCTATGCCCTGAGTCTGGTTTGATAATGCCGGCAAGAAGTTTAAGAAGAGTGGATTTTCCTGCGCCATTGGGGCCTACAAAAGCATTCTTCATTCCTCTATATAAGGTGAAATCCAGATTGTCATACACCTTTATTTCCTGCCCATTTTCTATTTTGTAGGTTTTTGAAGCAGACCTAAGAGTTATGACTCTATCGCCTGAGCGTCTGGGCTGAGGAAAACGTATTTTAACTTTTGAAACTTCATGTGGAAGTTCTATCTTTTCAATTTTTTCAAGCCTCTTTATCATACTCTGCGCCCTTCCGGCAGTGGAAGCTCTGGCTCTATTTCTAGCTATAAATTCTTCCATATCCTTTATTTCTTCTTGCTGCCTTCTCCACGCAGATCTAATTCTCTCTTTCTCAGCTTCAGACTGCTGTAAATATTTTTCATAATTGCCGCGATAAAGTCTGAAAGTTTTATTTTCAAGAGCTATTATTCCAGAACATGTGTAATCTATAAAAGAGCGGTCATGAGATATAATCAAAACAGAACCTTTGTATGAAGAAAGATAATTTCTAAACCATAACACAGAATCAAGGTCTAGATGATTTGTGGGTTCATCTAAAAGAAGAAGAGAAGGATTTTTCAAAAGAAGCTTGGCCATAGCCACTCTCATAGCCCAGCCACCACTTAGAGATGAAATCTTTCTCTGAAAATAGGTTTCATTAAAACCCAATCCAAAAAGAACAGATTTCGCTTTGGCTATCTGAGTTGGATTTGGATATTCTATATCAGCAAGGGTCTGAGCAAGTACTTCAGAGTCTGAAATTGTGGGATTCTCTTGAGGTAAATACCCAACCTGAGCGCCTTTTTTAAATAAAATTTCTCCAGAATCAGCCTCTTCAATGCCAGTCAATATCTTAAAGAAAGTGGATTTTCCGGCGCCATTGGGGCCAACAAGCGCAAATCTATCTCCATCATTTAATTGAAGATCCACATTTCTAAAAAGCGTCTTCTCCAAAAAAGATTTGCTTAAATTTCTTACCGTTATCATTTAAGAAGCCATTAAGCAAAATCTTCCTATTTCAATACTGCCTGAGTATTGAGAAGGGTTTGATGCTTTTCCGAAATAGATGTTGCCAATTCATCAATCAATTTAAGATCGCTTTCAGTAGGTAAACCTTTAACTCCAACCTGTCCTACAATCTGAGCTTTAAGACAGGAAAGCACATTGCTTAAAAACTCCACTGTTTTTCCTCCCCAGCCATAGGAGTAAAGCACAGCTAAAAATTTCGTTTTAGGCCTCAATAAAGAGGCGAGATAAGCCGCGTATATAGCTTTGGGATGAGGACCTGCAAGAACCGTTGGAGTGGCCAAAACTATCGTTGCGGCATCCACCATAGCCATTGCCACTCTACCTATATCTGCATCCTCAAGATTTAGTTTTTCTATTTCTATGCCGTGTTCTTGAAGTCTGCTGATGAGACGATTTACAAGGACAAATGTCGAGCCATGCATAGAGACATAGAGCAAAAGAACCTTATTTTTTGGCTCAGCCAGAGCCCATTCACTATAGCATTTTATGGCAAATTTCACATCCTTGTGTATGGGGCCATGACTTGGGCAAATCAGATCTATTTCGTATTTTTTTAGCTTTTCAAGATTAGTCTTTATATTGTTTCTAAAAGGCATCATTATCTCAGCGTAATATCTCTTCATCGGCTCATATATGACTTGAGAATCAGCAATCAACTCATCTGTAGCCATATGAGATCCAAAAAAATCGCAAGGGAAAAGTATTCTGTCTTCTATGAGATATGTTGAAAAGGTTTCAGGCCAATGCACCCAAGGAGTGAAAATAAATTCTAGAGTCTTTCCACCGAGATCAAGTTTGTCGTGGTCATTTATAACTCTGATTTTTTCTTCTCCTATGTGGAGATGAGAAATCAACAATTCCTTGCATTTGGCATTAGTCAAAACTATGGCTTTGGGATATCTGGCAAGAACTTCTGGGATTAGTCCAGAATGATCCTGTTCGGCATGATGGCTGACAATATAATCTATCTTTTCGACTTTTGAAAGATAATCAAGGAAAACCTCTTTCTTTTCTGGATCTGCTGTATCTATTAAAGCTGTATAAGTAGATCCTTTGACCAGATAAGCATTGTAACTTGTGCCATCTGGCAATGGAATTAGGGAGTCAAAAAACTTTCTGTTAAAATGATTAATTCTAATCGAGTAAACTCCTTTATTTATTTCCACTGGCTTCATTTGTCCTCCTATCCTATGCTGACTGGTGGGGATATATGAAATATGTCCCCATCTTTCACTTTTGTTTTTTCAAGTTTAGATGTGTCTATTATTTCTGAATTGAGAGTTAAAACAAAATAGTTTTTAACAAGTTCATATTCTTCAAGCAGTATTTTCCTTATGCCTTTTTTCATTGAGCAAAGGTCTTTTATAACTTCTCCAAGATTTTTTCCTTTAAACTCTTTGCTAGAAAAACTAAGCTTATCCCTTAAAGTGGAGTAAACTGACACAGTTACCCTTGCCATAATTATATTTTAGCATTTTATTTTAAAGATTTTTTCGCTCTAAAAAAACCATGGATTTAAGTCGTGAAAAAGCAATTGAAGATTTGATTCTTCTCTCACATACAAGTTTTATTTCGCTATGTTTGTTCAGAAAAGAAGTAGCCATATCAAGTTCTTCAAGAGAAAGAGGGAGTATTTAAAGTAACCTTTTTAAGAGAAGAAAGAAATGAAAAGTCACGCTTGGCCTCTTGATATCTTGTATTGAACGCAGGGCATTTTTTTCTTTTTTTAGTCCACTCAGGTATCCAACAGTCTTTAAAGCAGACAGACAAACTGGCGATCCAGCGACAGAGCCAGTAATTACATAATCAGAACAATTTCCTAGATCATAAAGATCTGAGCTGAAAATACATTTAAGACAGGGAACAGGCAGAGGATCCAACAAGGCTAATTGAGCATCTCTTCTCTAGACAGCAGGAAACACATAAGGTTTGCCAGAAAGATAAGTCAGAGCCGCTACGACTATTCTGCCAGATCCAAGAACAGCTACCTTTGAATGAGAAAGTTTTCTCTGCGCCTTGTATACAAAGCCTGTAATTATGATTTGTTTATGATATCTCAATTCTTTCACAAAGCTTCCATTATTTCAGTTGCAAATGAATGAAGACTGAGATCTCTGGCGCCCATGACTATCACCCTGTCGCCACTTGAGACCATCTTTTTTATGGCAGGGATGATATCAGATCTTTTTTCAAAGTAGAAAGCATTTCTGCCTTTTTTAGAAACAGCTTCCACTATATCCTTTGAAGATATGTCTTTGTTCACTGTCCCCCCAACATAGTAAATCTCTGGAATCAATAAAATATCATTTTCTCTCATACTTTTTACAAAACTTTCTATCATCTCATTTTTCAAAAGTCTGGTAGGAGCAAAACCATGAGGCTGATACACCGATATAAGCTTTCCTTTTACATCAATCAAAGCTGCTGAGATGGCCGCTTGAACTTTTGCGGGATTATGGGCAAAATCATCTATTACTGTGATTCCATTTTTTTCGCCCATTATATTAAAGCGTCTATAAACGCCTTTGAAACTTTTGATATATTCTGCCATATCTCTAAGAGATATCCCAACAGCTTTATTGCAAACGCTTGCTGCCGCAACAAAATTGGATATATTGTGCATACCCGCAAGGGGCAGTTCAAAATTTTGGCCATTTAAAATAAATGAGCTTCCATTGAAATGCAAGCTTATATCAGAAACTTTTGTATACGGGCAATTTATGCCAAAATAATTTTTCTCTCCTTCAAGTTCTCTAAGTAAAATATCGTCATAATTTACAAATAGATAGTCAGAAGAGCTGGCAAAAGTGGAAAATATATCTATGAGCTGAGAAATTTCTTTGTGATCTTTTGAGATATTAAGTATCACTCCCGCATATGGTTTGTATTTGACAAGAGTTCCGTCTGATTCATCAGCTTCTATCACAAGCCAATTACTTTTTCCACATACAGAATTTCCTATTCCACCTTTTTCCATAAGGGAGCGAAGAGCCCCGCCGGTGATTAGAGAAGGAGAAAGTCCCGCCTTTTCCATCATGTGATATATCATCGCTGTAACTGTAGATTTTCCGCTAGTGCCTGAAACGGCGATAGTCTTTGAGTTATTCACATATGAGGCTAAAAAATCAGCCCTGTGAATTATTTTTATGCCCAATTCTTTTGCTCTTTTAAATTCTGGATTATTTTCTTCAACTGCTGTTGAAAAAATAGCGGCGTTAAAATCAGAGTTCAATTGAGAACCATCCTGAGGGCACACTTTTATCCCAATATTCTCAAACTTTGTTTTGAGGTCAAGAGCTTTGCCCAAATCAAAATTTCTATCTGAACCATACACTTCATCGCCGCGTCCTCTGGCTATCTGAGCCAGAGCGCTCATACCAAAACCAGCTATGCCTACAAAGTAATATTTCAATTTTCCTCCACCGCAAAAATTTATACCGATAGAAATTATATGAATATGAACACAATCTTTCAAGATTCATTAAATCATTTTAAATCATTATCATTGTTTTGGTTTGAAGCAATTTTTTATAATAGTATTGTGGTGGTATAAATGAGATATTTGAAACCTAGCCTTTCTCTTGTGCTTAATATAAGGGTATGATTTATGGAATGCAAGAAAAAAGAAAATCACTCTTCCTGCGCTTGTACATATGAGCCATGTCCAAGAAAAGGAATCTGCTGTGAATGTGTAGCATATCACAGAGAACGCAATGAAATTCCCGGATGTTTTTTCACAAAAGCAGGCGAAAAAACCTATGACAGAAGTTTTGAAAATTTTATCCGAGACAAAAAGAATTTGTAATTTTAGGGAGGATTGATGAAAGAAATTATAGAAACCAAAGAAGCGCCACAAGCCATAGGACCATACTCTCAGGCGGTCAAAAGCGGAAAACTTCTTTTCATTTCCGGACAATTACCTATAGACCCAAAGACCTCATCAATGCCTAAAACCATAGAGGAACAAACAGAAGCTGCCATTAAAAATCTTGAATCTATTGCCAAGGCGGCTGGCACCTCTTTAGAAAATACTCTTAAAACAACTGTTTTTATGACAGATCTTTCTCTTTTTGCCAGAATGAATGAAGTTTACTCTCATTTTTTTAACAAAAATGCGCCAGCAAGAGCCACAGTGGAAGTAAAGGCTTTGCCCAAAGGAGCATTAGTTGAGATAGAAGCCATTGTAGAGTTGATATGAAGAAACATCCCCTTTTAAATTCAAGACACAGTGGAATACTTCTCCCGCTTTTTTCAATGAATTCGGAAAGCGACTTTGGGTGTGGAGACATAGCATCGCTTAAAGAATGGATAATTGTCGCCAAAGAGATGGGGCTTGATGTCATAGAGATTCTACCCATAAATGAGATGCCACCAAATACAAATTGTCCTTACACATCTATGACAGCTTTTGCCATAGACCCGATATATTTATCCATAAAAGATATTGAAAATCTTTCTCCGAATATTGAAAGTAAAATTTCATCAAAAGAATTCAAAGCTGAGATAAAAGATTTGAGAAAAAAAGACTGGATAGATTACGATGCCATAAAAAGAATAAAATTTTTACTGCTCTGGGAACAATATTTGCATTTCAAAGAAATCTGCGCAAACGATCCTCAGCTAAAAAAAAGATTTGATGACTATAAGTGGTACAATGGCTACTGGTTAAACGACTATGCTATTTTTAGGCGAATGAAAGATATTTTTAATTGGACCAGCTGGACACAGTGGGATGAGAAATACAAAAATAGAGATAAAGATGCTCTTGAAAAATTTGAAAAAGAGAATTCACAACAGATAGATTATTTCAAATATATTCAGTGGGAAATAGATAAACAATGGAAAAGCGCTAGGGAACTTGCCCGTAAATACGACATAAAATTTTTCGGAGATTTACCTTTCATGGTAAATCAAGAAAGCGCTGATGTATGGAGCAGAATAGGCGATTTTAGAATAGATTTAGAGGCAGGCGCTCCGCCAGACGCTTTCAGCGCTGACGGGCAGAAGTGGGGATTGCCGTCATATAACTGGGAAAATGTTCTCTCGAATAATTTTGAATGGTGGAGACTTAAGGTAAAAAAATTTTCTGAGTTCTATGATATATTCAGAATAGATCATATGGTTGGCTTTTTCAGGACATGGGTAATTCCCCACGATAAAAGTATCAAACCAGACTTTGACATCAAAGGCGAAGAGAAACAGGAGCAAAGAGGTCGGCTTTTTATTAAAGCCATTATATCGGCTTCTCCTATGCTTCCAATAGCAGAAGATCTTGGCGTAATACCTGAATATGTGCCAAAGGTTTTGAAAGAATTGGATGTCTGCGGATACAAGGTTTTGCGTTGGGAGAAAAACAAAGATAGCTCTTACAAAAGATCAGAGGATTTTGATTATCTCTCGCTTGCCACCACATCCACACATGACAATGAACCAATGGCCCTGTGGTGGGAAGAAGTGGAAACAAAAGAAAAAAAACTTTTTTGGGAGATGATTTGCGAAAAGAAAGAACCTTTACCGCATTCATATAAGTCGGCAAAGAATAAAGTGCTTGAAAAAGCGTTTAAGGCAAATTCTGCCTTTGTAGTTTTCCCTATTCAAGATATAATAGCATCCAAGGAAAGAATCAACAAGCCAAATACTGTTGGCTCGCACAACTGGTCTTACAGGATTAAAGATAATGCAGAAAAATTCATGGAAAAGAATGAAGAAACTATAAGATTTGTAAAGGAACTTTCTAAAAATAGAAGATGAAAAAAGCATACATAGCTATATCTCTTGCAATCCTTTCCTCATGTTCCATAGATAAAATGGCAGTGAAGTCTGTTTCCTCTATAATAGACGATGGGATGACTTCAGTATTTAGCGAAAAGGATCTGGACTATTCAAGACAATCTCTCCCCGCCAATCTAAAGCTAATGGAGATTTTGATTGCCAAAGAAGAAGATGAAAAACTTCTCTTGAATGCTTCCATAGGTTTTTGTGGATATGCTTGGGCATTCCTTGAAGAATCAAATCCTCAAGAGGCAGAAACATTTTATAAGAAAGGAATAAATTATTCGACAAAACTGCTAGAAAAAAAGAAAATATTTAAAAATGGAAAACTTGATAAAAAAAGACTAAACAAAAACAACACTCCCGCCCTTTTCTGGAATACCTTCTGCAAAAGCGCCTTAATAAGCCTCAATCCATCTGATAGCGAGAACAGCGTTATGCTCTTAGACACAGAAACGCAAGCTATGATTTTGGAAGAAAAAAATTCTTCTTATTTTCACAATGCCATATACTCTATACTGGCTTCAATATACGCCTCAAAACCAGCTATTATGGGAGGAGATCTTAAAAAAGCTAAAATGCTTTTTGAAAAATCTCTTCAAGGAGATGGCAAATCTTTTCTTCTAAACAAGTATATGTTTGCCAGAACCTATGCCATATACGCTCAGGATGAAAAGCTTTTTCAAGACTTAATTGACGAAATTATCTCTTCAGGAAATGAGAATTCAAAAGAGCGTTTTTTTGATGAAATCGCAAAACAAAAAACTATCGCCTTAAAGGAGAAAAAAAATGATTATTTTTAAAATTTTCTTTGCTATACTCATTTTGTTTTCTTTAAATGCTCACGCGTCCACAGTTATAAAATTTGCCACCCTTGCGCCTGAAGGCACTTCATGGACTAGAACCTTGAGAAAATTTGCCGACGAGGTAAAAGAGAAAACTTCAGGCAGAGTGTCTTTGAAAATTTACTCTGGCGGTATAAGCGGCGATGAAAAAGATATTGTAAGAAAAATAAGAATAGGCCAGCTAAATGCGGCTGGATTCACTGGCTTTGGGCTTGGAGAAATTGCTCCTGAGATACGAGTTCTTGATGCCCCTTTCCTTTTCTCAAATTCTATTCAAATAGATTCAGTTTATTCAGCCTTCAATGAGGAATTAAAAAATACATTTTTAAAAAAAGGCTTTATTTTGCTTGGATATAGCGAAGTCGGAACTGTCTATGTTTTTTCAAAAAATCCAATAAAAAAACTATCTGACTTTTCAAAATCAAAGATGTGGCTGTGGGAAGGAGATCCAATAGCTCAAGAAACCTTTAAAAGTTTTAAAGCAAATCTCATTCCACTTTCAATAACAGATGTTATGACTTCCCTTCAAACTGGGATGATAGATACTGTTTATGGGACACCAAATACAATCATACCGCTTCAATGGTATTCAAAGATGAAATACGCTCTGGATATACCAATAACAAATGCAAGTGGAGCAATACTTTTAAGTAAGAAAACATTTGATAAGCTAAGCAAAGAAGATGCTCAAATACTTCTTGATTTGGCACAAAAACATTTTAAAGCCTTAAATGAAATTTCAAGAAAAGAGAATCTGAAAGCCATAGAAACTCTCAAATCAAAAGGGATTATTTTTCTAAAACCATCAACTTTAGATGAAGCAGAATTGAAAAAAGCGGGAGAAGAAGCTAGAAAAAATCTATCTGGAAAAGTTTACAAAAAAGAACTGCTTGAAAAGATAGAGTCATACCTTAAAAAAGAGAAAAAATGAAAAAATTCCTGCTTCTAACAGAAAGAAAAATTGACTTATTTGAAAAAGCGGTTCTGCTTTCACTTTTATTTTCGATGACATTTCTGTCATTTTTACAGTTCTTCTTGAGATTTTTTTTCAATTCAGGCCTGATGTGGATGGACACTTTTTTAAGATATCTTGTTTTAAACACAGCTATGTTCTCAGTAGCATATGTAAGCCAAAAAGGATCTCATTTTGCTCTTGAATTGCTATCTAAAAAAGTTCAAGGAAAAAGTTTAATATTTTTTGAAAAATCGGCATATTTCTGCGCCTTTTTAGCCTCTTCTATTCTTTTCCTGTCCTCCCTATATTTTGTCAAAGCTGAATATGAAAGTGTATCTATAGCTTTCTCAGCTTTTGGATTGGAAGTTAGGGCATTTATTCTTCAACTATGTATGCCTATTAGCTTCTTCCTATCTTCTTTTCATTTTTTTAATAAAATGCTTCTACAAACTAAAACAGAACAATAATTATGAAACTGACAATTTCACTTTTTTTACTTTTTTCAACCTTAGTTGGCGCCCCTATTTTTGCAGTCATAGCAATAGCTACTTTTTTTCTTTTTTATATTTCCGGCATTGATTTTTCAGCCCCTATAATAGAACTTATGAGGCTTCAAAGCATGCCGTCTCTTATATCCATACCTCTATTTACCTTTGCAGGGTATTTGCTTGCCGCGTCCAAAGCTCCAGAAAGAATGCTAAATCTCTCAAGAGCTATGTTTGGATTTATTTCAGGCGGAGTTGCCATAGCAAGTCTCACGGCGGCAGCGCTATTTACCGCTTTTACCGGGGCTTCTGGGGTAACAATAATAGCTCTGGGCGGATTGATATATCCGATACTTAAGGCGCAAAAATATGATGAATCTTTTTCACTTGGACTTGTCACATCCACTGGAAGTCTTGGACTGCTATTTCCCCCATCCCTTCCAATAATACTTTATGCCATAGTTGGGAAACTGGATCTCAATATTCTATTCAAAAAGGCTATCATCCCCGGACTAATCTTAATGGCTGCTTTTTACATATTTGCATGGCTAAAAGCGCTCAAAACCGGGATAAACACGCAAGAAATAAGAAAGGAAAAAATATTTTCTGCAATTGTAGACTCCGCGTGGGAATTGCCGCTGCCATTTCTTATAGTTGGTGGTATATATGGCGGATATTTCACGGCCTCAGAGGCAGCCTCAATTATGGCTTTCTATGTGGTAATTGTGGAATGCTTTATAAAGAAAGAAGTAGATGTATATAAAGATTTGCCTTCTATATCTTTGAAAAGCCTTGAGCTGGTGGGCGCCATTTTTGCCGTGCTTGGCGCCGCGCTTGGATTCACCAGTTATTTAATAGATGAACAGATACCAGAAAAACTTTTCTCGATAATACATAATTTCATACCGGGTAAATTATTCTTTTTGCTTTTTCTCAATTTTTTCATACTGATGATAAATATGATAGAGATTTTTTCAGCCATAGTTATTGTGGTGCCACTGATAGTGCCAGTGGCTGTCAATTATGGTATAGACCCGATTCATCTTGGGATAATTTTTCTAGTAAACCTAGAGCTTGGATATATGACGCCTCCGCTTGGAATAAATCTTTTCCTTTCCTCCGGGCGTTTCAAAAAACCTCTTGGGGAAATTTATAAGAGTATTTTGCCTTTCTGGTTGATAACTTCAGCTGTTCTAATTCTAATAACATACTTCCCCAACCTAATCGGGATATGAAAAGGCAAAAGAAAAACCGTAAGTTAGAATCTCATTTCTCCAATATCTCCAGAGTAGATCCAACTTTCTTGAAAATATAATTTGGCTCCATAGAGGGGAATATGCTTCCCGTAGGTTTTATGTCAGCAGTTTTTATGAGAAAATAAGACGAAGCATCCTGAACTGGATAAGGAATCAAAAGCAAAAGCGTATTTTGAGTAAATTTGGCATTGCCTCCGCCAGTTTGAACAATTTCATTTCCATAGGCCAATTTATATGTTTTTGACAGTTTTATTTGCATAGCATTGGCGGCCAGAGCCTGCCCAAGCTTATCCAGAGAAGAGCTTATCACAGCGCCAGAAGGTCCCTTTATTTCAAGCTTGCTTTTTTCAGGGGAAGAGGCATTAGCATATACTTTAGCTGTATACTTTTCTCCGTCTATGACAACAGTCTTAGATCCGCTCATCAAGAATCCCCAATTAACTATTGACATTGCTCTTATGAAAAAAGTCTCTCCCCTTGAAGTTGTAAGAATCATAAAAAACTTCTCTTTATCAGCGCATTTTGAAGAGAGATCTGGACAATTTGACGATTTAGAGGCACTCACATAGACAGTGGTACCTTTTGAAGTTTTGAAGAATATAGGGCCCTTCAAATACTGATTCTTGATTTCGTCAAGGTTTATGGAATAGATAGAAGCCGATCTTGAAATGGATTTTGTATATGCTGGACTTTCTGGAGACAATTCTTCCAGATTTACAGCTGAATCAAAATATTTGAAAAAATTCTCAACCTCAGCATATTGATTTTCAGCTTCAAAAGATGGGGATGGAAGACTCAACTCCTCTTTGCCAATTGAGGAAAGTCTTTCTTCAAATTCTTGAGACATTGAAAAAGACGCCAGTAAAAAAATAAGACAAGATAAAATAATACCTCTCATAAATCCTCCTTAAACCACAATACAAGTTTAATTTAGCATACTTGATTTGTCAAGGGTCTTTCAGGAAACCCTATTTATCTTGTATATTCTTGAATCTATAAAGGGCTAAAAACCTACCAAGAGTGGATATCCCAAGAATAAAGATGAAAGGATGAGAGTAAAACTGCTCTAGATAATCGTAAAGGATGCCTCCTATGAGAGAGCCAAAAAATTGCGCTGATGATGTAAAAAAAATCAGCAGGGAATTGTATCTGGTTCTTAAAGAGGGTTCTATGTACTCATACACTATAGTTGTACTGCCCACCGCATAAGCGCCCCAGGCAATTCCTGAAAAAATTTCAACAGCCAAAAGGTAATAAAAGTTCCTATTTAAAAGCCATAGCAGTGAAACCACAGGAATAAGAATAAATGCATATTTTAACACGAACAGGGATCCGCGCCTGTCTAATATCTCACCCCAGTTCTTTGCAAGAAACCATATGAGAAACTGTCCTATGCTTGATAGAATTAAATACCTGACATAATCAAATTTAAGATCCTTGAGAATATAGATACTGAAATAAGGGGCAGCAATATATGTGGAAGATAAAAGGAGAAAAATAGCCATAAAAATGGCTCGAAACTGTTTATTTTCTTCCTTAAATGAAAAAGGCAAAAAAAGGCCTGAAAATGTTTTAGGTATATGAAATTTTTTGTGGGACTCATACATAAAAGTTATGTAATGCGCTGAAGCAAAGCGGAATATCGCCGCGCATAGAAATATAATAGAGAAGGCCATTATATTCTTGCCATAATAATTTAGAAAAACTGAGGCTATAAAACCAGCTGAAAAGAAAGAGATAGCTATTAGCCTATTTCTAAAACCAAAAAAGCGACCGCGGCTATTTGAAGGGAGATATTCCCCCATAAGAGTAAACCATGGCGCTGAAGAAAGGGCGCCAAAAGAAGAATAGGAAATCATAAATAATAGGAAAAACCACACAGCGTATTTGGTCGGGATAAAAGCGGAGATTGAAGCAAAGAGAAGGCTAAATGCCTGCAAAAAAACAGACCAGAAAACCACTTTTTTACAACTATTAAAGTAGTAAACAAACAGCTCTGTAAAAATTTGAACTATGGATGAGATAAATACCGGCAATGAGCGCAAAACGCCTATTACAAAACTTGATGCTCCTAAATTGATGGCAAAAGGCACGGCATAATTTTCGGCCAAGCCAAACATAGCCGCCCAACACATCCCGTCCTTTATTGAAGATCTCACTGAAAGCCTTACTTTTTGAATCATCTTAAAAAATTATATAATTTACGGAAATGTCTTAATAGCTTTGAGGTGTATTATGAATTTTGGACTTTATGGGGAAAATGTAATACATAAAGATGGAATACTTTCAATGGCAGTTTATGGCAATTTATTAGCCACTTCTTCTGAAGATGACACCATAGCCTTGTGCAGACTTCCAATACTGGAAGCTATGAGTCAGATAAAGGCTCATAACTGCGATGTAAAAAAAATATTGTTTTCAGCTGATGGGGCCTCTTTGATAACTTCTTCTGCCAATGGCGAAATAAAAATATTTGACACTAAAACTCTTTCTCCCATTAAATCAATCGAGGGTCATTCCGGGCAGATTTCTGATATGGTCTTGCTTAAATCTGGAGAGCTTTTATCTGTATCAGATGACTCCACAGCCAAGCTCTGGGATATAAAGAAAGCATCCCTTATTAAAACTATAAAACCGGGCATAGGCGATATAAAGGCTTGCGCAAGTATAAATGGTAAGATAATTATTGGCGGTTCTCATCTTGTCTTTTTGGACAATTCTCTTTCAACTCTTAAAAAAAGTGAAGACTATATCTATGGAATAAATAGGGCAAGGATAAATGGAAATATGCTTTTTATTTCAACATCTATGGAAAAAACTCTTGAGATATGGGATATAGAAACTATGTCTTTGTTAAAAAGGGTAAGAAACTCCTCGTGGATAAATGATATATGCTTTTACAAAGACAAGACCATACTTGCCATGGGAGAATATCTAAAAACCTTAAATAAAGATTTTGAGGCCGAAAGCGAACTTGAAGCTCACAAAGATGAGATATACGCTTTGGCCATTTATGAAGATTTCCTTATTTCTGGATCAAATGATAAATCCATGAAAATATGGAAAATAAAGGAGAAATAAATGATAAACCTGACAGTAATGATTATTGTTCTCTTGATGTCTAGCAGCGCCTTTTCAGCTGGATTTAGGCTGTCTGAACAAAGCGCCAAAGCTAATGGTATGGGAAATTCGTTCACAGCTGTGGCGGATGATCCAAGCGCAGTGTGGTATAACCCCGCTGCAATAACAGAATTGGATAAGACCCAGATTTCCTTGGGAACTGTTATGATAGCGCCAGTGATGGAACACAAAAACACAGATGGCACAAAAGATGAAATAGCCAAAAGACTGCATGTGCCGCCACAAGTTTATGCCACACATAAATTGAATGAAAAATTCTCTCTTGGTTTTGGAGTAAATGCGCCATTTGGGCTTCAGACCAATTGGGGAACTGACTCTGAAACTAAGGATGTGGCCACTTTATCAGATGTAAAAACATTCAATTATAATCTAAATGCGGCGTATAAAATGAATGAGAAACTTTCAATTGCGGCTGGCGCAGATTATATGTATTTAGATGCCACATTAAATAAAATGATATTATCCAAAGAGTTTGAACTTGAAGGAGATGGATATGGCTGGGGATATAATTTGGCGGCTTTTTATAAATTGAACGAAAAGTGGAATTTTGGCGCCAACTATAGGAGCAAGGCTAAGATAGATGTAGACGGCAGTGCCAGATATTTAACCAGTGACAATTCTGCTTCTACTGAAATAACATTGCCAGACACTTTCCAAATAGGGACTGCCTATAAATTAAATGAAAAATGGCTATTCTCTTTTACTGCTGACTACACAAATTGGACTACATACCATAAATTGTACATAAAGTCCAAGACAATACTCGACATTACGATAGCTGATCCATCTCTTCCCGACACAGACACAACTATTGACATAAAAAAATGGAAAAGCGTTTGGGCATATAGATTGGGAACTGAATACAAATATTCAGACAATCTCAAATTGAGAGGCGGTTTTTTCTATGACTGCAATCCTGTTAAAGAAAAATATTTTGAAAACAGGGTGCCGGACTCAGATAGAATGGCCTTCTCAATAGGAGCGGGATACACAAAAGGCAATTTGGTATTTGATTTCTCTTATGCCTATCTCTATTTTACAGAAAGAAAGATAGACTCAAGTATACAAGATGACAACTCTGGCAATGTGCTAAATGGCAAATACAATGCCTATGCTCATCTGCCTGCCTTTAGTGTAGGATATAAGTTCTAAGTCCACTTAATAAAAAAAGCCCTAGCTTTTAGCTGGGGCTTTTTTATTATTCTCTTTTTCCGTTTTACAAATACGATAACCCTATATTATGTCGCTTTTTAGCATAGCCTTCTTTACTTTTTCACAGGCTTCGCGGCTTATTTCAGTCAATGGCAATCTAAGCTCATTTTGACAAAAGCCATTTAGGGACATAATATATTTTATTGGGATTGGATTTGTTTCGCTGAAAAGCGATTTTATAAATGGTAAAAATTTAAGATGTAGATTTTTAGCTTTTTCAATATCTCCATCCATAAAAGATGAACATATCGCAGATATTTCATTTGGAATTATATTTGAAGCCACAGATATCACTCCCTTAGCGCCAATGCTCAGCATTGGCAAGGTGAGTGAATCATCGCCGCTTAAAACAACAAAATCTTTATCTGTAATTGAAATGATTTCACTTACCTGATCTATACTGCCAGAGGCTTCCTTTACAGCCACTATATTGGAATATTTTTTTCTCAAATCCGCTATTGTCGAGGGCAAAATATTCACAGCGGTTCTGCCCGGTATATTGTAAATTATGACAGGAAGGCGAGTGTTTTTTGCCACCTGTTCAAAATGTAGGTAAAGACCATTTTGTGTGGGCTTATTGTAATATGGCGACAGGACAAGCAAAGCTTTTACACCGGTTCTCTCAACTTTTTTTATCATATCCACTGTTTTTTCAGTGCAATTAGATCCAAAACCAGCTATAACATCTTTATCTTCGCAAAATTCCACCGCCTTAGAAAGCAAATTTAAGTACTCTTCTTCTTTTAAGGAAGATCCCTCCCCGGTAGATCCCGCCACCACAATGCCAGAAATATCAGACTTGCGCTGAAAGTCTATAATCTTCCTGAAAGAAGAAAGATCAACCCTCCCTTTGTTAAATGGCGTAATTATTGCTGTATAACATCCTTTTATTTCAATCATAATACCTCCCCTTTGAAAACCATTTTCACAGGTCCTTGAGCAAAAATTTTGCTAATACTTTTATCGCCTTCAATATACACCTTAAATTTCATACCGGATTTAGAAATTATGTTTATGGGGCTCTCAATCTTTCTAATCTGCCAAAAAACACAAGCAGAGGCAACTATTCCTGTCCCACAAGCAAGAGTTTCCCCCTCAACACCTCTTTCATATGTTCTTATAAACAATGTCTTGTTTCTTAAAGCCACAAAATTTACATTTGCGCCGTCTGGGGAAAAAACTTTATTAAATCTAATCTCTCGCCCTTCTCTGTCCACATCTATTTTTCTTTCATCTTTTACTTCAATTACAGCATGTGGCACTCCACTATCAGCAAAGTGAACATTCGGAAATTTTGAAGAAAAAGAACCTTTGAGAAAAAGTTTTATTTTTTGGGGCGAGGGCATTTCAAGTTCAACGACTTCAGATGAAATTATTTTTGCTTTTATAAAACCAGCCTTTGTTTCAAGTACCATATTTTTATCAAAAATTCCTTCCTTCCATGCCCAAAAAGCGCTACAACGAGAGCCATTCCCGCAAAAGGCTTCTGATCCATCTGAATTAAAATATCTCACTGAAAGCATTTTTCCGTTTTTCTTAACTGCCAGTAGTCCATCGGCTCCTATGCCAAATTTTCTATGACAAAGTCTCAAAGCCAATTTTGAAAGTTTTAATCCAATTCTATCCTCAATTAAAACAAAATCATTACCCGCCCCAGTCAGCTTCCAAAAAATATTTTTTAAGCGACCCTTGTTGAGATTTATTTCTTTGGTTTCAACACTCATTGAGCCATCCTTTTTAGAAAATTTTCAGATGCCTCTCTTATAAAAGTATCCTCTGACAGAGAAGATTTTTTAAAAAATAAAATAGAGCTTTTTTTGTCCCCTGTGTTAAATGAGAGAATCCCTCTCATAAAAGAAGTAAAATCTTCATCCTGAGATGTAAATTCAAGCTGTTTTTGACAAGCTGAGATATTGGAATCAAAAAAGTTATAAACAGCGGCCATTTTTCTACACTTCAAGGAACAGTTTCCTGAATTTTCAAGTGAGTTTAGTAGCGACAAGGCAGATTTAAGATTGCCAGATAAAGCGCGCATCTCAGCGGCGATTATGGCAAAATCTGGATCCTTTGACTCATTATATCCTTTTATAGCTAGCTCATAGCCCTCTTTGAGTGAACCACTCTCTCTAAGCGCGATTAAATATTCTTTTAAAAGTTTATAATCCTCTGTATTTGAAGCCGCCAGACGCCTGTAATAGTGCACAGCTTTCCTGACAAAGCCAAGTCCTTTCCACGCTCTTGCCATCATCAGCCACACTTGGCTGTCATAAGGACGCATTTTTTCAAGCTTTTTCAAGAAATTAAGGGCGCTTTGATAAAGCCCACTATCAAGATAAAGAGAAGAAGCTTTTTTAAGAAATATCTCATCTTTGGGATACAACTCCGCGGCAAGTTTATAAACAGACACAGCACTTGGCAAATCCTTCATCTTTTCATAACACTCTCCTGCATATAAGTAAGCGTCTCTTTTAAGACTTAGGGGAGGTTTTTCTTTCAAAAATTCTTCGTATTTATACAAGACAATAGAACAATTATCAGATTTGAATGCAGAATGCATTTCCTCAAGCATAAGACGCGCCTTGGAATAATCAGGTTTACCCCAGAAAAAAGCGCTTGTGTCGTAGTTTAAAAAGAGAATACACAAAATAATTAAAACAATTTTCATCTTTCCACACTTTTCAAATTTTTTGCCATTTTAGGCAGGGCGAAAATTAAATAGGCCTCTTTTAAATCTTCAATTCTCGGCCAAGCGTATAATAAACCTTTAATTGAAGCTTCTTCCGCCCTGCTAAATTCGCTTACTGATATATCTGAAACATCTGGCATAAAAATAAAATTTGACTCTTTTTTGCTCTCTTTGGCAAGAAGCCCCCCTCTTATGTCTATTACCTGCATAAGAGCGGAAATGACATTTTTCTGAGGAGAATTCATCTTAGACTCGGTAATGCTTGATATTATCCACTCAGCCCCAAACTCTTTGAGCGCATCTGTAGGTAAAAAATCCACTACGCCGCCATCTACCAATTCCTTGACTCCATAATTTAATGGCTCAAATATACCCGGAATATTTACGCTGGCTTTCAAGGGCAAAGCCATATCACCTTCTTTGAATATTATTTTTTCTCCTGTCCTTATATCCATAGCGACACAGGCAAAGGGGTGTTTCATATCCTGAAATTTTTTACCTGAGAAATGCTCGTCTATAAACTTTCTTATGTAGAAAGGATCTATCATCCGCTCAGTCATTATAAGTTTAAGTATTTTAACTGAAGAGAAATCTCTCGATATTTTATATTTTTCCGCTTCTTCTGCAAATCGCCACATCTTTTCTACAGGCAATCCATCAGAATAAAAAGCGCCCACCACAGAACCCATAGAAGTCCCAGAGACATAGTCTATGGGAAAGGACGAATTTTCTAAAGCCGCCAGAACGCCTATATGAGCAAAACCTCTGGCCCCCCCGCCAGAAAGAGCCAGGCCTACTGAAGGTCTATCCCCCACAGGCAATGAGGCAACCGCGCTAAAGAAAATGTCAGTATTCTCAGATCCATAAGACATAAAACATGTAAAGATTACGATGAGTAAAGATAGTCTCATTTTTTAAGAAACTCTTCCAATTCAAAAGCCCTCTCCTTTTGGGAATAGACATCATTGTAATAAGCTTTCTTAAACTCGCAAAAAAGCTTAAGTTGTTTGAGAGCTAAAAAATCATTTTTATTATTGGTTTCAATCAACTTTTCAATTTCCTCAATTCTTTTTTTATCATCCCTTATTTTTTCACAGTAATAGTTGTATTCTCTGCAAGCTATTTCAGATTTATTCTTAATCTCTTCCCTTACAGAAAGCATTTCAAGCTCATTAGCTCTTTCCTCAGCCTTCTTTTTCTGTATCTCAGTCCAGAAATCATAGTTTATTGGCAAGGTTATGTTTATGAAAGCGGCTGAAGCTGAAAAACTTTCCTCAGAATTTGCCAGAGAGGAAAATTTTTTAGCAGTTACATCTTTTGAGAAACCAAGATATATATTTGGATACTTGCGTCTAAAAGCCATCTCGACTGAGACAGCATCTATCCTAGATTGGTATATATTTTTAAGCAATTCAGCGCTGGTCTCAACCGCGGCAAGAGAAACTTTGTTCTCCTCGCAAGTCATTTTGCAAGGAGATGAAAAATCGCCTTCCAGATCAAAAGATCCGCTCTTGTATATAAGTGTCTTAAGCTCCGAGAGATGATTGTGGTAATTTTTTTCCGCTTCCATTTTTTCATTTTTTATTTCACACATTATTTTGAACGCATCGGTATACTCATAGGAATTGGAAGAAATTTTAGAAAAGTATTTTTCAGCCAGAGGATAATATTTTTCTATGTCAGCCAGAATATATTTTGAACGCAAAGCCAAGTAAAAAGATTTTTCTATTTTAAGCTTAGTGTCTCTTATTGATATATCCAAACTAACCTTTTGTCTTGAATAGTTAATTTTTGAAAGTTCAAGAGTTTTTCTGTATCTGCCACCAGTGTATATAGGCAATATGGCAGATACTCTCAAACCATAAAAATCTCTGTCTTCATAATATGGATCAATGTAGCGAGGACCTGTTTCATTGTTAAGTATAAGAGGGTAATCCAAATTTGGTCTGGCATAGTCAGCTGAAAGCGCCAGAGAAGGAAGAAACAGAAGCCTAGCCTCCCTTACGCGCTGACGCGCTATAACCAGATTTTGTTCCTCTTTGAGAATTGAAATATTTGACCTAAGTCCAAGAGATAGAGCCTCTTCAAGAGTCAACTTTTCACTATCAGCGCGGGAAAAACCATATGCAAAAATTAAACAAAAGGCCGCGAGAATAGCTTTGAAATTCATAATCTAAAATTAGGCATCATCTCTTTGACTTTCTTATCGTACTCAGCGCAATAAGCAGTCAGGTCTGGATTGCTTAAAGCTTTATTTTTAAGTTTTTCAGACTCCACAGCATAAGAATGAAATTTTGAAACCATTTCATTGAAGCTGTCTTGCAACTCCATCAATTGATCTCCTTTCCTAAGGAAAACTCTATGTGAAAGATCTCCTGAAGCCACTGTTTGACAGCTTTTTTCAAACTTGTATATTGGGCCTGCCATTTTATGAGAGATGACAGCAGAAACTATTATCACTATCAGCAGATACATAGCTATTTTGACGGTGAACAAGGGTGCCATAGAAAAAATCTCATCCAGCATTGGCTGCATCATTGGATGCTCATTGACCACCTTGGAAATTGTCCACATCATGTCAAGCGACATTACTATAAAAGCTACAAATACGCTAAATGAAATCAGCAGCATATACCTGTACTGAAGATTTTTTTTAACTATTATAGTCTTGCGCTGAAAGGGCTTAGATCCCTGATCATTATTATTCATCTAACCTCCAAAAGCTCCTTTTCTGCCTGATTTCAAAAAAGCAAATCCGCAAGCTTAAACCATTCCTCGCTTACAACTTTCAACTTGCCAGTGGCATCTTTAAGAGGCACTCCAACAATTTTGTTTCCAACAAGAGCGGCCATTTTGCCAAAATCTTCGTCTCTAATCAGTTCTGCCGCCTTGATACCTACTCTCGTGGCAAGTATTCTGTCAAAAAGAGTTGGCTGCCCGCCTCTTTGCATATGGCCTATAACTGCATGCCTTGTCTCAATCCCAGTTTTATCCTCTATATACTTGGCTATTTTCTCCCCCATCCCTCTCTCTTTAAGTATTATGTGACCAAACTGATCCACTTCCTGTTGAATAGGATTTTTTTCTTCCTGATCTATTTCAACCGCCTCGCTTACAACAACCAAAGCAAATTTTTTTCTCTCATAGGCTTTCTTGATTTTTTCAATCATATCCTTGCCATCTATTTTTCTTTCTGGAACACATAAATAATCTGCGGCTGTTGCCATAGCGGTGAAAAGAGCCACCCAGCCAGCATGTCTGCCCATCACTTCAAAAACTATAACTCTTCTGTGGCTTCTCCCGGTATCTATCAAGGCATTGGCTGCTTCCATTGCCCTCGTTACAGATGTATCAAAACCAAAAGTATAGTCTGTGACATTGAGATCATTGTCCATAGTCTTTGGAACGCCAACCACATTTAGTTTATGTTCTTCATAAAGCCTTGTGGCAACTCCAAGAGTGTCCTCTCCACCTATAGCGACAAGGGCATGAAGATTAAATTTTTTGAAATTTTCAAGAACTTTCTTTACATGCTCTTCCTTTTTGAAAGGATTGGTTCTTGAAGTGCCAAGTATAGTTCCGCCCTGCATTACTATGTACTCTACTTTTTCCCTGTTGAGAGGCTCTGTTCTGCCCTCAATTATCCCACGCCAGCCATCATTAAAACCTATGAATTCATATCCAAATCTTTCACCTGCATACACACATCCTCGTATGGCTGGATTAAGTCCCGGGCAATCTCCACCGCCAGTCAAAATTCCTATTTTTTTCTTCATATTTTTCCTCCTGCGTTTTTTGATTAAAAGCTTGTATTATATGTCATCTGTAATATACGCTCAGATTTTCTCGGCCAACCATTGGAAAACTTTTCACTTCTGCCAATTTCCCTTATCGAAGCGTCAAGAGTAAAGGTTGGAGTTATATAAAATCTGGCTCCAATATTGAACCTTTCCGGATCATCTGAATGAAAAAAATTGTCATATTCAGCCATGAGATTCACTTTTTCCTCTATATTGTAGTTTAGACCGATGAAACCAAAAAGATAACTATTGTCAAAATCAGGCACATTGAGTCCGCCATGAGCCACAAGCCCGGGAGTCAACACTTCCTTTGAAGAAACCAGATATAGGCCTTTTTCTTTCTCCATATACTTTTTTATATCCCTGTCGTAGTAATAGCCCTGCCCATCATATCCTATGGCCAGAGAAGGAAGATATATGCCGCCGTCATAAAAGCGAAATTTAACTTGTATCTCTGGATGAACCATCTTCACCGGAGTTCCAGAGCCTACGAGATTGTCCACCATAAATGAAGCCCCGAGATTGAGACGATCCATTACCCCAAAATTCAGCCATGTAAGCACTCCGCCTGAAGAATAAAATCTAGACTTAAAACAAAAGCCATAATAATCTACTATGCCAGATGTTGGGATATCTATTAAGCTTATATCCGGGAGTATTAAGTTTTCATCCCTTTCTTTTCCAGCGCCATATGACAGCATAGGAATAAAAATCAAAGAGTATAAAAATATTTTTTTAAAGGCTTTTTTCATATTTTCTCCTTATGCATATTTTACATTTTTTATACCTATTTTTGCACCACATCTGGGAAAGTGAAAATGAGTAAGGATGTCTCGCTACTATCCATTAAGGACGCTCTTTACTTTGTTTGAAAGTGTTTCAAGATCAAATGGCTTTTGTATCATATCCATTGCCCCGCTTAGTTGGCCAATGCCTTTCTCCACTTGAACATCTCTAGATGTCATCATTATTATTCTGGGAGTATTTTCACTATTGCTGATTTCATAAGCCACATGATAGCCATCCACATAAGGCATCATAACATCCAAAAGAATCAAATCGAATTTTTCACTCAAAGCCTTATTTAAAGCTTCCTTTCCGTTTGTGACACTGACGACCTCATATCCCTCTGATCTTAAAAAATCACATACAAGGTCAATTAAATCTGGGTCATCTTCCGCAACCATTATGCGCTTTCTATCTGCCATGAATTGCCCCCTATACAGCCATCCAAATCGGCGAATAAATCTTTAGTAAAATCCACTCTGAAAGAAGTTTCAAGAAGATAACTTTCTCCATTTATCGAATCCACCTTGAAGAACACGGGCATAGAACCAGAATGTTTTTCAAGTGTTTTCACTAAGGCCGCAAAATCTTTTTCGCTCTCCCCCATGATCGATTTTCCGTCAAAAAAAACTATTAGATTTTTTCCGTATTTAGCAAGAGCATGTTTCAATTCACAAATATCATCGAGAACTATCTCTTGAGGGTCTCCTTCCCTGAAACCACTTTTAACTTTTCCGGTAATAGTAACCATTGAATCAAGAATAATATACTTGGAAAATTCATTTAGTTTTTGCGCTCCCACAAATACACCTACTTCCCCGGTCAAATCCTCCATAAAAAATTTACACATCGGTTCATTTTTCTTAGTTTTAAGCATTTTTACCTGGTTTATTATGCCAGAAACTCTAACTCTATTGTCCTGATATTTTTCATCCATTGCTACATTATATAAGCTATGCGGGGAAACCATTTTAATATATTTTTTCATAGAGGCAAGCGGGTGGCTGGAATAGTAAAATCCCAATACCTCTTTTTCATTTTTTAGCAACTCATGTTCAGTCAATTTTTTCTTTTCAGCTGTTTTAAACAAGGACCCCTGGTAAAACATTTCCATCATTTTTTCTGTCCCGCCAGCTATATCTTCAAGAGCTAAAGACCTCTTCTCTTCATTTTTTTCCACTGAGGGATAGAGTGAATCAAGCGCACCTGCTTTAGCGAGAGATTCCAGAACTCTTTTATTAAATTGCTTTGAATTATTCCTTGAGATGAAGTCCACACAGCTTTTATAAGGGCCATTTTTTTCTCTTTCCCCAACTATTTCCTCGGCGACACCCTCGCCTATGTTTTTTACAGCCGTCAAAGCAAAACGTATGTCTTTGTCTTCTATGGCAAAATAAGGAAAGGATTTATTCACATCAACAGGCAATACTTTTATGCCCATATTTAAAGCCTCTTCCCTATAAGTGACAAGTTTATTTTCCACAGATGTGTTCATAGCATTGTGACCTATTTCACTTGTCAGAAGAGAACACATAAATTCAAGCGGATAATTGGCCTTTAAATACGCTGTCTGATAGGACACTGTCGCATAAGCCACAGAATGGGATTTATTGAAACCATACTTGGCAAATTCTATCATCGCATTGAAAATTTTGTCCGCGATTTTTTTTGATATCTCATTCTTGGCGCACCCTTTGATAAAATGTTCCCTCTCCTTTTCCATGACATCCATCAGCTTCTTTCCCATAGATTTTCTAAGTTTATCAGCCTCGCCGGGAGAAAACCCCGCCAATTTTTTGGCTATTTCCATAACCTGTTCTTGATAAACTATATTTCCATAAGTATCCTTCAATATGGATTCAAGCAATGGATGTTCGTAAACTATTTTTTCTTTGCCATGCTTCCTGTTTACAAAATGCTCCACCATTCCAGACTGAAGCGGCCCCGGCCTGTAAAGAGCGACTAGAGCGGAAATATCTGAGAAAACTGTGGGCTTCAAATTTTTCACAAGACGTCTCATCCCTTCGCTTTCAAGCTGAAATACTCCTGTGGTTTCGCCCGTACGCAAGAGATCAAAAGTTTTTTTATCGTCGAGAGGGATCTTATTGATGTCAAAATCAGGATTTTTCTTTTTTATCTCCGTTACGGCTCTGTCTATTACAGAAAGTGTCCTCAGACCAAGAAAATCCACTTTGAGCAAACCAAGCTCTGTAAGTATATTGCCATCATATTGAGTTGTCACCACATTGTCCCTGACGGCAAGAGGCACATACTTCATCACTGGTTTTGCGGTTATCAAAACACCAGCTGCGTGAACTCCCGTTTGTCTTCTCAAGCCCTCTATTTTCAAAGACACATCAAAAAGCTTTTTATATTTCTCTTCCTTTGAAAGTTTTTTCAACTCTTCAATTTCAGATAGAGCATGCCTTAAAGTTGTATTGCTTGGAATAACCTTGGTAATATTGTTCGCCTCGCTTGCGGATATTCCCATAACTCTGGCCACATCCTTTACGGCGGTTTTAGCCATAATTGAGCCATAAGTTATTATATTTGCCACATTGGACTCGCCATATTTGCTCTTTACATACCTTATAACTTTTTCGCGGCCAGTATCTGAAAAATCTATATCAAGATCTGGCATACTGGTCCTTTCTGGATTTAAAAAACGCTCAAAAAGCAAATCGTGTTCCAGAGGATCCACCCTTGTTATATCTAGAGCATAAGCCACAAGGGACCCCGCCCCAGAACCTCTACCGGGACCAACAGGCACCTGATTTTCACGCGCGTATTTAATGAAATCCATGACTATTAAAAAATAACTCGCAAAACCCATCTTTTTAATCACGCCAAGCTCAAAATCAAGTCTCTCTTTGTATTTCTGTGAAAAGTCTTTAAGTTTTTTTTCAAGATTTGAATAACAAAGGGCTTTTAAGTATTCAAATTGCGCCTCTCTCTCGCTTTGAGTTTTTTCAATATATTCTTGGGGGACTTTGAAATCTGGAAGATAGATCTTAGATTTGTCTATTTCCACCATACATCTATCAGCTATTTCAACTGTATTTGAAATCGCCTGTGGGATTTCAGAAAAAAGTTTTATCATCTCATCGGGGCTCTTGAAGTATAGCTCCTTAGTATTCATCTTCAATCTGCCCGGGTCATCCAGACGAGAATTTGTCGAAATGCAGATATGAACATCATGGGCAAACCAGTCTTCTTTGTTCTCATAATGGCAGTCATTTGTGGCAACCATTTTTAATCCAGTTTTGGCGGCTATTTCAACCAGACCTTTTAAAGCCAATCGTTCTTCTTCTATGCCGTGATCCATTAACTCAAGGTAAAAATTGTCTGGGCCCAAAATGTCCTTAAATCTCCCCGCATATTCAAGAGCCTTGGACATCTGCCCTTTAGCGCAATTATATGCCACAAGAGATTTAAGACAACCCGAAAGAAAGATTATTCCTTCCTTATATTTTTCAAGCAATTCAAAATCTATTCGCGGATGATGATAAAATCCCTCTAGATTCGCCAATGACAACATCTCCACAATATTCTCGTATCCTTTATTGTTTTCCACAAGAGCTGTGATATGTCCATATTCATATTTAGATTCCTTTGATTTGTCAGTTCTTGGTCCGGATGTTATGTAGAACTCACATCCAAGTATGGGCTTTATCCCGACAGCTCTGGCATTATTGTAGAAATCTATGGCGCCATACATATTTCCATGATCTGTGATGGCCATAGACCTAACCCCGTTTTTATAGGCATTTTTCAGAAATGACGATGTCTTCCCATCGAGATCTGTTATTCTAAGCATGCCGTCCAAGAGGGAATACTCACTGTGATTGTGAAGGTGCACAAACTTTTCTGACATCTTTCCTCATTTAAGTATTCTCACATAAATTATATAATTTATTTGTGAAGAAAAGTATTTTTCTGGAAAAGCTGCTGAAAAAGAGAACAGTCTATCTGGGCAGAGCGGTTAAATTCCGCGACGATGAGATTATGCTTCCAAATGGCAAAACAGCCAATAGAGAGTTTATGGAGCATCCTGGAGCTGTAGCTATACTGCCAATAGATAAGGATGGAAAAATAATATTTGTAAGGCAGTATAGATATCCTGTTCTAAATGAAACCCTTGAAATTCCTGCTGGCAAGCTTCACAGTAAAAAAGATAATCCAATCAAAAGAGCTATAGCAGAATTGAAAGAAGAAACAGGATTCACTGCCAGATCCATGACTCATATTCTTGACTTCTGGCCTACTCCGGCTTTTTCAGACGAAGTATTGAAGATATACATAGCAAAAGGACTCGAGCCGGGAGAGAATTCCCCCGACGAGGATGAATTTATAAATTGGACGGCAATTGAACCCAAAAAAGCGCTCTCGCTTATTGCCGGAGGAAAAATAAAAGATTCAAAAACTATCATAGCAGTTTACCATTATATGCTCTATAAGGAGAAAATATGAAATTAAATGAAAGAGATTATACAAACGCAAATGCCATAAGAGTTCTTGCTATGGATATGATAACAAACTCAAATTCAGGACATCCGGGTCTGCCGCTTGGCACAGCGGATATAGCCTATACCCTTTTCAAAGAGCATCTAAAATTTGATCCCAAAAATCCGCTCTGGGTGGACAGAGATCGTTTTGTGCTTTCAGCCGGGCATGGCTCAGCGCTTATGTATGCCATTTTACATCTATTCAACTACGGACTGAGTATAGACGAATTAAAAAGATTTAGAAAACTAAACAGCTTAACGCCTGGCCACCCTGAGTATGGGCATACTGTGGGCATAGAGACCACAACTGGCCCACTTGGACAAGGCTTTGCGAATGCAGTTGGTATGGCCATGGCAGAGAAAATACTTTCCGAAAAATTTAACAAACCAGGACTTCCACTAATAGATCACAGGACATATGTCATCTGTGGAGAAGGAGACCTCATGGAGGGCATATCCTATGAAGCCGCCTCGCTTGCCGGACATATGAAACTAAACAAGTTAATATGCCTGTTTGACTGCAATAGCATAACAATAGAAGGTTCTACATCTCTCACATTTACAGAAGATGTGGAGAAGAGATTCAAGGCTCAAAATTGGCTGACTCTCAAAGTTGAAAACGGCTATGACCAGGAAGAAATAAACAAGGCCATCATAAAAGCCAAAAAAAGCGACAAACCTGTGCTCATCATAGTAAAAACGCATATAGGATATAAAAGTCCAAAACAGGATTCAAATAAAGTCCATGGAGAACCGCTATCTGCCGAAGAAGTTATAAAAACAAAAGAAAATCTAAATTGGCCATCTAAAACTCCATTTGAAATACCTCAAGACATAAGGAAGAACTTTGATGAGATAGCTCAAAAAAAATCAAACCTTTTCAAAAAATGGGAAAAGATCGCTCAAGCTTATAAACAAGCCTATCCATCTCAATACGATGAATTTGCTTTATCTTTAGATCCTGTCAGAGAAATAAAATCTAAACTAAAATTTGATTCCGCCATAGCCACAAGAGAAGCATCTTACAAGGTTTTAAATGATATAGCCCCATTTTTCCCTTCTCTATATGGCGGTTCTGCTGATCTTGCTCCATCTACAAAAACAAAGATAGATGCTTTCCCTGAGAGAAACTTCCATTTCGGCATAAGGGAGCATGCTATGGGCGCAATAACAAATGGTCTCGCCATACATGGCGGGATAAGACCATTCTGCTCCACATTTTTAGTTTTCTCTGACTATATGAAAACCCCTATAAGAATAGCATCAATGATGAAAGCGCCTTCAATATTTATTTTCACACATGACAGCATAGCTGTTGGAGAAGACGGCCCAACCCATCAACCTATAGAACACATAATGTCTTTAAGACTTATTCCTGGACTTTGCGATTTAAGGCCCGCCGATGCCATAGAGACCAAAAGAGCCTGGGAGTATATCTGCAAAACAAAAGAACCAGTATCGCTTATACTGACAAGACAAAAACTTCCTATTCTTGCCAACTATGAAAAAGAAATAGAGGAAAATTTTGAAAGAGGAGCGTATTTCCTTGTAGAAAACCAGAACCCTGATTTGCTTTTCATAGCAACCGGCTCTGAAGTTCACATAGCGCTTGAGTCGGCTAAAATACTTGCCCAAAAAGGCATAGCCACAGCCATAGTATCTATGCCTTCCGTACATTTATTTCTAAATCAAGATGAGAAATACAAGGAAAAAATACTTTTGCCGGGAGTTAAAAAATTTGTAATAGAAGCTGGAAGGACTATAGGTTTCTCAGACATACTCAAAGAAAAATGCGAAGTGATTGGGGTAGATGAATTTGGCAAATCAGCTCCAGAAAAAGATGTTTACGCTTTCTTTTCACTCACTTCAGAAAAAATAGCAGCTAGAGCCGAAGAAGCATTGAAGTAAATCAGTTTTTGTCCAAGAAGATTGATCTTTTTTGCTTTATTACATAGAATTTAGATGTATTTAATAGGAGGAAAAATGTTAAAGAAGTTGTTTGCGCCGATTGTTGTGATGGTATTTTCAGCGTCTTTGTGCGCTCAGTCTGCGACACCTGCTGTCAAGTCAGATGAAAACCCTGAGCTAAAAGCGCTTAAAACGAAACTGGAGATGATTTCAACATCAAATAAGTTATTAGATGAAGAGGTCAAAGCCAAACTTCAGTCCCTAAATGATGAGTTTCAAAAGTTCTCTCTTGAAAATAAGCTTTCATCTGAGAAAAATAAAAAGGAAATACAGGAGTTTTCAAAAAAACTGGAAAGGATTAAGCTTGAAAATGATCTCAAAAATGAGGAAATACGCTCTGCATCCCTATCTTATTCCAAAGAAAAATCTGATATTGAAATGGAATTAAAGAGAATGGAACTTGCCGAAAAAAAAATCAAGCATGAGAATGAAATGCTAAAGGCTAAATTGGAAAAACTTAAAACTGAAATTGAAATGAGAGATAGAAAAGAAGACTTGAAAAAATACAGCAATACAGATCCTCTATATTACGATAAACCTTTTAATGAAAAGAACAGAGAACTTGTGATTAGCGACAGAAGAATATCTATGAACGGCCCCATTATTAGGGAAACAGCAGATTATGTGACTGAAAGGATACATTATTTCAACAATATATCAACTCAGCCGATATTCATAGTTATAGACTCCTCTCCGGGCGGTTCAGTGATGTCTGGATACAGAATACTTAAAGCTATGGAGTCAAGCAAAGCGCCAGTGTATGTCGTGGTAAAATCTTTCGCCGCAAGCATGGCTGCTGTTATAACAACACTGGCAAAAAAATCTTTTGTTTATCCCAATGCCATAATACTTCATCACCAAATGTCCACTATGAACTGGGGTAATATGACTCAGCTAAAAGAACAACTTGATTGGGCAAGAGAATGGGAAAAGAGGCTTCATATCCCGGTGGCTAAGAAGATAGGCCTTTCAATGGATGAGTTTAGAAAAAAGATGTATGAGAAAAATTCAGATGGCGATTGGCAGGAATTTGGAGACAATGCCGTAAGCTATAAATGGGCGGATTATATAGTAGATAGGATAGATGAAACAAGTTTCACAAAAAATCCTGACTATAATACACCCCAAAGCACGAAAAAAATGGAGTACTCAGCAGAAAAAGTTGATGAAAAAGGTATGCGGTATATAAACCTCCCACGCCTTGAACCATTTGACTTTTACTTTATCTACAATCCAGACAGATACTATAGATAGACTTGCCTTAAAACAAGCACGTAAGCGTTAACACGCTTACGTGCTTTTTCATTTCTTTACGATTCAACGGGAAATAAAAAGAGTGGCTCTTTCGCCTATATTCTTGAGGTCTTTTTCGCTTTCGAAATAAACTTTCTTAACCACCTGTTCATGCTTACCAGCAGACTCAGCCTGAATAAGATAAAAGGAATATCCTTTCTTTGACAATCTTGAATAAAAAGATAGGAAAGGCTTTTTCATATCTCTGGCGGAAAAACGATGTGGATTTAGAATAAAGCATGGAATATGTTTTTCTTCGTCTATTTTTTTAAGAAAAACGGGGGCAAGGGAATTAAAAAAATGAACTCCTTCCATTGACAAATCTGAAATGCCGGCAAGTTCCAGCAAAGGATTCAATGATCCAACCGAATATAATGTTTTTATTTTCGCTTTGCCTTCGGCCTTTTTTATGAAGATTTCATAAAGCCCATTTATAAAAGAAGGAAATCCATAAGTTAAAATTGCTATTTTTTTGCCTTTCTGAGATGCAAGAATCAAATCATTGGCTATGAGAGAAAAATCTCCATTTTCTGGATGCTTCAATCTTACAAGCCTGGCTTTTATATCAGCTTTTTTAAAAAATTCTTCAATCCCCAAATCAAAGGCCTGAAGGAAAATTATGTCCACTTTTTTAAGGGCTTCTAAAGTCTCATATGTGATGTGCTCAAGTTTAAGACCAAAAGAGCAAAAGTATATTTCTGGCAATTTACTCTCTATTTCTTTGTCCATATAGTATAATTCTGGCCCTCAATTTTTTTAACCCAACCATTTCCCGGATCCCATAACTTTGACCCAAGCTTTACGGCGACTTTGCCGTCTATTAAGGCCGCATAAATATTGTCTGAGGCGGCCAGTATTGAAACAGAGCTTCTGGAATTAATCCCATTTTTAATCCTTATTTTTATCATAGCGTCTATAGCCGCGCGCGCATTAGATTCAAAATAATGTGGCCAGAATACGCATGGAATACCAGGATGTGTGAGTATGTAAGCGTATCCTTCAGCTATTTTTGAATAAGGAAATGGCCATGCTTTATTGCCTGAGCCCTGCCTTTCCTGTGTGTCGTGATTTTCTATAAATGTCACGGAATTTCCAGGCCACCATCCTATAAGGCCAGAGGGCTGGCCATTCCTGTCTTTAAGTCTCCAATACTCTCCATAAGAAATAGCCCTTTGAAGAAGTCCTTTTGTAGTAAAGTCAAAAACTTTTATTTTTTTCCCAGCAGCATCCATCCAATCGCACAAAGCCTGTCTGTGAGAATCTGGATTATTTATATCCAGATCGTCCCATATCTCAGCCACTGAAAAAATCGGCGAAGAAAAATCATCATATTCTCTTAAATAAGAGGTGGAAAATCCCCTTGCATAATCATATCGCCATCCATCATATCCAATTTCTTTGAGCATCAAAAGCCATCTTTTGATATCCTCTCTAACATAGCTTTTCGAATGGTCTATGTCTCGCGCGGCTTCGTATTTCTTACCGCTATCCCTAGAACCTTTACATCCATTGTACTCATCATCGCCAGCGCAAGCATCCAAACCCCAATCAGGATTTGAGAAATCAGCCCAATCTTTCACGCCTACTCTGTGATTTGCCACCACATCAGCCAATACATAAACTCCATTTGAATGAAGAGCGGATATGGCATTTTTGAGCTGCTGTGCGCTGCCATATTTTGAATTTTGAACATAGAGCTGTCTTGGCAAGTAGCCTTCATCAGACAGAGAGTCCTGAGAGGGAGGGAACCAAACAATATTAAAGCCAGCAGAAGATATTTCTTTGGATTTACTCGCTAGAACATTCCACCAATTCCCAACTTTTGCGCTGTCCCATTTGAAACCTTGAAGCATTATAGATCTGTCCTGACACCACAAAGATGTGGAGAAGAGAAGAAAAGACAGCATCGCGATAGACTTCATATATAAATTCTTAATAATAAATAATCTTTAAATCAAGGGTCCAAAGTCCTAATAAAAGTTTCGTAAAAAGAATAAATACAGAGAATAGACATTAAGTCAGAAAATATTAAGAAGTTAGAATTTTCCAAATTTAGAAGGTTGGAATTTTTGCATTTTAGCGCTTTGGCGCTTATGTCTTTCACACTTGCGCGATTCAGCACTGTGTCGCTGATGTCTTATGCACTGCAGCGCTATCATCATTGCCAGCAAAAAGCTTTCTAGATATTTCAGCGCGCAAAATATCTTCTTCTTTTTTAAGGCGAGCTGCCCAAAATTTTATATTAGCTGGCAAAAAACTTTTAATCGCCAGAAGTATAGCATTTGAGTAATCAGTTTTTATAAAACCTTCTTCACAACCAAGCTTCAAATCTGAAAGAAGTGAAAGGCTTTCAAAAAAACCAAGAGTTCTGCAATTTTGCAATATTCCAATAGATCTAAATGACGGATCTTTTGCCTTAATATCTGAATAAACCTCTTTTCTAACTTGAAGCTCTTTTTGGTAAATCCCTTTGAGATAAAGTAGGAATTTTTCCACAAATTCCTCTTCTTTCATAAAACCGCCATTGCCATCCGCGCAATAAAATGCCCCGGTTTCTGGATAGTCTGACAATACTGAAGAAAAGGAAATATGAAAGATCGAGGCTTGTTCCATTATGGAATTAATTTTGCCGGCTTTTTTTAGAGCGGGCAAATGCAAAAAGGCCTTCAAAGAAAGCATATTTCCGCTCTTAAGCGGCTCCTCGCTTAAAAATCCAAAGGACGGCAGGAAAGCAAAGTGAGAAATATTCTCCAATCTCTCACAAGAAGAGATAAGCAAATTTATGTCATCTTGAAGACGAGAAGAATCTGAAAAGAGAAAAGCTTCCAGATGACTTGAAAAATTGAGAGCAAAAAAAAATTTTTCGGTTTTTATAATGGAAAAAGCTTCCTTGGAAATAGGCTCTTTCAAGAAAAGAGATTCCACTAGAATCCCCATCTCTTCTTTGCTTTTCTCTTTACTCAAGCAAAACAAAGGCTTTAAATCTTGACTTTTCTTTAGAAAAGACAGAATATCCTTGTTCCTTTTATTTAAGTTATCGGCCTTTTCAATGTGAGCGAATTTAAGGTCTGAAAAATTTCTGTAAACTCCAGCCCTTATCCCCATCAGCGGAGCGCAAAAACTGAAAGGCAAAGACTTTATGCTTTCAATAAATGAATCAACATTTCTCATTTTCTATTTTTGAAATTTCTTCTTGAAGTTTTTTCGCAGTTTTAAAATCATTAAATTGCAGGCATATTCTTATCTTCTCTCTCAGAGATTCAATTCTCTTTTTATTCAATTTTCCTTCACCTATGAGAGAATTATGTCCAATTTTTCCTCTGTAATTCTCAAGCCCCATTTTCTCAAAAATATTTTTTAATTCTTTTTCAAAATAAAAATAACAAAGCGGACATCCCAACTTGCCGTTTTTAGAAAAATCTATATAAAGTGTGCCGCAGTGTAGACATTTGAGCTTCTTTTTCTTCGATGGCACATATTCATGAAGTATTATTTTTTCGGCATAATCCTCAGGCAAAGGTGGAACATCTTCGTATGAGTATCCTTTTTTTTTGGCGCAAGTATCGCAAAGTTTAAGTGTTTTTATCCTACCATTGGAAAGCACTTTGAGTAAAACGGTAAAATTTTCTTTTTTACATTCCTGACATTTCATTTAACTTTTACTAATTTTTCATCCTTAAAAGAATATATTGAATCTGAAAATTCCTCCGCCAGATTCTCATTGTGAGTTGCAGTAATCACACATACGCCATTGTCGCATGCCTTTCTTAAATCCGAAAGCACTTTAACAGCATTTAGATGATCTAAATTCCCCGTCGGTTCATCTGCAAGTATTAAAGACGGAGAATTTCTCATAGCTCTTAAAACCGCTATTCTTTGCTTTTCTCCCCCTGAAATTTCGCGAGGATTTTTTGTAGTCAGCTTTTCAAGTGAAAATTTTTTAAAAAGATCCATTGAGTATTTAATAGAGGGCTTCTTTATAAGCATGGCGGGGAGTTCCACATTTTCAATAGCGCTAAATTCTGGCAGCAAGGAGTCAAACTGAAAAACAAAGCCTATTTTTTTAAGTCGCAATGAAGATTTTTCATCCTCGCTCATAAATGCGATATCAGATCCAAAAAGTTTCAATTCTCCTCCATAGGAAGAATCAAGCAAACCAACTATATTGAGGAAAGTGGATTTGCCACAACCGCTTGGACCAACAAGAGAAATAAATTCTCCGCCATCAGCGCTGAAGGATACACCATCTAAAACCACTATCTGCTCGGAAGCTTGAGTGTAAGTTTTGACAAGATTTTTTATCTCAATTATTTTTTTCATCAACCATACCTTATAGCATCTATGGGATTTATTTTTGAAGCTCTATAAGCTGGATATATGGCGGCAATAATGCAAAGCACAAAAGAAACTATCGCCGTCCAGAAAAGGTCATATACATTTATATTTACAGGCACTCTGGTGATGTAGTAAATATCCGATGGTAAAGTGATTATCTGATGATTTTTTATAAACCATGAAATAGAAAGACCTATGAGAAAGCCAAAGAAGATGCCTAGAGTGGCTATCAGTATACCCTCGTAGAAAAATACTTTTCTTATAAAATTTGGGCTTGCGCCCATAGATCTCAAAACGCCTATGTCTTTTATCTTTTCCACACTTGTCATAAGCAGATTTGAAGCTATAGTAAAAGTGGCCACTATTATTATCAAAACAAGAATAAGGCTCATCATAAATTTTTCAAGTTTAAGAGCTGAAAAAAGATTTTTATTCATCTCAGCGTATGTTTTTACCGGATAATAAGCGCCTATCGCCTTTTTTATTTCATCTGATGAATTGAATATTTCTTCTGAATCCTTTAAAGCAACTGAAATCCCGTTGGCATATCCCGCCAGACCAAAAAACTCCTGAGCATCTGAAAGCGAGCAATAGGCAAAAGAAGCATCAAATTCATAATAGCCAGTGTTAACCAATCCGGCAACTTTAAACTTCTTCATCTTAGGCACTATTCCCATAGCCGCCTCTTCTATCTTTGGGGAAACAAGCACTACATAATCTCCTATCCATATTCCTAAATTATTCGCCAGTTCTTCCCCAAGTATTATTTCCCCTTTGCTTGAAATGATACTATCCCAATTGCCCGCCTTTATGGCTTTTTTGAGATTATTGACTTCAAATTCTTTTTCGCTTATTCCTTTGACAACAACGCCAGCAGTCCTGTCTTGAGCTGACAATATCGCCTGCCCCATAAAAAAAGGAGAAAAGGACTTTATATGTGAAATTGAAGAAAGTTTAGCTGTAACTTCTTCATAATCTCTTATGGAAAAATTTCCATAAATTATAATATGCGCCTGAGCGTCCAATAATCTTTTTCTTATATCAGTCTGAAACCCATTCATCACAGAAAGAGTTACTATCAATGCTGCCACGCCAAGGGCCACACCAGCTACTCCGATGAATGTGGTTATCAGTGTAAAAAGCCCTTTGCGCTGAGTATTTAAGTACCTCAACGCTATAAAAAGCTCAGGGGGAAACCTATTCATTTTTGAGAAGGCTTCAGCAAAGGAAATGGGATAACTTCCCTTATGGAAGGATTGCCAGTCAGGACCATGGCAAGCCTGTCAATGCCTATGCCTATTCCGCCAGTTGGAGGCATGCCATACTCCATAGATTCTATGAAATCTTTGTCAAGTATGTCAGCTTCCCCATTGTTTTCTTCGTCACGCTGTTTCATTTGCTCTACAAGCCTTGATTTCTGATCTTCAGGATCGTTTAGCTCTGTATAGGCATTTGCCAATTCATGTCCAGCGACAAAGAATTCAAACCTTTCTACTATTGATTCATCCCCCTCTTTTGTCTTGGCCAGAGGCGTTATGGCAGTTGGGTAATCCATAAGGAAAGCGGGATGTTCAACATCATTGATTATTTTTTCATCAACTATTCTGTCAAAAATCTTGGCAGAAGGGGTTTGAGCATTGGAATCTATGCCAAGCGAGTCTGCGAGCTTGCGCAAATTATCTCTATTGAAAGATTTTCCCGCAAGCACCTCGTGAATATCCTGACCAAGTTTTTCTTTCCACCTCTCTGGAAGATGTATTCTTTCAAAAGGCGGCTTCAAATTAAGTTTCAATCCTTCATATTCAATTTCATAAAATCCAAACTCGCTACAACATCTTTCAAAAATTCTCTCCACAAGTTCAGCCATTTTATTATAGTCAGCATAAGCTTTATACGCTTCAAGAGTCGTGAATTCTGGATTATGTTTTGTGTCTATGCCTTCATTTCTAAAAACACGACCTATTTCATAGACACCGTCATATCCGCCTATTATGAGCTTTTTTAGCGGCAACTCAGTGGCTATCCTCATATAGAGCTCTGTCTTATATACATTGTGAAATGTTATGAAAGGCCTTGCTGAAGCGCCTCCAGCCTGAGAGCAAAGGACAGGGGTTTCCACCTCGATATAGCCATCTGAATCAAGTATTGAGCGTATTATTGAAATTATTTTTGCCCTTTTGACGAAAATTTCTCTGACATGGTCATGAGCTATAAGATCAAGGTATCTTTCGCGATATCTTGTCTCAGGATCTGTTATCCCATGCCATTTCTCAGGCAGTGGTCGAACCGACTTAGAGAGGATGGTTATCTTTTCAACATTTATGGTTATTTCGCCCGTATGAGTTTTGAATATTTTTCCTTCAACTCCAAGAAAATCTCCCACATGACAATTTTTTTTGAATACCTCATAGGACTCTTCTCCCACAGAATCTTTCTTTACATAAATCTGTATTTTCCCAGTCCCGTCTTTTATATGCGCAAAAGAGGCCTTGCCCATAACGCGCATAAGAACCATTCTGCCAGCTGTAACTACATGAGAACCCTCTGACATTTTTATCACATGGGCAATCTTGTTTTTTACTTCAAAGCGCCTTGGGAAAGGATCTATATTCTTCTCTCTCAGGGCACGAATTTTTTCATAGTTTGATTTTATTATTTCGTCTATTGTGCTATTTTCCATTTTTATTCAACGCTTCCTTGACTATTCTTATCAGATTTTTTGGCTCAAAAGGCTTTTCGACAAAAGCATGTATATTCGAAGATAGCTCAAATAAATCCTTCATCTGACCTTTGGCTGTCAGTATTATCACCGGAGTTTTGCGCAGATCTTCCATCTCCTGCATTTTAGCTTGCAGAGTGTAGCCATCCATTTCTGGCATCATTATGTCCAAAATTATCACATCTGGTCTTGCTGGCTCATTGTCAGCTGTAAGTTTATTATAAGCTTCAAGGCCATTAGATGCTTCTATAACCTCAAAATTTTCCTTCTCCATCAAAACTTTAAGCAAATACAAAACATCCTTTTCATCATCTACTAACATTATTTTGGCCATAAGACCTCCAAAAGATAAATTCTACAAGATTAGACTATATGTTTTCAATTTATATTTTGCTACATTATTGCAAAAGGACTAATTAAAAACTAAAATTTATTCTGAAATAATTAGCTGTGGAAAACAAAAGGAGAGGGATATGGCTATAGAGAGAACTTTAGTTTTGATAAAG
>DYLH01000011.1 GCA_020722185.1 Candidatus Avelusimicrobium gallicola | reverse complement strand
TTTTTTCATAGCTTAAATCTTAGATTATTCTAACTTTTTTAATAAAAGCTGTCAAGTTTTTGTAGAATCTCCATACATATTGGACTTTTTTGATAAGGCTTCTTTCTTTGCTTTATAGCCATATTTCTCAAAAAAACTTATTATCTTTATTCTTTGTTCTATCTCCGCTCTTTTAGGGTGGTTTATTAGTCCAGATATGCTTTTAGGTTTTCCAAACTTTTAAGTTTGAAATTGGAATATAAATAGAGCTCTTGCATATTGGACCTCCTGATATGGTTTGATAAGCACTATTCTAATATTTTTTTATCTTAAAACCGTCCAATATGTTTCTGATATTTTGCACATACCCTTCAGGTATGCTCATTCGTCGCGCCTTGCATCCAATCCAAATCTGAGCATCCAAAGTGTTACTGTATTTTGAAAGGCTCAGTCTAGTTCTTATATTTCAAAAAAGGAATAAGCAACATTCCCGGTATTGTTGCCAGACACACAATGACAAAGAAATGTGGATATCCCACACTGACCTGTATTTTCCCGCTGACCATTCCGGGCAACATCATGGCGAAAGCCATTATTCCTGTTGAGATTGCAAAATGCACAGTTTTATTCTTTTCATCTGTCATTTGTATCATATAATACATGAAAGCAGTTGTTCCCAAACCATAGCCCAATTGCTCAAAGGCAACCAATATGTAAACAAAATATTTTGGAAGTTGAGGGGTATATGCCATATAGACATAAACCAGATCTGGAGCATTCAAGGCTAAGGCCATAGGCCACATACATTTCTTTAGCCCAAATTTTGAGATAAACCATGCTCCAGCCAAATTCCCAAATATAAGACATGTAAGCCCCACGCCACCATATGCAAATCCATATTCTTGAGTGCTTAATCCTATCCCCCCATTTAGCACAGGGTCAAGCAGAAATGGTCCAGATATTTTTACAAGCATTGCCTCTCCAAACCTGAATAGCGCGATAAATAATATGCCAAGCAAAATTTTCTCTTGTTTAAAATAAGAAAGCATTGAATGAGAGTAAGCTATAAAATCAAATTTAGATCCTCTGTCATTTTCAGGAAAGGGCAATGCTATGGAATGATATAGGCTCAATATAGCCATTATAAGAGCTGTGGAAGCTAGAACCACCTTCCATGAATAAGGCACGCTATTGGACGCTGTTTCCAATTTTCCAGCCCAGATAACAAGAACGCTGCTTGAAAAAAGCATGGCAAGCCTGTAAGCAAAAGCCCTTATCCCAACAAAAAAGGCCTGTTTTCTATCATCCATAGAAATCATGTAAAATCCATCTACTGCGACATCATGAGTGGCAGAAAGAAACGCCAGCGCGCTAAAAACTATCATAGACCATTTAAGAAAATTGTCTGAGGTTATTGAGAAAGAAGCCATTGCTATCGCCAGAGCCATTATCCCTTGAGTTGCTATTATCCATTTTCTCTTTGTGAATAATATATCGACAAACGGACTCCAAAACATTTTTATAGCCCATGGAAGATAAAGCAGACTTGTCCAAAAAGCCAATATATCATTTGGCACATCCATTTTTTTGTATATTATTACAGCGAGAGAATTTACTATCACATAAGGAAGACCTTCCGCAAAATAAGTTGTGGGCACAAAAAACCATGGATTATTGTAAGTTTTCATAGAAAATATTCTAACAATTTTTTACATTACCTTCAATTTTGATAGAATTTAGTTATGGGAAATTTTTATTCCATTATTCCACCAGAGGGGATTGCTTTCACTGTTTTATCTCTAGCTCTTACTGGAGCTATTGGGCTTTTTATTGGTGGTATCAAGGTATTTAAGATAAACTTTGGCATAGCCGGGGTGCTTTTTGCCGGAATAATCCTTTCTTATCTGGGCCTTAATCCAAATGAAAAAATTCTTGAATTTGTAAGGGAGTTCGGCCTCATACTTTTTGTATATGCAGTGGGAACTCAAGTGGGCCCTGGATTTTTTTCTTCTTTTAAAAGAGATGGCCTTAAGTTTAATGTAATGGCTACAGCTATAATAATTTTGGGAATATTTCTAGCTGTGATTATCTCAAAAATTTTTGGACTTAGTATGCCTTTGTCTATAGGGATGTATACAGGGGCAGTCACAAATACCCCATCTCTTGCATCAGCCCAGCAGGCTATAGTAAACACCCCATTTGTAGATAAATTGAACGATATCTCTGTTGGATATGCTCTGGCATATCCAGGCGCAATAATTGCCATAATAATAAACTTTATACTCATAAGGTTGATATTTAAGAAAGAATCTCAGTCAGATATAGAAAACCTGGTTAAAACTTCAAAAACTTCAAATATAGAAAATTACAGTATAAAAGTAGAAAATAAAAATCTTGACGGGATAAAGATAAAAGATATTCCCGCCATAAATACTTTTAATATAGCAATTTCAAGAATATGTAAAAATGGCAATCTTTTTGTGGCGCATGAAGATGATATTGTAAATCTTGGAGATATAGTACTGGCAGTTGGGACCAAGGAAAATCTTGAGCAGTTTATGAAAATAGTTGGGACTATATCTAATATGGATTTAAGAAAAATGCCAAGCAGAATAATTCATACTAGAGTGATAGTTTCAAGAAAGCAAGTCATAGGCAAGACTCTTGAGGAATCCGGCATATACTCTCATAATGTAATTGCCACAAGGGCATCCAGAGCTGATGTGGAATTTATAATTGGGGATGATTACAGGTTTCAATATGGAGATAATATAGTTTTGGTTGGCGAAGAAGTAGATGTTAAAAAAGCTTCTGGGCTTTTGGGAAATTCTCCAAAGGACCTGAATCATCCACAGCTTGTCCCGCTATTTATCGGCATAATAACAGGAGTTATTATAGGATCTATACCATTTCATATCCCGGGATTTTCCCATCCTATAAAAATTGGACTTGCTGGCGGACCACTACTGGCGGCAATCTTTTTTAGCTATCGCCAGAGCATAGGCACTATAAGCTGGTATATGCCGCCAGCTGGAAATCTTATGTTAAGGGAAATCGGTATAGTGCTATTCCTTGCCAGTGTGGGGCTCAAATCAGGTGAAAGGTTTTTTAGCATGCTTATTTATGGCTCTGGATTAAAAATCGTTACCTTGTCTTTCATTATATCTTTTGTTCCAATTTTTTTGTCTGGAATATTTATGAAAATAAAATTCAAGAGCAATTATCTCTCACTTTGCGGCGCGCTGGCTGGTTCAATGACAGATCCCCCAGCTCTGGCTTTCGCCAATTCACTTTCTTCATCTAATCTTGCTTCAATGAGCTATGCTTCGGTATATCCATGGGTTATGTTTTTAAGAATTATATCTGCGCAAATACTTGTTCTTTATTTCCCCATATAAAATGACTACAGCTTTTTTAAAAATAATATTTTTCCTGACAGTTGGATGGTTTTTTTCCTCGCGCATAAGAAGCAGAGAAGAAGTTTTATCTTTTTTAAATAAGTATCTATATTATTTTGCCCTGCCTGTTATTATTGTTTATAAAATTTCATCTCTAGAGTCTTCATCTATAAATCTATCTTTTGCCGCCGTTAACCTAATCCCGATAATAATAGTTTCCACTTCAATTTTTATTTTGTGGAAATCATCATTCTTCTCAATTAATCAGGCCAGAACTCTTATAATAGCTTCAGTTCTTGGCAATACAGTTTATTTAGGACTTCCAGCAAGTGTAGCCTTTATTGGAGAATCTGCCCTTGCTTATGCGGTTTTGTCTTCAGCTCTACACAATCTTGTTATATTTACATTTTGTCTGATATTAATTAATCTAATATCTGAGGATGAATTTATATTTTCTACTTTTATTTCTCATACGGTGAAAAATCCGGTATTAATGAGTTCCTTTATCGGCATAGTAATGTCTTTTTTATCCATAAGATTTTCCGGTTTCGTAAACGATTTATTTAAAGAGATTTCAAGCACAGTAATTCCTTTTTCTTTGATAACTCTTGGTTTTTCATTATATGGCAAAATTAAGCTTATAAGCAGAGTAAAAGAAATATCAATAGCTTTGTCTGTAAAGCTTATCATCTTGCCTTTTATAGCGGCTTTTGTCATATATTTGTCAAATGATATTACTTTACCTTTTAAGGTTACCTTCATACAACACACAATGCCAACGGCCGTAATGGCTTATATAGTGGCTAAAGAAATGGAACTTGACGACGAGCTTATCTCGGCTATTATAGTAATAAGCACATTCTTTTATTTTCTTTTAATTCCGCTTTATTCTCTGGTTATGAAAATAATGTTTTAATTTTATTCCTCAAGTCTTGATTTTTCGTAGATCTTTTTGTAAAGAGTTTCGCCTGCTATAAGCGATTTGTGATTTCCTCTTTCAATAGCTTTTCCCTGTTCCAATACAAGTATTTCATCGCTTTTTTCAAGAGTTTTTGTCCTATGCGTGACTATTATAGATCCGCAGTTGGAATAGCTTGAATTGAAATCATTCCAGAAATTTTCTTCAGTCAATGCATCCATGGCATTGGTGGCATCATCTATTATTAGAAAATCTGGATTTTTCAATAGAGCTCTGGCGAGGCATATTCGCTGTTTTTGACCGCCTGATATTGAAAAACCTCTATTCCCGACTTGTGTTTTAATCCCATTAGGTAATCTGGACAAATCATACTCTAATTGAGAGACTTTAATTGCCTTTTGAAGTTCGGATTCGTCAAAATTTTTTGAAAAAAGAGTTATATTTTCAAGTATGGTGGCGCTAAATATTGAAGGTTCTTGCGGCACATAAGCTATTCTTTCTCTGAGAGAAGCAGTATCTATGTCCCTTACATTTATCCCATTTACAAGATATTCCCCCTGTGTATATTCCATAAGCCTTAAGATAAGTTTGAGAATAGTCGATTTGCCTGAGCCTATTTTTCCCACTATGGATAATTTTCCCCCTCTAATTGATTTGAATGAAATATTATCTAGTATCCTTTTTTTAGTATTTGTGTCAAAAGAAAGTGAAATAAACTCAAGTTTTTCTATGTTTGACAATTTTATTTGTTTTTTTGAATTTATTAAAAGCGGTTTTATCAAAAAAATTTCATTTACTCTTTTTATGGACGCTTCCGCTCTGTTGCCAGTTATAAAAAATTGGCTGACATCCATAAGAGGAAATATTATCATTGAGGAGAAAAATTGAAATGCTACCAGATCTCCAAGGTCTATACTGCCATTTATGACCATGAGACCTCCAGCGATATAAACAAGAAAGACTGAAAAAAAACCTGAATAATGAAAAAAGTATGAAAAAATTATCTGCAGTCTTCCAGTCATTATCTCTTTTTCCCTTTGCTCTTGAGCCTTTGTCGCAAAAAAATCCTTTTGGCTATTTTCTTTGGAATTTGCTTTTATCAGTCTTATAGCGCTGAAAGAGGTTTCCAGAAAATCATATATTTCAGATATTGAATCCTGCAGTTGTGAATATTTTTTGCTAAGTTTTTTGCCTAATTTTATTGTAAAGAAAACAATGATCGGCATAGGCGCCAGACACCAGAGAGAAAGTGTAATATTTAGATAAAGCATTGCGCTAATTACCGCTATTATTGTCAAACAGGCCTGTATGAATCTAAACACTCCGGAACAGGCAAACCACGAAATCTTTTCAGAAATATCGTCTATAAGTCTTGTAAGGATATCTCCGACTGTATGCTTGTAGTAGAGAGAATGGTCAAGCTTTAAGATATGGGCAAAAAGATTTTGTCTTATTTGATACTCTATTTTAAAATTCATATAGGCTCTGTTTCTTTGAGCAAGTATGCCAACAGTGTATGAAAGAATGCCTAAAGAAAGCATATAGAAAACATTTAGCTTTATATACTCCCAGTTGATATTTTGATTAAGTCCATTCACTATGTTTTTAACTATTATTGGGGTCGTAGCTTGCAATCCTGCGCTTAAAAGGCCAAGCGTGACTATAGCCGTCATTCTTTTCCAGCTTTTCTTCCAATAGGGCAGCAACCATTTCAATGTGAAAGTCATTTTAAATTCCTGTTTGTAGCGAATAATATTTGAAATAATGGCCTTTTTTAGCCATTAATTCTTCATGAGTTCCCTCTTCAGCTATTTCTCCATTGTGTAGAAAAATTATATTATCAGCGCTCTCTATAGTTGAGAGACGGTGCGCAATAATAAACACTGTCTTATGTTTCATCATATTTTTTATAGCCCTAGTGAGCATTCTTTCAGTATAAGGGTCTATGTTTGATGTGGCCTCATCAAGGCATAGTATTTCCTGGTCCAAAACCATACTTCTCGTCAGAGATATTATCTGTTTTTCTCCCTGTGAAAGATTGTTCCCTTTTTCAGTTATTTTTTTATTTAGAGGGTGCTTTTTATAAAAATATTCCAGCTCAAGAGTCTTTATGGCATAATCAAGCCTTGAATCGTCAATGTTTTTATCCATTAGCTTTAGATTTTCAGCCACTGTGCCAGGAAAAAGATATATATCCTGTTGCACAAGTCCAATTAGTTTTCTTATCGATTTTATATTTGTTTTCTTAAGCTCTATGCCATCTATATATACGTTTCCCTTTTGATAATCATTGAATCGAAGCAGTATGTTTGTAATGGTTGTTTTCCCCCCGCCAGTTTTGCCAGCTACAGCTATGGCTTTGCCTTTTGGTATTTCGAAACTTAAATTTCTAATTATCCAGTCCGTGTCTTCTTGATATTTCATATGTACATTTTCAAATTTTATACTTTTGGAAAAAGAGTCTAGATAAACAGGATTTTCTACATTTACTATACGCGGTTTTGTGGAGAGAATATTGTTTATCCTGTGTCCAGCGGAGAAAGATTTCTGAATTATGCTTATATGTTCAGAGAACATAAATATAGGTTCAAATAACTGTCCAACATAGAGAATGAACATTATTAGAGCTCCTATAGATAGTGTGCCAGCTATGACATTTGATCCTCCATAGGCAAAAATGAGAGCTTTTGAGATGGGATCAAACATTATGATAGTCATAAAAAATATTATGGAGTAGAATTCTCCTCTGAGAGCCGCATTGAATTTTTTTATATTAAATTTATCAAGAGTTTCCTCTTCTTGTTTTTCTTTATTGAATGTTTGTATCGTTGAAATCGAATTTAGTCTTTCAGAAATAAAGCCCGATATTTCGCTTATGATTTTTCTAACACTTACAAAGATGGAAGAGCTTTTATCTATAAAAATTTTAACTATTATTGCTATAAAAATTACAATGGGGAGAAGTATTTTCGCCAGTTTAGCATTTGAATAAAACATTATCACAAAAATTGCGATAAACAATAGTATGTCCTTAAAAATGCTGACTACTGTTTGAGTGAAAAGTTCATAAAGGGCCGATGTGTCGCTTTGAATCCTTGCCATTATTTTGCCGACAGGATTTTTAGAGTAATAGTCTATATCCAGATTCAATAAATGATCATAAAGCTTTTTTTTAAGCCCAAGAATTAGATCCTGTCCTGTCTCTATCAGTTTCATTGAGCTTAAATAATTCATTAAGAGGAAAAACAATGTGTTTATAAGATAAGCTGACATTATAATTAGTAGATATTTGAGATTTTTCTTTTTTATCCCCTCGTCTATGGCATATTTTGCAAGTAAAGGAATGAGAAGGGAAGTTCCCGTTGAAAGAATAAGATAAAAAAAGGCTGTGTAGAGATTTTTTTTATAGGGTTTTAAAAGAGAATAGATAAGACGAAAAGACGATTTATAATCTATTTTTTCTTTTTTGTCTAAGTCGTAATCGTCCATATTAAAACTAAAAAATAAAACGGCCGCCCAATGTGGCGGCCGTTTTAGCTAACTGTTAGGCCAGAGTGGCTCCTTCATTGAGGGCTTTAATATTGAGTTCTATCACTTCCGGTTTAAGCTTCTTATAAACCTTTGGCAGAGCCCTGGATATGGCCTCAATTGAAACTGCTCCGGTGGCTTTGGCAAAAGCGCCCAAAGCGACCATATTCATAATTTTTGCATTGCCAAGCTTGTCCGCTATCTCATTGCACGGAACCTTTAGCACTTTTATGTCTTTTCTAGTTGGCTCGCTTTTAATAAGCGAAGAGTTCACTATCAATATTCCGCCCGGTTTCACCATTGACTCAAATTTGGCCAAAGATGGTTCATTGAATACTATGACTGTGTCCGGAGAAGATACAATAGGAGTATCAACTTCGTCTGAAGCTATTACAACCGAGCAATTGGCCGTTCCGCCCCTCATTTCCGCTCCATAAGATGGAAAAAAACTTACATTTTTATTTTCCAATATGCCAGTGTATGCCAAAAGAACTCCAGCGGAAATCACCCCCTGTCCGCCGAAACCAGAAATTCTTATTCCTTGATACATTTTTCCTCCTTTTTATTTTGCGGAAACATCCTTATAGACTCCTGGCGGAAAAATCTTCACCATAGAATCATTAATGTATTTAGTGGCTTCAGATGGATTGTCAAGCCTGACTCCCCAGTTGGTGGGACACATGGAAAGTATTTCCACTATTGAAAAACCGCGATTATCAATCTGATTTTGGAATGCTTTTTTTATGGCATTTTTGCTTTTTACCACGCCAGCAACATTGTGTACAGTGGTTCTTTCGGCATAGACAACGCCATCAAGAGTGGCAAGCATTTCACACATTCTTATGGGGAAACCATTTACTTCAGTTTTTCTTCCCTCAACAGTAGTGGTGGATTTTTGTCCTATGAGAGTTGTTGGCGCCATTTGTCCACCAGTCATTCCATAGATTGCATTGTTCACGAATATGATTGTCAGTTTTTCTCCTCTGGCTGCGGCATGAACTATTTCAGCCATTCCTATAGAGGCAAGATCTCCATCTCCCTGATAAGAGAAAACTATAGAGTTTGGCAAGGACCTCTTTATTCCAGTGGCTATTGCTGGTCCTCTGCCATGCGCGCCCTGTATCATGTCGCAATTGAAATAGTGGTCAGCAAAGACAGCGCAACCAACTGGCGCGACGCCTATGGTTTTTTCTCTTATTTTAAGCTCATCCATAGCCTCAGCCACAAGTCGGTGTATTATCCCATGTCCACAACCGGGACAATAATGCATCTGAACATCCAGTAATGATTTAGGTCTTTCATTTAACAGTTGCATATTCTTTAGCTCCTTTTTTTACTATATCTTCAATGGCTTTATAAACCTCTTCGGCAAATATCGGAGAGCCGCCGGGTTTAGCAAAAAGATTTACATTGGTCCTGCCGTTTACAGCCAATCTTACATCTTCTACCATTTGACCAAGGCTCATCTCGACAGCCAAAAAGTTTTTTGTTTTGGGCGCAAGCTCAATAAGTCTTTTTTTAGGGAATGGCCATAATGTTATGGGTCGCAAAAGACCAGCTTTAATTCCTTTCTCTCTGGCCATTCTACATGCGGCATATGAGATCCTGGCTGAGATGCCGTATGCCACAAGTATTATCTCTGCGTCCTCTGTCATTTTTTCTTCCCATAAAACTTCCTTATCCTCTATTTCTTTATACCTTTTTGCTCTTTCTAAAACTATTTTTTCAAGCATGCCATCTCTAAGGTCATAAGAGCTTACCATTCTTCTCTCTCTGCCCTCTTCGTTTGTGCCAATAGCCCATTTTTGCTTCTCAAGTCCTTTGACATCAACTTCAGGCCATTTTATTTCCACACCTTCCATCATTTGTCCCATAATACCGTCTGCAAGTATCATGGCTGGAATTCTGTACTTGTAAGCCACTTCATAGCATTTTTTAGGAAAGTCAAACATATCTTGAACGCCATTTGGAGCCATCACATATAGCCGATAATCTCCATGCCCTCCCCCTCTTGTCGACTGGAAATAATCTCCCTGCGCTCCTGCTATGTTTCCAAGTCCTGGTCCGCCTCTCATCACATTAGCTATCAAAAAAGGAAGATCCGCTCCCGCGCAATAGGAAATGCCTTCCTGTTTAAGGCTTATTCCCGGACTTGAGGAGGAAGTCATACTTCTAACTCCTGTGGCGGCGGCGCCAAAAATCACATTTATGGCAGCCACTTCAGATTCTGATTGAATAAAAGCTCCGCCAACTTGTGGCAGTCTCCACGACATATACTCTGGAACTTCATTTTGAGGGGTTATGGGATAGCCGGCGAAAAATCTGCAACCAGCCCTTACAGCGCCCTCGGCTAAAGCCTCGTTTCCTTTCATTAATTGTTTTTCAGCCATAATATCTCCTTTATTTGTATACCTTGATAGCGAGATCAGGGCAGATTTTAGCGCAAGACATGCAAGCTATACAGCAACCTTCTTTAGCATACCTAGCGGGATAATATCCTGTTTTAGAGAATTTATCCGATTTTTCTATGCATTTTTTAGGGCAGACTTGTATGCAGAGGTAGCACCCTTTGCATTTAGTCTCGTCCACTTCTATTTTTGGCATCATACCTCCTTTGATTTTATAAGCCGATAAATGAAGGGAAATTCATAAAAAGCTTACCCTTTATACTTTCCTTTTCAGGATATATGAACATAGATCTTCTCACAATTAAAGTATAACAAAAAAAAGCTATTCATAAAAGTTTTTTAATGCATTCTTTTTATTATTGAAAGATAAAATAAATGCAGATCTCTGCGCATAGAGTTGGAAGACCACTTATATTCGCCATATGAGTTCTTTTCTCTGGCGAATAAATACGCCGATTGAGAAAGCTTTTCTCTTAATAAAGGATCAAATAATTTTTTTACTTTTTCAACAGCATCTGATACATCGTTTCTTTTAAACAAAAATCCAGTCTTCCCATCTTTCATTGCCCATGGCAAACCACAGGCATCGCTTGCCACAACTGGCAGTCCGCAGTATTGCGCCTCTATTACTGTTCTACCCATAGCCTCATTTCTGGATGGCTGAATGATAAAATCTAGCGCTCTTAATAGTTCAAAAATATTTTCCCTGTGTCCGAGAAATAGTATCTTATCTAAAATACTCTTTTTAATTGCGAATTTTTCAAGTTCCTTTCTCATAGAACCATCCCCAACTATAATATAAAGAGAAGGCGCATCCTCATATTTCTTGAGCGAAGAAACTATTTCAAGAAAAATATCTGGTCCTTTGACATATTCAAGGCGGCCTACATAGGCAGCTATGAAAGCTTTTTCAGGTAGACCAAACTGACTTCTGGCTTCGTGTCTGGATAGAAGTTTTTGTGGAAAATCTATACCGCTATTTATAACTGTCCATTTTTTCTGATTTCCAAGTCCCGCTTCAATGCTTTCTATCTTCTCCCCCTCAGTCAGAGCTATATAAAAGTCGGTTATTTTTGAAAATATTCTCTCTATTGCCTTAAAAAAATTTGTTTTTATATACCCATAATAGCCATAAAATAAATGACCATGTGGAGTGTGAATTACTAAGGCTTTTTTAGAAGGTAAATTGTATATGAAAGCCGCCATTCTGCCAAGTATCCCGGCCTTAGATGTATGTGTGTGTACTATGTCTGGTTTTATTTTTTTTATAAGAAAATAGATTTCGATAAGAGCTATCAGATCCTTATGTGGACAAATTTCTCTACTGAGATGTGAGGCTTCAAATATTTTACTAGAATTTTCAATTTTTTCAGAAAATACACAAGGACCATAAACAAGGAAATTATCAAAACCGTCAACAGAAAGAGACGCGAGAGTGTTTTTGGCTGATCCTCCTTTTTCAAGCCTTGTGATTATATGCAGAACTTTCATAAAAAAATAATAAAGAAGAAAGGAGGTTTAAAATAGAAAATAATGTGTAAAAGTTTATTCTCTTTCCACGCACATAGCTATCCCCATTCCGCCACCTATACACAGAGTAGCCAATCCTCTTTTTGCTTTTCTCCTTTTCATTTCATAGAGGAGTGTAACCAGTATTCTTGCCCCACTGGCGCCGATAGGGTGACCGAAAGCTATGGCTCCGCCATTTACATTGCTTTTCTCCTCTGGTAGTCCTAACTCTTTGGACACACTTAAAGCCTGAGCGGCAAAAGCTTCATTTGCCTCTATTAAATCAAGATCTGAGACCTGCCAGCCTGCTTTTGATAAGGCTTTTTTTACTGCCTCTACAGGTCCTATTCCCATTATTTTAGGGTCAACTCCCGCATAGCCGTATGAGACTATTCTTGCCAATGGGGTCCAGCCCTTTTTTTTGACTGTTTCAGAGTCTGCCACCAGAAGAGCTGCGGCGCCGTCATTTATTCCGGAGGAATTGGCAGCTGTAACTGTGCCATCTTTCTTGAAAGCGGGCTTAAGTTTGGACACTTTCTCAATGGATGTGCCAAATTTTGGATATTCATCTGTGTCAAAATTTAAAACTTCTCCTTTTTTTTGAGGTATTGGGATTGGAACTATTTCTTCTTTGAATTTCCCTTCTTTTATCGCTTTCTCCGCTTTATTTTGAGATTTCACCGCGAAAATATCTTGTTCTTCGCGAGATATATTATATTTTTCTGCTAGATTCTCCGCTGTTATCCCCATATGGTAATTGTTGAATATATCCCATAGCCCATCATTTATCATGCTGTCTATCATTTCGGCATTGCCCATCCTATACCCAAAACGAGCTTTTTTAAGTAGATATGGCGCATTGCTCATCGATTCTGTCCCACCAGATATAACTATATTTGCTTCATGCGCTTTTATGGCCTGCGCCGCCAAAGCTACACTGCGAAGTCCAGACCCACAGACCATATTTACAGTCATAGCTGTCTTGTCATATGGTATTCCTGAATTAAGCTCTATTTGTCTGGCCACATTTTGACCTTGTCCGGCTTGAAGCACATTGCCAATTATTAGTTCATCTATTTCTTCTGTAGATAAATTATTTTTTTCAATAAGTCTTCTTACAACTATTTCTCCCAATTTAGCAGCCTCAAAAGAAGCCAGTGTTCCGCCAAAACTTCCTATTGCTGTTCTCAATCCATCAACTATATAAACTTCATTATGCATATATTCCTCCTTGTAGGTTAAATACTTTTTCTTATTTCTTCAAGACTTTCACAAACCATTTCAGCAGCGTATTTCATATCTTTTGCGCTGTGTCTGTAGCATACATAACCGTGATGATATGGTTGCAAAAATACTTTTCTCCTTATGAGCTGAGTATAAAATTCATTGCGAAGTTTTTTGTATAGTCCATTCTCATCCTTATTGAATGTTATATATGGCATGAGAGGCGCGCCAGAAAATTCTACTGGTAGATCATTTCTCTTTAAGTACTTTTCTATTACAGATGCAAATATCTCACCTCTTTTCCTTACCGCATCCAGGATATTATCTCTTTCCATAATTTCTATAGTCTTTAATGCTGCAACCATTGAAAGAGAGTTTGGAAAATATGTGGAAGAGACAAAAACTTCTTTCACCAAAACATCCATTATTTCTTTTTTCCCAACAACCATGCTTATCTCATAGCCATTTGCCATAGCCTTGCCAAATACTGATAGGTCCGGTGTCACGCCAAATGCTTTTTGAGCTCCGCCAAGAGAGAATCTGAATCCGCTTCTTATTTCATCGAATATCAATACTGCGCCATATTTCTGAGCCAATTCTTTGACGCCTTGCAAGAAATTTGGTTTGGGCATCTCAACAGGGTGAGCCAGAGGGTGTCCTACCGGGGTAACTATTATGGCAGCAGTATCATTGCCATGCTCTTTCATTAATGATTCCACCTGTTCGAGATTATTGTATTCAAATTCATATACATCTTCATAAAGTTTTTTAGGTATCCCGCCCTTTACCTCAACGCACCAATCATGCCAGCCATGATATCCGCAGCGGAGTATCTTTGTCTTCTTTGTATGTCCTCTGGCTATCCTTGTGGCGAGAGTGGTTGCGTCTGAACCAGTTTTAACAAAAACAACTTTTTCAGCTGATGGAACCATGGATATTATTTTTCTTGCCAATTCATTTTGAATTGGTTGAACAAGAGACATACAAAATCCCTTTTCTTTCATCTGATTTATAACTGCTTTATCTATCTCTTTTTCCCTGTGTCCTATTATTATCGGACCATATGCGCAAAGCATATCTATGTACTCATTCCCATCCACATCTACAACTTTTCCGCCTTTGCCGTATTCAAAAAAAATTGGATATTCACCCGGAACAAAATTATAAGGTCTCCTTATCCCCATCATGCCGCCTGGTATAAGATCTTGCGATTCTGCGTAAAGCTTTTGAGAATTTTCAAGTTTAAGTTTATCTGACATTATTCCTCCATGAGATCATTGCTAAACTATTATTTTTCTATCATCTTTTCATACATCTTTTTTACAATAAATGTTGCCACATCTTCCGCATAAGTGCCGGGGCCAAAGCCAGCGTCAAAACCAAGTTCAATAGCCAGTTTATTGCTTATTCTTGGTCCACCTATGACAAAAACAAATCTTTCTCTAAGTTTCTCGGCTTCTATTAATTCTATGAAATTTGTCAGATTTTTTATATGCGCGTCTTTTTGTGTTACTATCTGAGAAATTATTATGGCATCGGCATTCACCTTTTTGGCCTGCTCTATTAACTTTTCATTTGGGACCTGAGCTCCTAAATTGAGAGCCTCCACCATAGGATATCTCTCGAGGCCAAAATGATGATTATAGCCTTTCATATTCATTATTGCGTCTATCCCAACTGTATGCGCGTCAAATCCTGTGCATGCGCCTATGATTGTTATTTTTCTTTTGAAATTTTGCTTTATAAATGCGTTTACCTCATCCATAGACATGGCTTTGTCAACCGCTTCCGTATATTCAACTTCGTCGTAATCTATTGAGTTTTCTGTCTTGGCATAGGCCACAAAAAAAGTGAAATCATCGCTGAGAGGAGCGCTATGTACTATATCGGCGTGTTTAAATCCCATTTTTAATACAAAAAGTCTGGCAGCCTCTTTGGCTTTGCCGCCGAAAGGAATCGGCAAGGTGAAAGAAAGCTGTATCGCTCCGTCATTTAAGGTGTCTCCATAAGCTTTTACTATGTTCATATATCCTCCGCTGATACTCCATTGAATCAAAAATTATTTTTCAATATCCTTTTTTTCCAACAAACCCAATCTGGATTTAAGGTAAATTTCTACTGGATTGTAATAATTTTCATCCTTTTCAAAGACCCCATCAAAACCTTTCCCCCCTTCCGGAGGCCTTTTGATGTCAGCGAACATACCTATCTCAATAGCTTTGAAAAGACCAATCTTATTTACTTCTTTCAACATTTCTAAAGTTTCATCTAATACCTGATTTGCGCGATTTTTTATTATGCCATTTTTCTTAAATTCCACTTCATCCAGGAATCCCTCCACATTATTGTGAACATATAGAGCGTTTTCTATAGCCAGAGCCCTGTCCTGCAAATACGGAGTGTGTATAGCTTCTGTAAGCATACCGAGCAGCTCTATTTTCTGATTTGTGGCTTTAGTGACAAAATTAAACATAGTATTCATTGCATAGCCCTTGAAAATATTACCGGTCATAAACTTGGTTGGAGGCATATACTTGAGAGGATGATTCTCAAATATTTCTCTGGCCATCAAAGCTTGAGCAAATTCCAGCAGAAATCCACTCTTTATCTCTGGATTCATTTCAAATGCATGCCCAAGCCCAAGCAATTCATCTCTCATTCCAGCTCTATGCGCAAAACTTTCATTCAAGAATTGTGAAGCCAAAACTGTGTGGGCTTTTTCAACAGCGTCTGATGTAGTCAGATAATTGTCTTCTCCTGTGTTTATTATTATATCGGCCGAAGCATTTATCATTCTTGAGAAGAATTGATCTGTGAATGTTCTATACATATTTATGTCTCTAAACAGGATTCCATACATTGAGTCATTTAGCATCATATCAAGTCTTTCTATAGCGCCCATTGCCGCTATTTCTGGCATACAAAGTCCTGAACAGTAATTCACGAGTCTTATGTATCTTTTTTCTTTTTCAGACACTTCATCCAGAGCTTTTCTCATTATTCTGAAATTTTCTTGTGTGGCATATGTTCCGCCAAAACCTTCGGTGGTGGCTCCATATGGAACATAGTCTAATAGGCTTTGCGCCGTAGTCCTTATAACAGCTACTATATCGGCGCCTTCCATTGCTGCAGCCTTTGCCTGTTTTACATCCTCATATATGTTTCCGGTTGCGACTATTACATATATCCATGGATTTTTTTCATTTTTCTCAAATTCCTTAATTTTGGCTTTTCTGTATGAAACATTAGCATTGAGACGGGCATCGAACAAATTTAATAATTCTCCGGCTTTTTTTTCAATAGCTTTTGGATCTGCGAGATCTATCTTGGATATATCCAATCCCTTGGATATTTGAGAATTAAGCTCTTCTGGCTCTTGTCCAGTTTTGATTAAAGCGTTGATATAATACCTAGCTAAGCCGAAGGGGCATTTATCTATAAGTGAATCTGCTATAAGATTTGGAACAGGGATCCCCTCGCTATTTGCGCCATCTGCGCCCAAAAGTCTCAGGGTAGCTCTTTCCACAGTTATTGTGGTATGTGAGTCTATGTAGTTTTGTATCTTTCCTGTTATTTTAGATGCCAATTGACGCGATTTATTTATTTTTGATTTTGATAGTCCAAGTTTTTTATTCATTTATCCTCCGCAATCCTCAAATGCTATTTTTCTTTCAAATGTTTTATCGCAGAATCCACTATTTCTCTATCGAGTCCAAGCAAGCTGGCTATATTAAAAGCATCATAAAATGATTTTTGCTTTGCATTTCTGATTAGGGTATAATCCATATGTTTGTTTATAAGTTTTAATCGTTCACTTTCAGATAGTTCGTCAAGGTTTTTGCCTGATGAATATTTCTCTTTATTAAAACCTTTCATAGACAAAAAATCAGTCTCATCTGTCCCTTTAATTTCTCCTAAATGTGTGGCGGCAAAAAAGTATACATCTTGCTTTGAAAATTTCTCTATTATGGCTGAAAAAAGAGCAGACCCTTGAGCTGAATTTGTTGTTTTGGCAAATTCATCCGCAAATATGAGTTTTGGCATTTTTTTTTCATTTAGGGCATAAATGAGTTCATTTATTTCTGTTCCAAAAGAACTAAGCCCTGCAATATGTCCCTCTTCTCCCATAGAAAAGATTGATCCGAATATGGGTGCGCTATATGAATCAGCTGGAACAAAGAGACCCATCTGAGCTAAAACCTGACATAAAGCGAGAGTTTTAAGAACCACGGTCTTGCCGCCCATATTGGAACCTGTGATCACATTTATCTTTTTCGAAAAAGAAAATGAAAGAGGCGTGTAAGGTATGTTCAATTTATCCAGTTCTTCTTTTAAAGGCGGAAAAAATGCTTTTTCGCATTGTATTTTATCCTGTCCAAGCTTTGGTTCACTAAGCCCTAGTTCTTCAGCCATAGTAGCTGCTGCGAAAGCCAGATCTATCTCTTCTATGATTTTTGAATAAGATAAGATTTCTGGAAAAACTTTTTTTATTTTTAATGACAATCTGGAAAGCACTTTGAGCTCAATTTCTCTTTCTCTTTTCAGTAACTCTTCCTTTTCAATATTCAAGTTAACCAATTTAGAATTTAGAATAGGTTTGGCGATAAATGAAAAATTATCATAAGTTTCCAGATAGAGAAGTTTTTTATTTTTTTGCTTTATCTCCTGCCCAACTATCAGAAAATCTTTTCCTGAAAAATCAAGATCTGTCTCTTGCTTTATTTGAGAATAGAATTGATTTAACTCCACATTTATCTTTTTTTCTAGTTCAGCGATTTTTTCTCTGACTTCGCCAAGTTCCAAATCATAGGCACTTGATATATAAAATTCATCACCTTTTGCATCTTTTGATAGCTCATTTAGCAAGTCTTGAAGGTTAAAATATGCCCCAAAAAATTTTTTTTCATTCTCACCTAAATACGAAAATATGGCAGCCGTGTTGTTTATAAATTTTTTAAACAAAAATATTTCGTCAGCTGAATATTCCTCTTTTTCTTTTAGTATTGGTATTTTTTTGAGATGATACTTGATCTTATCTGTTTTCAATTTCTTGGATCGCAAGAATCGACGCGCCAACTTTATACTATTAAGTCGCCTAATAATTTTACTTTCATCGGAAGTCAAATAAAGCTTTTCTGCTGCCTCTTTCCCTTTGGGAGAAAGAGGCTTGAGATGAGCCATTATCTTTTCAAGTTCTGCGAAGTGGTTGATGTTCATATGGATTATATATCATCCTAGTTAAAATTTCCTTATCTTTTAACCTTTCCTCAAATGCCTCTCTGCCAATATTATATAAATTAACTACAAATGCAGTTAAACCTATACTTGTGGCAAAATAAATTTCTTTTTCTTTTTTTAATGCTTCCCAGTAATTATAGTCAACAAAAACTTTTGTTAAATCTTCAAGAATCACTTTTTTTGCTTCTTTTGGAATATTGTTAGCTTTATTGAAAGTTAAAGCTCCAGGAAGAAAAAAAATTTCCCTTTTGAGAATTGGCGAGCTGGAAGTGAAATCAAAATAAGAAATATTTTCTTTGATACATGGCGTTTTAGATAGGGAAAAAAGTAGCGAAATACGCATAGCAGTTTCATTAAGATTTTCTTTAGAGACATGGCAGACATAAAAAACTTTAGCTCTTGGGACAGCCGCCACCTGAGTTAGCCTATCAAATGCGCCATCAACTATGACTGTTTCTGCTCCAAATTTTCTGAGATCTGAAACTATTTCTTCCAGTTTGTAATTACCTGAAGGACCATGAATTTCAACAAATCCACTTCTAATAGTTTCAGCAAGGACAAGATGCCCGTTTTCATAGGAATTTATTATTTTTATACTTGCCTTTGGAGAAGAAAAAAAAGGATTATATAAAAAAAAGTCTCCTGCAGAGGCTTTTATCCTTGGTTTGAGATTGCTATAAATTTCATCTGTTTTTTCGCCATCTATACCTATTGAAAAATAGGCTCTTCTCCCAACAATTTGTGTGAGCAAAAACTTAAGGAAAGTAGTCTTTCCGCAGTTTTTCCCAAAACCAGAAATGAATATATTTTTTCCATTTAGTTGACCGAAATCCATGATAATATGATATAAAATTAGAAGTAGACTATATCTTGCGCATTATAAACCGACAGGAAAAGCAGTAAATATTCTTTTAAGTGTCTTGTTATTAGGAAATTATTCTTTATATGTTCTTTGCCATTTCTGCCAAGCATAGCGGCATAGTCTGGGGCATTTAATAATTGCTTAAGATAATAGGCTGTTCCCTCTATGGAATATGTAAGCAAGCCGCCATATTTGTGAGTTATTTGTAATGGTATCCCACCAACAGCGGAAGCTATTACCGGTTTCTCTTTCCATAATGCTTCTGAAACTGTCAACCCAAAACCTTCTTTCAGTGATTTTTGTATTATTATATCGCTTCCCCTTTGTAGGGCATTGATAAGAATGTCATTTTGGGGAAGCAAAAGTATGTGTATGTCCTGGTCACCTTCAGCAGCCGAAATAACCTCTTCATAAACTTTTATCCCCTCCGGGTCATCTGTGGCTCCTCCTCCCGCTAATACCAACTGACAGTCATTATATTTTTTCACAAGTTTGTATGCTTTTATAACACCCACAGGATCTTTGAGATGATCAAAACGGGAAATCTGAGTTATGACTGGCCGTTTGCGGTCTATCCCAAACTCTTCAAAGACCTTGTTTACTTCTTCTACTGGAAGTTCTTTATTTTTATCGCTGAGCGGATCTATAGAAGGACATATCATTACTTGAGGTATCTCTATATCTTTTTGGGAAAAAGCGGGCGAGGAAAAGACGCAAGTATCATAGCGTAATATATAATTCTTAAGAAAAGTATAAACATTTTCGCTAGATTCAGTGATATCTACATGACAACGCCATAGCCATTTATTGTTATGTCTTTTTTCTACAAGCATTATTGGTTGCGGATCATGTACGAAAATCACATCTGAGGATAAATCTATATTTTCTGCGTTTTCTCTTGCAATTTGAGAGAAGTATTCAAAATCTTCTTCTGAGAAAACTTCTGGCTTGCCATGTAAGGCATTATGCATTTTTTTTGTAATTGTGAAGAATTTTTGATCCCCCTTTATTACGTCCCACTGAGTTTCAACTCCAATTTGATTTAACAATGGCACCATTTTAGTAAGTATCTCTGCCACACCGCCACCCACGGCTGTGGAGTTTATGTTTTTTACTTTTTTTCCCTTTAGTTTTTCGCCCAGATAGTAGAGCTCATTTATTGCTTGTGCGCCTACTATGGATTCATAGTTCTTGATATTTATCATTTTTAGCTTCCCGCTGTAATTTCAAGAATTTTTTTTCTAAGATTCTCTAAGGTCATATTGTAAGGATCTAAATTTGAAAGTTTTTCAGCGAGCTTTTTTTCTCCAATTTCTTCTAGCCATGTTTGAAAGTCATTTTGTTCCTTTTTAAGTCTAAGCTTGGCTTCAAAAATATGAAAATATATCGAGTTTATGTCCACAATCTTAATTTTTTCTATAAATTCCTCAAGATTCCTTGCCCTATATCCTGTAGGTAAAACAAATGTTTGACAACTCATAAAGTGAAACTCTTCTCCCTTAGAGCAATCGTTTACTGGAAATTCTTGATTCAACCACTCAGCCATTAAGTGGCAAAGTTCATATCGCAATTCTTCTAAACTAGAAAATTTTACAGTATCTACGCTTGCCATAATCTCGGCTAAATTTTTAACATTAAGTGTATTTTTTATCCAATAGGCAAAGTCATTCGGGGGCTCTGGAGAAAGAAAGTGATGTTGTTTCAAAAATCTATGTGTATGATAATACACAGAACTCAAAGGAGCCGATTTAAGAGTTTCATATAATTCTTTAACGTTTTTTGCTTTTAGTCCCAAAAGTTTTACAAGGTGTATTTCAGTTTTAAATTCAAACACAGACATTGGAAATATCCTTGAGAATTTCTCTTACATCATTTGCTGATAGAACGCTAAATTTGGCCAATGATTTTTTTAGTCCAACATTAATTGTCCATAAAGTTTTATCTTTGAGAAATTCAAAGAGATCCTCATCAGTCCAGTCATCCCCAATGGAGAGAATGAAATCATAATTTTCTTTTTCCAGGAAATAACGTCCCGCATTTGCTTTATTTATATCATAATTTCTTACTTCAACGACTTTATTGCCAAGTAGGACTTGAAGATTTAAATTAGAGGTATAATTAACCAGTTCATCAATAAATTCTCTGATGCGCATTTCGGCCATTTCAGGATCGCAATTGCGATAATGTAAAGTCAGAGAAAAGGATTTCTCCTCTAGCAGAGAATAAGGCAATCTAATTGAGTATTGCTTAAATATCTCTATCATTTCTTTCTTCCAGTCTGTTGTGGAATGTGTAATCACTTTCCATGCACCATTTTTTTCTTTCAGTAGAGCGCCATGTTCAGCGCAGAGATGAGCGTTTATTGATGCGAAATGTTTTTCAAGAAAAGATGAGTCTCTTCCACTAATTATGCAGACTTCAGAAGTTTTAGAAAGAGAGCCGAGTAATTTCAATAATTGCCCATCTGGTATCGCCTTATCTGGGCGAGAAGCAAAAGGGACAAGAGTGCCGTCATAATCTAGAAAGATAATCCTTTTTGATGTTTTTTGAAAATCCTTAAGTATATGGACCTTATCATTCTTATTCATTATTTTGATTTTGAGCTTTTCCGATTCGTGTTTTGATTTTTCCAGTGTTTTAAGAAAATCTTTTACCCACTGAACCACATTGTAGCGGGAGATTCTATCTCTCATTGATAAAAGATTGCGTTCAAGTTCTGCCGTGTCAGTTTCCAAAGCTTTTTTTATACTCTCGGATATCTCATTTATATCATTGGGATTTACAATAAATGCTTCTGACAACTCTTTGGCTGCTCCGGCAATCTCGCTTAATATAAGTGCTCCTTTTCCCTTTTTTGAGGCTATGTATTCCTTAGCTACTAGATTCATGCCGTCTCTAAGTGGAGTTATAAGTGCTATATCAGCAATTGAGTAAATAGATATCAGTTGTTCAAAAGAGATATGTCTATATTGATAAATGATTGGTTGCCAGTCTATGGAACCTATTTCACCATTTATGTCACTTACTATTTTATCTAGAATATTTTTCATTTCCTGATACTGGTCTACTCCTATTCTAGATGGCACTATTATAAGAATTAAAACTATCTTTTTAAGATATTCTGGATTTTTTACTAAAAAATTTCTGAAAGCTTTTAATCGATTCGGGACGCCTTTAGTATAATCTAATCTATCCACTGAAACTATTACCTTCATACCTTTGAGTCTTTCTTTTAGAGATAAGTAAGCATTTTTTACCTCGGGTTTTTCTATGGCAGAATCGAATTTATTGAAATCTATGCCCATTGGGAAGGTGTCCACCTTGACCTGTCTATAACCATATTCTATACGCCCTAAATTATTCTGTAATCCCAATATCCTCAACACAGATCTCAGGAAAGAATGGGCATATTCATTTGTATGAAAGCCAATAAGATCGCAACCTAAAAGACCTTTAAGCATTTCTACTCTCCAAGAAGTTGGGATTGTTCTGTAAACCTCAAATGAAGGGAAAGGTATATGTAAAAAGAATCCTATTTTTGCCTTATCACCAAGTTTTTCCCTCAATATAGATGGCACCAACATAAGATGATAATCATGTATCCAAATTACATCTTCATCAGTTGCTACTTCAAGTACCTTTTCAGCGAAAAGCAAATTTATTTTTTTGTAAATTTCCCAGTGTTCCTGATCAAATTTGGCAAGCATTGGGAAGTAGTGGAAGAGTGGCCAAATAGTGGAGTTGCAAAAACCCAAATAGAACTTGTCCATTTCCTCTTCACTAATAAATACTGGAACGACATTGTGATCAGCTCTTACTTGTTTGGAAAAATCACTCTGCATTCCCTTTTCTATATCAGCTCCAGGCCATCCTATCCATAGATATTCAAAATCACTAATTTTGGAATTATTCATGAAATCGAGATAAGAACTTATCCCTGATACGAGCCCACCTGAAGAAGCTTTAAGTTTTATGTCGCCTTCTTCCTTTGAAATAGAAAATGGAAGTCTATTGGAAACTATTAATAATCTCAAAACTATTCCCTCCTATTTTTTATGCCTTTTTGTTCTTATTAAGTTGGCTGGCTCCAATGTCAGTTTCTCTCCGCTTAGAAGTTTGGCAATACCATCCATAGGTTTATATTTTTCATCTTTACAATACTCGCAGTCGCAAGGATTAGTCCTATAATCGGCTGGCTGAGTATAAGTTGTTATAACGCCCTCATAATTTCTAAGTATAGTCTTATTGTCAGACATGGAGATAAGATAATTGGGCATCACGGGTATTTTCCCTCCGCCGCCGGGCGCGTCTACAACAAATGTCGGCACAGCCATTCCAGTGGTATGTCCTCTCAAACTTTCTATTATCTCTATTCCCTTTGAAACCGATGTTCTGAAATGAGTTATGCCCATAGAAAGATCGCATTGATATATATAATAAGGCTTCACTCTGGCCATCAATAGTTCATGCATAAGTTTTTTCATTATCTGCGGGCAATCATTTAGACCATTGAGTAGCACTGTTTGATTCCCAAGGGGGATTCCGGCATTTGCAAGTTTTTCGCAAGCTTCTCTGGCATCTGCTGTCATCTCCTTGGGGTGATTGAAATGAGTATTGACATATATCGGGTGATATTTTTTGAGCATATTCACAAGGCTATCTGTTATCCTCATAGGCATGACAACCGGGGTTCTGGTTCCTATCCTTATTATTTCGACATGCTTTATTTTTCTTATTTCTGAAATTATTTTCTCAAGCATATTGTCATTGAGAACGAAAGGATCTCCACCTGAGATAAGCACATCCCTAACTTCTTTTGCGCCTTTGATATAATCTATCGCCTTCTGTATGTTTTCCCAGCTCATATGTACATCTTCAAAGCCAACCAGTCTTCTTCTTGTGCAATGTCTGCAATTCATAGAGCATATATTTGTGACAAGGAAAAGAACTCTATCTGGATATCTATGCGTAAGCCCGGGCGCCGGCGAATCTATGTCTTCATGCAAGGGATCTGAAAGATCTTCCGGGGAATTTATAAGTTCTTTTGCGCTTGGCACAGCCAGCATCCTGACTGGACATTTTTTATCTTTTTTATCCATTAAAGCGGCATAGTATGGAGTTATAGCCATTCTGAATTTTTTCAGGCATTTTTTTAAATCTTCCTCTTCTTGTTTGTCTATCACCGCCACTTTTTTTAAAGTTTCGACATCTTTTATAGCATTAGACAGTTGCCATTTATAGTCATACCACTGCTCTTCTGTAACATTTTCCCACAGTTTTATATTTTTCCATTTAACTTTAGTATATCTGTTCATTTTTCCTCCTTGATAAATCAGGCATAGTGTTTTTCATAATCTTTGCGTATTGTTGGCGATTTTCTCAGTATATCAAGGGTTATTTCCGCATGGCCTTTCATATAGCCATTGCCTATCACCATATCTATATCCTTACCTACGCCTTCCGCGCCAAGCGCGGCTTTGGTGAAGGATGTAGCCATTGAAAAGAAATAGACAATCCCCCTTTCTCTGGTCATAAGTATTGCTGCCATTTCAGTATTATTTACATTCACACAATTTATGACCACATCTGCCATTTTGCCATTGCTTATCTCTTTTACTATTTTATAGCATTCTACGGCATTGGTGGCGTCAGCTTGTATAGCATAGTTGCAAAAGCCCATTTTTTTCATTTTCTCCACGCCAGCTTTGGAATACTCTATGCCTATTAATTTGCCAGTGATACCGGCTCTATTTCTGGCGCTGTAAGAACATAAAACTCCTGACTTGCCTCCTGCCCCTATTATGACAACTGTGTCTCCCGGCTTTACAAGTCTGTCTGTCTGAGCGGGTGCGCCAGCAACATCTAAAATTGCAAGCGCTAATTTTTCCGGTATATCCTTAGGTATTTTCGCGTATAAGCCGCTTTCAAAAAGAACGGCTCTTGCTTTTACATTTACCTGTTCCGTGCCTTTTTTTATTCCAATTATCTTTTCAATCTTAAGCGGAGTCAGAGAAAGTGAAACTAGGCTTGCTATCTTATCTCCTTCTTTCAAGTCTATTTTGCCTTTGAGCTTGGGCCCTATGGCGGCAACCTTGCCTATAAACATACCCCCGGAGCCTGTTACAGGATTTTGCATTTTACCCTTTTCATTAACTATTTGCAGGATTCTATCTTTTATTTTGCTCTCTTCATTGTTTTGTTCTTGTTTTATTTGCGTAAAACTGGCAGAATCTATGTTAAGAGTAGATACATCCACCAGTATTTCATTATCCCATATATAGTCGAAATTATTGTCAAGCAATGTGGCAGGCTGTGGAAGCACATTTGCCGGTTTTATAACTCTATGTGTGCCGTATGGACAACCATTATTTTTTACTTTCATCTCAATCTCCATTTATTCTCTAAGACCAAAATATTTTCTGACATCAGATGGTGAGGCTATTTCTTTTTGCGCCTCTTTTACTATTCTGACTGCTCTTTCCACAAATTGCGCGTTTGAAGAGGCTATCACTCCTTTGGAATAATAAATATTGTCTTCATAGCCAACTCTGATATGACCGCCAAAAGAAAGCGCTCCAAATATCGCAGGAAGATGAGCGCGACCTATACCCATTAAAGTGAATTCACTTTCTGAAGGCAGCTGAGAAAGCATATCAGAAACCAGCTTGTGGTTGTATGGCAAAATGGATGGAACATTCATAACCAAACCATAATGATAGGGTGGAGATAGCAATTTTTCTTCGATTAGAATATGTGAGGATATGATATGAGAAACATCAAAGCATTCAAGTGTAGGTTTCACCTTGTATTTGCGCATTTCTGAGGCGAATTGTCTCATTATGGGCAAGGTGTTGACTATATAGTCATTTCCGAAATTTACAGTTCCGCAATCCAGAGATGCCATATCAGGCTCAAGTGAAACTGGCGCAATTCTTTCTTCTGGGGACATCCCCACGGCTCCGCCAGTAGTTATCTCTATGACCACATTGCATTTCTTTCTGATTAACTCTATAGCCTTTTTAAAAGTGGCTATGTCAGCAGTTGGACTGCCATCCTCTTTCCTTACATGAAGATGAATTATGGCAGCTCCCGCTTGATAGGATTCATAAGCGGATTGCGCCAACTCCTCCGGTGTTATGGGCAAATTGGGACACTGCTTTCTTGTGGTTTCAGCGCCGGTTATGGCGCAGGTTATGATTACTTTATTCATTCCCTATCACCAATCCTTGAGGGTCTATTTCCCTCAATATTTTTATATCGTTTTGTGTCGGTTCTGGAGACCTTTCTACCTTTGAAGGTATTATTATTTCCATTGAAGAATTTTCCTTAATATCCTCTATAGTTGCTCCAGGATGTAAGGATATAAGTTTCATCCTTTTTGTTTCTTCATCAAAGCCGTAGACGCCAAACTGTGTTATCACTCTGTATGGTCCGCCTTCAGGAAGTCCCGCTTTTTTTCTGCCTTCAGGCCCATCTAAATATCCCGGAGTAGTTATGAAATTTAGCTTATCAAGGAACTTGTTTTTATCTTGACGCATTATTATTATGTTCTTAAAGCAGAATGAACCAATATCATTTGCTCCGCCAGATCCCGGCAATCTAACTTTTGGCTTTTCCCAGTCACCTATCACTGTGGTGTTTAAATTGCCATACTTATCTATCATAGCTGCGCCAAGAAATCCATAATCTATGTATCCCGCCTGAGCCTGAGACATAACATCATGCATACTTGAAGCGCTTACAGCTTTATAAAATGTTCTTGAATCCCCAACTGATAGAGGAAGTGTGGGGACTTTAGGACCAACTCCGCCAGCCTCAAATATTATAAGCAGATTTGGCGCAAATGTTCTTTGAGCCAACATTGAGGCTATCATGGGCAGCCCTGTTCCCACAAAGACACTTCTCTTATCTTCCAGCATTCTACTTGCCACAAAAGCTAAAAGCTCTGTTTTAGTATATGTCGTTTCCATTATTCCTCCGCATATTCATTAAAATTTAGATTTTCTATGTTCATAAGACTTTTCATTTTTTTCTCGCCGCCTACGAGTTTTAGATATTGAGAAAAATCTTTTGGGCCATAGACATATTTGTCCAGATATTCCTTTATTCCTTCAGGAGTTTTTGACATTTTTAGCCACATGCCTATATGTTCTTCATCGAAATAGTATCTGTAAGGCATATTGCATGGATGAGCTCCATACTTGACTTCTATTACCGCATCTACAAAGTAAAAAGGAATAGTTGTAAGGTATGGCTTTTCCCTTATGACTTCCTCATCCACTATTTCTTCACAGGTTATTATAAGCCTCTTAGCGGCTCTGGCCAATTCAAAATCTTCAACAGAAATGCCTTCTATCTGCGCATTGCCATATTTGTCAGCTCTGTGTACATGTATAAAAACAATATCTGGATTACAGGAAGGTACCAGTGTGACATTCTTATTTGAAAAAGGGCATTTAACAATTTTTGATGAGGATTTTTTAAATGTGTCTGTTCCCATCATATTTCTGGCAGGTATAAAAGGTATCCCCATCATACCAGCTAGAAAACGCCACTGATAGTCGGCATTTGTTATTTCAGCCACAACCTCACATTCTCCGTCTTGAACTTTCTTTCTGGAAGCGGGTGAAAGACCTCTCATTTCATGTCCGAAGGAATATGCAACTTCAACTTTATTCACACATCCGCTTGCCACGAGAAGATCTATGTCATGTACAGCAGTTTTTCCAGCCATAGCTAGATTTTTCTTCTTTTGTCTCATGATCTCATAAACCATAGACATAGCCACTCTTACATGACCAAATCCACCTGAAACTATAAAGTCTCCGTCCTTAATGAATTTAGAAACAGCGTCGGAAACAGACATCCTTTTATCTTTTAATTCTCTTGATTTATTTTCTCTTACCCACTTTCTCATTTCATCGGGGTCTACCCAACCTATAAGCTTCCCTTGACCTTCCTCTAAAACTTGCATTTTACCTCCTCAAAGTTTGACTAAAAAACTAAAGCTTGGCTCTTAAAAAAGTGTTTAAAATATTATACAACATTTGAATAGGTATCCCTGAAAAAGTCTAATAGTGAGAGAATAGACAATAATAGAAATTGAGAGGTTAAGTCAAAGAAAATTAAAATGTTAGAAACTTTGAAGATTACAATCTTGGGCTTTCGAAATTAGGCGCTTAAGAACTGATTCAGTGATTGATTTGCCACAGAAAAATTGTAAAATATTTAGCACAAGAATAAGGGGATATAAAGGAGAATTATATGCATAAAGTTCACATAGATCACAGGGACTCTCTTGTCAAAGAGAGAATGTCTAAGATAAAGAATAAGATTTTAGTTATGAGCAATAAAGGAGGAGTTGGTAAAAGTTCTGTCTCAGTTATGCTTGCCAGAGCTTTGAGCGAAAAAGGTTTTAAGGTTTGTCTCCTAGACTCAGATATACACGGCCCCTCATTGGCCAAGATGACTGGAATAGAGGGACTAACTCATGAATCCCCAGATGAAAATACTATAAAACCTATAGAAAAGGGCGGTCTTAAAATAGTTTCAATGGGTTCCATCGTAAAAGACACAGATAAAGCTCTTATTTGGCGCGGTCCGATAAAAATAACTGTGATAAAGCAGTTATTGGCTGATTTTGACTGGGGAGAAGCTGACTATATGATAGTAGATTTGCCCCCGGGCACGGGTGATGAACCACTTTCGATATGCCAGCTAATGGGCGAAATTAAAGGAGCTGTTATAGTGACAACAGGTCAAAAAATTTCTCTTTTGGATGTATCTAAAGCTTTAGACTTTTTAGAAAAATTGAACATAAAGGTGCTTTCTGTGGCAGAAAATATGTCTGAAATAATTTGTCCACACTGTGGCAAATCTTCCCCACTTTTTCACTCGAAAGAAGATTTATCCATAAAACTTAAAGGAATTAATTTAATAAAAATCCCCTTTGATCCAGAGATAATGCAAAAATTGGATGAGGGAGATTTTGAAAATATTTTTTCAGGAAAAGATGTTTTGAAAAAAAATATTCTTTCTTTGGTAGAGGTGAAATAAATGGAAAAGATAAAATTGGTATTAGATAAAGACCTAATGGACATAATCCCAGATTATATATTTCATAGGAAAGAGGATTGTTCCAGAATAATGAAGTTATTTGAAGAAAAAAACTTTGAGGAAATAAGTAAAATTGGGCATAAAATGGCTGGCTCCGGCGGAGGATATGGATTTGATGAAATATCAAGAATAGGAAAAGAACTGGAAATAAAGTCTAAAAATGAGCCAGAGACTATCCCGGCCTTAGTAGAAAGGCTTGATGCTTATCTAGACAATATAGAAATAACATATGAGTAATAGGGTTGCCTGCATATCAGAGGATATTGATTTATTGAACCTCTGTAAAATATCTTTCAATGAGGCAGGATGTGAATCCAGAGTTTTCATCTATCAAGATAAAGAAAAAGAAAAAATCAAAGCAGAATTGACTGTTTTTTCTCCAGAAATAATATTTGTATCTTATGATTCTCAACCTTATTTCACCAATTCGATATTGCCAAACTTCAATTCATCCAGTAAAAAATTATACGCTATCCTTTTATTAAATGCTAATCAAAAAGCTCCAGATAAAATATTTTCTCTTGGTTTCGTGGGTTATGTGCCTTACCCTGTAACAAAACAAAAGATTATTTCAGCTATCTCTCAGATAAATGCGCATATAAAATCTGAGAGAAAAAAAGAGGAAACAATAAAAAAAGAAAATTTGAGCAAAAAAAATTTGACAGGATTTTTATTCACTCTTTCAGAAAAAAAAGGCATAAAGTTGCAATATCTGGAAGATATTATTAAGGAAAAGAATAATGACATATACGCCTTGAAAGACATTTTGGGTATGGATGAAAATGAAATTGCCATAGAATCTGCCAATTATCTTGAAAAACCTTTTTTTGAAATTATAAATCCAGATGATATTCTCAATGATATTTTACCAATCAAGTTTTCTAAAAATAATTTAGTTGCTACTATAAAAAAAAATGACGAAAAATTTATCATTTTCCCAAATCATTTTGATCAGGAAATACTGACAGCAATAGCTTATTTAAACCTTGAGAATTTTAAATCTGCCGTCGCATCTCCTAAAATCTTGAATTCTGTACTCCATCTTCATGAGGAAGTTGATAAAAACAGTAGCATATCAGTATTAAAAAATGAGAATGAATATCTTGAAGTAAGCGAGAAAGTTATTAGAAATAAAATAGAAAATGCGCCAGTGATATATATAACCAATAAGTTAATCGAGAGCGCCATATCTGCCAAAGCAAGCGATATGCATCTTGAGCCTAAGGAAACATATTATTCATTGAGATTTAGAATAGATGGTGATTTGAGAGAATTTACAAAACTAAAAAAAGAGACTGGCAATATGTCGATAACCAGATTGAAAGCCCTTTCTAATCTGGATATAGCTGAAAGAAGAAAGCCTCAGGATGGATCCTTTTCAGTGAAAAAAGAAGGGAAAAAATACACTATAAGAATTTCCACTTCTTCAACTGGAAATGGTGAATCCGCCGTCGCCAGAATAATAGACAATGAGGCTAAACCTAAAAAACTTTCAGAACTTGGAATGTTTGAATCTCAAGTTAAAACCATGGATGATCTATCTAAATGTACGCAGGGAATAGTGCTTATTGCCGCGCCAACTGGATCTGGCAAAACTACTACTATATACTCTTTTATATCTTCCATTGATTTGGATAAAAAGAGCTTGATAACAGTTGAAGATCCAGTTGAGTATAAAATCCAGAAGGCAGTTCAACAACAAATAAATGAAAAGGCAGGAGTTACATTTTCAAATCTGCTTAAAGCTTCAGTTAGACAAGACCCTGATATACTATTTTTGGGAGAAGTTAGAGATGAAGAGTCCGCAAGGATAGCATTTGATTTTTCAAGCACCGGGCATTTAACAATAAGCACTATACACACAGCCAATGCCACATCTGCAATATTCAGATTAGAAAGATTTCTTATAACCAGATCTCAGATTGCAGAGACTGTTCTGGCGCTGATCTCTCAAAGACTTATAAAGAAACTCTGTCCTTATTGTAAAAAGAAGGTGAAAACATCCAGAGAACAAATATCTATAGCTAAAAAGTTTGATTTTGTTATGCCTGATGAAATATACGAAGCGGTTGGCTGTCCTAAATGCTATAACAGTGGATATTCAGGCAGATTGGCTGTATATGAAATTGTGAGATTTACTCCTGAAATATCTCAAATGATAGCTGAAAATAAAAGCATATTAGAGATAAGACAGTTTCTCAAATCAAAAAATGTAATTTTAATGCCTTCTGCCGCTCTTATGAAATGCTCGGAAGGCGTCTTTGATTTCAATCAAATATATGAAAGAATACTGGCAGAAGAATTAAAGGACACAGGAGATAGTTCTGTAGTTAAAAATATCGAGTCAAGTTCCAATACTCATAGAGAAAATAAAGTTCAACAGCAGTCTTCTTTGAAAGATGAAAATGGTGGCAAACATAAAATACTCATTGTGGACGACGATGCAGATCTTCTTGGCCTTTTAAGTAAAATACTTATAAGTAATGGATATGATATAGACACTGCGCAAGACGGCCTTGATGCAATAGTTAAAATAGCAAAAAACACCTATGATCTTGTCATATCTGATCTGGATATGCCAAATTTGAATGGTTTAAAACTTGTAGAAGCAGTAAATTCAAAAAATCTTGGCACCAGTATAATGCTTTTAACCGCTACAACAGATGAAAATGCGGAACAAAAAGCTCTGGAATTTGGAGCTGTGGACTATATAAGAAAGCCGTTTAAAAAAGATGTTCTTTTACTCAGGATTAAAAAAGCACTTTCCCGCTTTTAGCTTTATGAATGTCTTCATTAAAATTTTCAGGATATATTATTTAGGGAATCCTGTTTATCTCTATTGAATCAAAATATTCATTCCCAGCCCCACTAAAATTTTATTTTGGGAGTATTATTGGTAATGGATTTTTTAAGCTTTTGAGAAAGATCCTTTTCCCACGAATTAATTTTATTGTCGTTTGACTTAAGAATAGAGTCAAGTTTTTCTTTATTTTCTTTTATAATTTTATCCATTTTCTCCTTATGCTTATTTATCTCGGAGTCTATTTTTTCTTCAATTTGTTTTTTAGCTTTTTGAATTTCTTCCCCGACTGCTTTTTTCATCGCATCATTGAATATATCTGCCAGATCTGTCTTTATAGATATGGATGGAGACTCTATATTTCCTTTAATAATAACCCTTGCAGAAAAAGATTTTACAGCCGAAAAGGAATTCTCTATAGAAGCTTTTAGTGGTTCATATTTTATTAATGAAGCATCCGGTTTTATCTCGGTCTGATTAAAATTGGCTTCGAAAACTCCATCTATCTCTTTACCATATGTTTTCACTTTTAAGTAGTAATCTAATTTTGCCTTTTCAAGAGTGAGGGCAAAAGATGTATTTTTGCCAAAAGTTTTTTGGGCCAGATTCGCCCCTTTATATTCCAGAGTTGTATAGCTTTTAGATTTGTCCTTTGACAGGTCTATTTCAGTCTTAAAATAAACAGATGAGCTTTTTTCAGAGCCTTTTATTTCAGCTGTCAGAGGATATTGCCATAGAGATGGCTGATTTGTCATGTTTGCAATATATCCAGAATATGATATAGGTCTTTGTGGGCTTAATACCCCCTCAATAGATGCTTTTTTTAATAGAAAACGAGGATAGTTCTCAAGTTTTGGAAAGGATATAATCCTTCCTCTGACAGATTTTTCTGAAAAAATCTTTTTTTTAGGATTTTCAGGAATATATTTAGCGGCATGTTTTGAAATATTTAGCCATTTTGAGATATTGGCGTACACCTCTTCGCCTAGAATAATTTCAGCTATTTTTTCTTTGTCCAATGTTGGCAGTTTAGCCATTGAAGAAATCTTTTCAATGTCTTCTCTTTTCGCTTCATTTAGCTCTTTGTAAAAAGAAGCAGAGTCTTTGATGATAGAAGAAATCATTTTTCTATCTGATTCATACTCCTTTAACAAAGAACTTATATCTTTTTTTAGTTTTGAAACCTCTTTGATTTGTTTAATAAAATTCTTTTCGCTCTTTATTGCCGCATATCTATTGTTTATCTCATCAAGTTTTTCTTGATACTTTGAAAAATCGGCTTTTTCCATTGCCACCTTGTACTGCGTTTTATATTTTTCATTGAGTTCGTTTATCAGTTTAACAGATTTAAGACTATTTGCCTCAAATTCTATATTAGAAATAGCATCAGTCTTTATGCCTTCGACCTTTTGTAAAGAATAACTCTTTGTCTGATTCATATACTTTTCAATAAACTCTGGCATTTCTGTCTTAGAAGTATATATCTTGCAAGAAGTTTTTCTAGGCATTAGAAATCTAAGACCTTTAATAGAAGCGTCGTCTATTATAAATTTTTTCTCCAAAATTTGCTTTCCATTCATGGAAAAATGAAGAGAATCAAACTCAAAAAGGTTTCTATATTCATTTTGTGAATCGCCGGCTTTAAACCCATAAACCCGCAAAGAGGGATGTAAAAAAGAAGTTTTTATTTTTGATATTTCAACTTTTGCATTGAAAACGGTCTCAAGGCTTTTTGTAGCTCCCCATTTGAGTATTGGATCAAAAGCGAAATAAAAAAATACCCATGTCAGCAAAACTAAAACGAGTCTTGGAATTATATAACTCTTATTCATTGTGAATTCCTGAGATATAAACCCAAATTGGATTCTTTGCCAGAAATTTAGCCATTTTAGAATTGACCATTTTCTCCCTTAAAGTTTTTTTGTAAAGTTCTCCAAATTTTTTGCCGATTAAATACACTGGATAAAAAAGGATGGTTCCAGAAATAAGTCCTCCAAGAACAACTGTGTTGTTAAAATCAGTCCATGGCAAGATTGGCATATTGTAGAGTTTGAGAAAAAGCGGGTAAAGAAAATCTAGATTAAGCACGGCATAGCCTATTGGATCAGTTAATTTATCGGTAATGGGCGAAAAAGTGGAGAATAGAAAAATGCTCAATATCGCAAAAGGGACATTTGCTTTTGTGCACATCATCAACACAAAAATTAATTGAGCGGTTAAATTGGCCTTAGGTATTATCCCGATTGCAAAACCAAAAGCTATGCCAAGCCCTATTTGCCACGGTTCATTTTCTTTAAGAAGTCCTTTAACAAATTGTCTTATTAATCCTAGCGGATTCATATAGTAATTCTACAAAATTTCAATGTTCACATTTATGGTTTTTTCCTGCCGCGCCTGCAACGGTGAGATAGGCATTCTTTATGCCTTTTACACTCTTTAGAGCGTTGAATAATTCCTCTATAGCACTGCCTTTTCCTTTGGCAACAACTATCTCAAAGCAATTGTCGCAGTCCAAGTGTATATGTTGAGAAGAAACTATTAAACTGTGATATTTATGTTGTATGTCTGTAAGGGTTTCTGAAATCATTCTTTTATGATGATCGTAAACAATAGAGATGGCCGCAGCTAATTTCTTTCCACTTATCTTTGATTTCTCAAGGAGATAATCATTTATCAGGTCAGATATGGCTTTAGACCTTGTGCGATATTTTTCTTTGTTTATTTGCCTATCAAACTCCAGCAATAAATTTTCTTCCAGAGAAACTCCAAACCTTTTTAGCTTTCCCATAAGATTCATTATACAAAATTAAAATTAATGAATAAGCGCCGTGAAGAGTAAAGAGCATAATAAAAAGAGGCGCAGATCTTACAAAGCCTTACTATTGAGGGCTTTTTTCTGTAATGATTTGTTTTTTATGGCTGTTAGAATAAAGTTATTTTTTTCAACAATTTTTATTTTTACAAAGCCGCATTTTTTAAGAATATCTTTTAATGAACCATTATCCGGCAAAATATGGCTTACAACCGCTCCTCCGACACGCATATGTAGTAGATTTAGCTCTCTTCTCCCAAGTGAGTGGGCTATTATAAGCGTTCCTCCATCTTTTAAAATTTTATTGGCATTGGATAGAACCTTGGTCTTACTAATAAAATGCGGAAAAGCATTGTAAATAATGATTACATCAAAATATGAAGCTCTATAATATGAATTTTTTTCAAAATCAATAGTATGAACTTTAGCCAATGGATATTTTTTTGAGGCTATTTTTGTCATTTTTGAAGATATATCGCAGGCATAAACATCCCCAAAACGAGCCAATAGAAATGGCAACATTATCCCAGTTCCACATCCCACATCCAGCACTTTTTTGTTTTTCGAATTTTTATATATCAAAGAAATATTCATGGCAGTTGTAAAATCATTTACCTTATGTGTCTTATCCCAGTTTATGGCTTTATCGGAAAAAAAATTTTTTATCTTAGCTGAGTTATTATGAGGCGTCATTTATTTCAAACCTTATTGGCAAAATTCCTCTAGATTTTACTGGGACCCCGTTTACCAAAGCCGGATAAAAGGTAGTTCTTTTTAATTCTTCTTCTACGGATTTAGTAAATTCTTTTCCAGAACTTTCAATTATAGAAAAAGACAATAAATTTCCATTTTCATCTAAAAAAACTTCAACTTTAACTTGACCATTTTTTCTCATTTTTCTGGCAGAAATCGGGTATTCAGGAGAAAATCTGCCGACTATTTTGGGCCCTTGAGAGAGAGTGTAAAAACTACCTTTTGAGCTCTTGTCTATATCAGATGCATAATTTACAATACCAGCCGCCTTGATAGCTTTAAATTTTTCTATATCATTGCTATTGTCTGGAATAATTTTCTTATTTGAGGATGTATTTTGTGAAACATTAGAAGTAAGTCCGATGGGTATTGCCCCCTCTTTTTTTATTAAATTGGAAGAATAATCCAAAAAAGAAATTTCAAAAATCTTCTGTTTTTTTTCTTTACCATTTATCATAAAAGGGAGAAAGAGAAGGCATGAATGAATAAAAATTGATACAAAAAAAGGTGTAAAAAAAATATTTTTTATTTCCCAGCGCATGAGAAACAAACCATACCTTTTTTTGTTTTTCTGAGTTTTCCCTCCATAACCATTTCAGAACATATATCGCATTTTATTGATTTAAATATTCTTGCCATGGGAGGGAGCGGTTCTTTGACCCTTTTTATTGAAAAGATTTCATTATCTTTTTTAATCAATAGATTTCTCTCTCTTTCTTTTTTTATTCTATTAAAAAGTTTTTTTTCTTCCTCAGATGCCGTTCCTTCCAGAACCCTGCTCATTAAGTCCGGGAATTCCTTATGTGGATCGGCATATATTTCACTTCTAAAATAAACCCTAACTCCTTCTCCATTTTTTCTGTTTAGCAAAGACATAGCCATCTTGCCATAATCTTTGAATATGAGATTTCATTTTCCAAAAGTGCATCCAGTCATTACACTAACTGCATCCACAAAACAAGAACTATTTTCAACTATTGCTACCAGCTCTTCATCTTTAGAAAAAGACGAATTTATAAACCTCATAGCCGCTTTGGCTGCCCTATATCCAATGAGCAATCCCCCACACATATGCCCATGATATGAGACGCATTTTTTTAAATCATTTTTCATATCCCATCCATTTCAATACAGCGCGTATGCTTTCTCCCCTTTCTTTAGAATTTCGCATTCAATAGAAAAGACAGAGTTTATTATTGAAGAATTGAGTTCATTGGTTTTACCTGAAAAACATATTGACCCATTTTTAAGAAAAATTATTTTATCACAAAACTTTAGAGCCATATTTAAATCATGAAGCACCGCAATGATAGTTATTTTCCTCTTCAAGGTCATTTCATGGAGAAGTTTCATAATGTTGTGCTGGTTTTTAATATCAAGATTATTCAAAGGTTCATCTAAAAAAAGTATCTCAGGCTCTTTTGAAATGGCCTGAGCTATAATAGTTTTTTGGAGTTCTCCTCCGCTTATCTCATTTATATTTTTAAAGCTTATATCAGAAAGCCCCATCTCTCTAATTAAATCAGAAGTAATTTTTTTGTCTATATCTTTTTCCATATAAGTCATGAACGGTATTCTTCCAAATAAAACGCTTTCATACACTGTCAAAGAGGGCAAGTTAAATATTTTTTGAGGGACATAAGCTGAAATTCTTGAAAAGTCTCTTAAAGCATAATTATTTAAATTCTTGTTTTTTATTTCTATTACACCTTCTTGCGGCTTTAAGATACCTGCCATATTTTTCACGAGAGTAGTTTTGCCACTGCCATTTGGCCCCATGATCCCAGTTAAAACACCATTGCCGAAATCGCAGTCAATACGGTCAAGAATCTTTCTTTTGCCATATTTGAATGTCAGATTTTTTATTTTTATCATTGTTCCTTCTTAATTAGCAGATATATAAGAACAATAACTCCCCACATTGAAGTTATTATTCCAACAGGGACAATGGCAGGGGCGAGAATAACTCTCGAAAGGATATCTGAAAAATTCAAAACAATAGCTCCAAAAACGATTGAAAGAGGGATAAAGTATCTATTGTCATGCCCCACTGTCATTTTCGCAAGATGTGGAGCTATAAGCCCCACAAAACCTATAACGCCAAGAATAGATGTTATCGCCGCAGATAGGGCGGAAACCAAAAATATTGAGATAATTGCCATCTTTTTGGCTTTAACGCCAAGGCTGAACGCAATTTCTCGTCCCCATAAAAGAGCGTTTAGTTTTAAAGCTGAAAAAAGAAAATAAGCGGTTATGGGAATAAAGAAAAATGTTATAGCAAGCAGTGAAGAGTAGGAGGTTTTTGATATATCTCCAAAGGTCCAGAAAAGAGTAGCTGACGCCTTTATTTCATCTGTAAAATACTGTATGAACATAGTCATCGACTGAAAAAAAGCTCCACATGCTATTCCAGAAAGAATAACGGTTTGAGGCTCTCCGTTCTTAATGTATGCGACAAAAAAAACGAAAGCGCTAGAAATCAAAGCTGAAATGAAAGATGAGATGATGGTCAAGGAGAAATACTTAGCTCCTAAATATCCAGTATAAATTGAACTGGATTCAGGATTTAAGAATATTATTGAGAAAGATGCCCCAAAAGCCGCTGCCTGAGATATACCAAGGGTAAAAGGAGAGGCCATAGGATTTTTTAGAACATTCTGCATTATCGCTCCAGAAAGCGCAAGGCCTCCTCCAGCTACAACAGCTGTTAATGCCTTCAGAAGTCTGATGTTCACAAAAATATATTTCTCATTTTCAGACAAATTACCTGAAAGCATATGCCATATAGGTATTTTGAATGTTCCATTATAGCAAGATAAAAAAATGGAAATTAAAGCAATGCCAACAAATATCGCAATCAAGAAAAATTTGAAAGCATTTTTCTTACCTAATGATTTATTGCTCAAAGCGTATTCCATTTTCAAATTTTATCCTTTTGTATCCTCTTTTTTCCCTGTTAAGCTCATCATATACATCTTTTTTAATAAAGTCTTTAATTATACTTCTAGCTTTTTTGTCCATATCTATGTCTTTAAAGTTCTCCGGGAAAAGCGTCTTGCCTATAAAGTAAGCGTTTATAAATACAACTTCCACATTGGTAGTGTAGTAATTGTATGGCATCAAAGTATAAACATTTTTTTTATTAAAAGCGCTCAAAATCGAGTAGTATTTCTTATTTCTTGTATAATCCTCAATAAAAATATCCAGTCCAGCTAAATCTAGAAATATATATTCAGGATTTAAAGAAAGTAGTTTTTCCTGATCTATGAATATATGTCCCGGCAAAAGTTTTTTTGTGTCAATAACGCTTTTTAATCCAAGCAGAGAAAAAGGTTCATACGCATACTGTGTGCTCAAAATACCATGTACTCCTTTAAATCCCAGTCCGCCGACATAAATGCGTGGATTTTTTACGCCAATTGAATGTTTCTTTAAGTCAGAGGAATAAAAATCTATTTTTTCTATCAAGGAATCAGCCTCTTTCTCAGCTCCAAGGACAAATGCAAGACTTTTTATATTCCTTTTAAATTTATCAATATCCAGAGTGCCTAAATTTCCATAATCAGTCATAAAAACAGGTATCTTTGTTTTGGAATTTATGGTTCTGGCCACTTCTCTGTCAAGAGAGCATGTTATTATAATGTCTGGAGCTAGAGCAATTATTTTTTCATAATCTGGCAGTTTATAAGGCCCACCCTCTGAAACTATGGGCAATTTAGAAAATTTGTCTTTATATGCCAAAGAGTAAGCTCTACCTTGAGGGTATTTTATTTCTATATTTTCCGTGCCCACAAGCATGTCAATTTTGCCGAGGTATGAGACAAGTCTGGCCGCTCCTGGTCCAAGCGCTATTATTCTTTGAGGTTTTTTATTAAATTCAATCTTATTGCCGAAAGCATCTACATACACCTCAGCACTCGCAAAATTTACAAAAAGGAAAATACCTAAAATTAATTTAATGGCTTCCATATCAAAAGGCCTTGAAAGGCTAGAGTTCTCATTTCTATATTTCCAGAAGGGAATTCATCTTTAAGTATAGATATTATCTTTTCTCTATGCGGCTGAATATCTTCGATTCTTATTCTGGCTGAAAAATCTTCTATCGCTTCATCCATTGTCCCGGTCCAGACCCATGATGAGTCAAAACTGTATTCCTTAAATTCAATATTTCTCTCTTTGAGAATATCCCTTACTTCAAGAAAGCCTTTGGGATGGTAAGGCTCTATCCCATGAGCTTTTATAATCCTGTCTGCCACTTTATTTTCTCTCTTTCCAGCCCAGCCGATAAAGACGCAAAATTCTTTACAAATAGATTCCATTTTAAGCACATCTTCCTTTATTTTTATAGCTGGGGTCATCGAGGCAAAACTTATGTCAAAATATTTTTTTTTGTTTTCAGCCTCAAAAGTCTGGAAAGATGACAACTCCACTGAGATATTTTTTATCCCATTCAAAAAAGCGTCTTCTTTGAGAATTTTAATCATTTCACAGGAGAAATCAAGGCAGAATACTTCACTTGCTTTCTGGGCAAGAACAAGAGAATAATTCCCGGTTCCACATCCAATATCTGCTATTTTCTTCTTTTCAAAACTGACACCAAGCTCTTCTATTTTTTTAATAAGACTAAGAGAATCTTGATAATTTTTTTTATCAAAAGCTCTTGGATATTTTTTTGCTTTTATGTCCCAGAAATCTTTTTTCATATAACTCCAATATATGCCCTAAAAAGACGCTTTGACAGTTATGCCCGCTATTCTTCCTGCCATAGGGTAACCGTATTTTTCAGAATAACTTTCATTAAATATGTTCTCGCAATAAGCAGAAAATTCCAAAGTCTCATTATACTTTAGTTTATACTCCAGCGCAAAAGTGGAATACGCTGACAGAGTAATCTTTTTATAGTTGTAATTAGGAGAAGCGCCGTAGCTATAAACCACATTTTGATTGTCAACGAATTTCCAGGATCCTTCAAGAGAAGACTTTGGAGTAAAAGAATACTTTGTTCCCACACTGGATTTCACTTTTGGCATATAGTCCAAACCATCTAAAACACCATTATCGTATATATCATATCCTTTCTTCGATTTTTGTAATGTCAGGTTGGCATAGTAATCTAGCACATCCTCTTTTTTTCCCCTATAATCTATAGATGCTCCATATATACGCACATTGTCTATATTATAAACACCCCTTCCTGAACCAGAGTTTATGTCAAATCTGAACATTATATAGTCATCTATATTGTAATTGTATGCTGAAATTGTCAGATAATCTTCATCAAAAAATCTATGAGAAGCAGAAATTTCCACAGCATGATTTCTCTCAGATTTTAGATTATTACTCCCCCCGGTAATTCCATTTGACCACCAATATACCTCCGGCATGCCGGGTGTTCTAGATTTTATGTAGGCATTGAAGGACATATTATCCCTTTCTGAAATTTTACAAGAAACTCCCACCGATGGACTTATGGCAGTATCCTTCAATTTTTTCACAGCTGATCCATTAAGCGGATTGACCTCATAATTATCATATCTTATTCCTATATGCGCAGATAATTTGTCAGAGAAAGAAATCCTATCCTTAGCATAATACGCCCATATCTTTCCTTCTTGACTAGCAGGCCCTCCAGTGTATGGTTTATCATCATTGTATGTTTTATCATACCAATATATATTTATATCTCCATAGCCAAGATATTTATATTCTACACCTGTTTCCCAGGAATTTTTCTTTTTTTCACCAGAAACAGAAAAAGATGAGCCCCACGACCTATCAGATTCCACTTTTCTATTTAAAACAAGCAAGCCGTCTGAATAGCCTGATTTTATCAAAGAAGAAGAATAGTTCTTTTCAAATCTATTTTCTATGTTTTTATAAACTTTAAATTCAGAAAATAAATCTCCTAAGGGCTGTTTATATCCAAAGTCAATATAGGTCTTTTCTTTATCCCAGAATGAACCGGGACCCGGTTGAAAAATGTTTGGATTTCCTGGCCCCGCTAGTCTCTCCCCAAAAGCCAGAGGATAGTCTTCATTGTATTTAGAATAAAATAGAGGATTTGATGGATCTGTTGATTTCCTATTATTTCTTATAAAGCCTCTTTTAATTTTCGTGTATTGTAGCCCAAGTTCAAGTTTTCCTTCATAAGGCATATCAAGAAAAAATGTGCCGCCGGCATTTTTCGCTTCATAATCATTGTTCCAAAAAAATTCATCTGACTTAGAATAACTGCCGCTAAAAGAATAGCCAAATAATCCTTTTTTAAAGGAATTATACACCCTGTAATTTTGTATATAGTCTATGTCTTTTGCCATGGAATAAGACCCAAAAAAGCCATAGTGTATTTTCTCTTCTGGTTCCTTGGTCTTTATATTTATAACACCACCTAGGGCATTGTTTCCGTATTTAACATCTGATCCACCTTTTATGAGTTGTATTTTATCTATATTATCCAAAGGGATGCTCGACCAGTCTATATAATATGCGCCTACTACTCCGGCAGCATTGAGAGTTCTTCCGTTTAGATTTAAAAGCAAGCGATTTGAAGAGAGCCCTCTTATTGACAACATATCAGCATTGTCGCTTACTACGGCTCTTCTTCTTAAGTCAACTTCAGGTTCATTTTTAAGTATATCTGGTAAATAAATATTCTTTCCCTTTTCAATTGCCTTAGTGGAAAAATTTGATTTTTCTGCTTCTTTTATCGAGCTTTCATAAACAACTATTTCACTCATAGTCCCATCATAGTATTCTCCTGCTATAAGAGGAGCGCAAGAAAAAAACATCAAAAAACATTTTAAGATTGACATATAAACTTCCATTATCGTGTTACATTTATAAAAATTGTAGCAAAAAACAGGGAATACGTCAAATAAAAAATTTAAGTTGAAAAAAATAGATAATAGGGAATAGATATTGAGAAATTGAGTTTGAAAGTTGAAATTTTGAAATATTTGGAGTTTAGAATTTTAGAAATTTTCCCCTTACACTCTTTCACGCTATACTATAGTTATGTTTTTTGAACCTTAATATCTTAATGTCTATTTTCTTGCTGTTAAACTTTTTAACTGGAACTCAGATATCGTCTTATTCTTTCATTGTTTTAAATGATCTTTTTATGAGGTATGCGATTATTAAGGAAAAACCAAACATGCACACAATTGTGGCGCCTGTGGGAGTATCTAACTTGACTGAAAGCAAAAGTCCAGCTACCATTATTATCAAACCTGAAAACCACGAAAATATTATTCTCTGTTTTATTGTTGAGAACAAAAGAATTGACATAGAAGATGGTATTATCAAGAAAGTAAATACAAGAAAAACACCGGCAAGCTCAACTGAGCTTGTCACCACTACACCAAATAAAGCGTAAAACAAAAAATCCCAAAATTTCACATTTAATGATTTATCAGCTTTTTCTGGCTCAAAAGAGATTAACATAAATTTTTCTCTGAAAATATAGTGCAGTATCCCTATCAGGGAATAAAGAATTGTAGTCTTAATTATCTGCGACCATGAAACAAAAAGTATATTTCCAACAAGCATATCTTTTAAATGCTCAGCTTCGCCTGGAATCCTATCGAGAACCAGTACGCTTAATGCCGCGCTTACGACATATGCTATTCCTATTATGGCCTCTTGAGGTATTTCTTTTATTTTTTTGCCTCTTGAAAAGGAAAACAAAAGCGCTCCAATAAGTGTAAAAGAAAGGGATGTGATATATGAGTTTAAAGTATGAATCGGAAAGCCCAATAGTATGCCAAAAACAGCTCCACAGGCGGCAAGCTGGGCTAAGGCAAGGTCCACAAATATCACACCCCTTTTAAGTATATGAAGGCCTAAATAAGAGTGTATCCCTATAAGTATGAGTGAAATGAAAAAAGCTGGCAACATTATTTCAATCATAAAGCCTCCAAGAATAACTTATAAAAAAATTCAATTAGCAGAAATTTTTTTTATTATAAAATCAAAGAGGGATATATAATCCTTTGCTTCTTTCTCACCACCAACGGAAGAGGGTAAAATTATAACCTTTGATTTAGTTTTATTTGCTATCTCCATTGCCGCTTTGGTGGGATAAAAATTGTCAACCAATATAATATGTACATCTTTTTCCTTTATAAGATTTATAAGATAAAGAATATGATTTGCATTTGGCGGTATGCCCGGTTTTGGCTCTATATTGGCGACTACATCCATATTGAAAGCCTTAGCAAAGTAGACCCAGGAGTTATGGTAAGTTATTATCTTTTTCTCTTTAAGTGGATTTATTATACTTTTCCATTCTTTCATTTTTTCATCAATTTTAAGGCAGAAGTCTGAGTAATTCTTCTCAAAGTATTCTTTTTTTTCTGGCTTAAGCCGTATAAGTCCATCTTTTATGTTTCTGGCTATTATCTTCCCATTTTCAGGATTAAGCCAATAGTGCGGATTGCCAAATATATGTATATCCCCCATAGAGGCGTCTATTTTGCCTTGAGGTTTTTGCATAAGTTCAATCCCAACAGAAGCATCAACATAGCCTTCTTTGCCATAAAAAATTTTTTCATTTTTTGCGGCATTTATTAGCGAATCCATCCACATGTCCAGGTCAAGTCCTATTCTTACAACCATATCTGCTTTTTTTAATTTGAATACCATGCTTGGGCGAGGCTCTATCATATGAAGATCAAAATTGCCATTAGAAAGCGATTCAACCTTAACTTCATCTTTTCCCACAAACTCTGTAATGCTTCTTAAGTCTTGAGAAGCAGTGATAATGTTTATCTTAGCTAAAAGAGGTGAATGGCAAAGAACAAACAAAATTAAAAAAATCTTTTTCATACAAGCTCCTTATTAAATAAAATTGTGTATGGCTGTGTCTTGTAAGACACAGCCATAAATATTTACTCAAGTTCGTGACTATGCGGACCTATCCCAAAAGATAGCTGAAACCAGCCCTCAGTTATATTTTCTCCATTGATATTTCTATGTTTGCCAGTCAGTCTCCAATACGAAGTTTCAGTCAGATGTCTTGTAATAATCGCTGAAAAAGCTCTCTCATATGAAATAGTTGGAAAAGCATTTTCAGAGTAGTCAAACCTAAGTCCATAATCCCAGTATTTATTGGAACGGTAATTTAAAAAAGAATAGAAACCATCTCTATTAAGTTCGCCAATTGGCACTTCTCTTTTAAGATGCATCCACTCATTCTGAAAAGTCCATTTTTTGTAAGTAGATGGGAACCATTTAAATGTCAGATCAGCTCCGGTTACTTCAACATTGTCCTTATGCTCCTTATAATGAGCGCCTCTCCCCTTGAGGCCGCTGACTCCTAATTCCAATTCTTTCTGCGATCCAACCTCAAAAGAAGAATTCCATCTAAATGTATATACCTTATCTGCGGGAGAAAATTCCTCATCGCTGTGAATCAGAGAATTAACCGTGATAGTAGATCCATTTATGGCCAATACTTCTGCTTCTGCAGAGCTGTGATGATGAGCGTTTATGCTCCAAAATCCAGCCTGAACTTGGCTGTAAAATGGAAGTACCGGGATAAGGTATTTTAATGTCGCTCCTTGTCCGGCCAATTCATGGTCTCCAAAAAATTTTTTTAGCACCAATGGCCTGTCTGTCATTGGCAAGTGATGTGTATGTAGTTTATTTATTTTGCCAAAGTCTATATGTATCTTGCCCATTTCTCCCGAAAGACCATAACCAAGGTTTAAGAAACTTGCTTTGGCTTCGCATATTTCGGATTCATAATCGCCGTCATGCTTGTGTATTGCAAGTATTATATCCGCCCTCATCTCAGGGTAAATATAGCCTTGAAAAGCAGTTTCAACCTCATTAAGAGATAGCTGATTCTTGTCTGAATCAGTAGGATCATCGCTTAGATATCCTATTATATTGCCAAGCGCGCTTATGTCCGGGAGATTTACTGTTTTCCCCCTCATGCCCTGCAAAGGCGTGCCCTCACTTATAGATTTGTTTTCTTGGGCATTCAATTGAAGCATTAAAGATAAGACAAATAGAAAAAATATTTTTACCATAAAAACTCCTTGTATAAGATTTATCAACTACTCCCGAATTTAACTCGGGGAAAATGACAATGTAACGGTTTAAGAAAATGTTTTAAGAATAAAATGGCGGAGATCTTGGCAAAGAAAAAGCATAAAAGTCTTTTGCTGGTAATCCTTTTACAAAAAATTCTTGAAAACCAATAAATTCTCTAGTTTTTAAAATTAGCTCACTGCCGCAATCTGAATTGAGCTGAGGAGATGTTATAGAAATACAAATAGGGCATTTGCCGTCTTCCTGAGTGTGTTCTTTTTCGTTTATGTGAATAGGCCATAGCGCAAAAATAAGCAAGGAAAGAATAGTGTTTAAGCTGACAATAAAAAACTTCTTCTGATGCATAATAAAATTATATAAATTCAGTTTTTCTTGAGCAAATCGCTTTCCATAAACTTAGCGGAAGCTTCAACCAATACCATGTCATTTTGACTTATAGTGGAGCTCAAAATATGAAGGGGATTGTATGATTTTTCAATTTTTGCCCTTACAATAATTTTTTTTCCGCATGGAATTGGTTTTTTATACTTAATAGAAAATTCGGCAGTAAAAGCGGATATCCCGTGATAGAATAGACAATTTGTCATAGCGCTATCCATAATAGCGGCAGCCACCCCGCCTTGAAGCAATCCCTTGTATCCCTGATAGACAGACTTAGCCTCAAACTCGGCCTCGACGCTTCCATTTTCTTCTAGTTTAAATGAAAGCTTCAAACCGTATGGATTACTTTTTCCACAAACAATGCAATTTTCGTGAGAATAGTGCAGTTTTGAATATATTTCCAAATTTTTATCTTTGTCCATCTCATTCAGCGAAAACTGCTGCGGCAACAACAGTGGTCCAAAGCCCTTCCTTCCCTATCGCAGACTGAGTCATATTCATTGTTTTCACTATTTTACCGCTCATCTCCCACTGTTTTTCCTTTTCATCCCATGATGTCTCGCTGGCAAATTCTATTCCCAAAGTGGTGGAAAGCATCAAAGCCGCCAAATCCTCAGCGTATTCTCCAGCGGCGAAATCAGTTTCCCCAAAACTGTGATGTTCGGAAATATATCCGTGATTGGACATATCTTTAGGTATGGCCAATCCTATGGATGCGCTAACTAGTCGATGATTCTCTTGTACGGCATTTCTGGCAATAACTGCATGAACTATCTGCCCACTTTTCATTTTTGATAGGCCTTCCTCAGCCTTTATAAGTTTGCAAGCGGGCGGAAAAATGCTGGAAACATGGACTAGATTAAATCTTGCTATTTTGGCATCTCTCAAAGCCTCTTCAAAGCTTGCCAACTTTTCTTTATGTCTGCCCACCCCTCTGGTAAGAAATATTTTCTTTGCGACGAATATGTCCATTTTTTCTCCTTTTAATACATTTTTGCTATGTTTTTAGCCCTTTTCTATTATCTTTCCGAAAGTTAAAGAAAGTAATGGCTAAAAAATATTCATACAACTTTAACTTCAATGATACAGCTTTTTACAGATTTCACTTTTCACCGCTTTCTTTAAAACATTTATCACATAAACCATAGAAATACAGAGAATGTCCTTTTATAAAAAAATTATACTTTGAACATAAAGTTTTTTCTAGTTTATTGAAAAAGGACTTTTCTTCATCTATGAAGTCATCATATTCAATTATTTTTCCGCAATTAGAACAGACCAAATGATGATGATGATGCCCACCTTTATGTCTATCTGAGAGCTCATATTCAGATTTTCCATCTCCAAAATCAAATCTATTTAGAACTCCAGACGAAGACAAAGCTGAAAGGTTTCTATATACAGTTGCAATGCCTAATCCCGGATAGTTCTTTATCAAATTTGCAAAAACTTCTTCAGCTGTAAAATGACCTTTTTGCCTATGAAAAAAATCCAAAATTGCTCTCCTTGGCCCAGTAAGTCTGCCCCCACGCTTGTTAAAACAAGTCCTTATGTCTTTCTTGTGGCAACACACAAAATATTGCAAATCTCTCTTTTTATTGATATTCATTATTGATAAGCTATCATAAAAACAAACCTATGTCAATATTAGCGAAATTCGCTGTGTAAGAGATAAGCGATTGAGCATTTTGTTCATTTAG
>DYLH01000050.1 GCA_020722185.1 Candidatus Avelusimicrobium gallicola | reverse complement strand
GATTATGACAATAAGAATGAATTTCAAGTTATATACACAGAATTTGCCAAGATAATACAAGAAGCAAAAGACAAGTTATTTAGAAGTATATTGGGACTGGATAAAAATAATCAAAAAAAGAGGCTTAATTCAAAAAAATGCGGTTAAATCAAAACTTGCTATTTCAGGCTCATTTTCAGATTAGAAAATGCTTGATTGATTTGATTTAGCTCTTTTTATATACTTTGTTAAATGGCAAATGTGGATATTTTTATAGTAGAGAAAGATGATAAACTTGAGGCTATGGCATCTGTTGTAAGCCGCATCGCGCATGACTATAATAATTTCTTAGCCGCTATCGAAGGATATTCAGAACTCCTTTTAAGAGAATTGCCTCAGGGATCTCAAAATGTTCAGGATGTAAAAGAGATAAAATTATCCTGCGAAAAAATGGCGGCAGAAAATAAGAAACTTCTTTCATTTGCCAGAAGAAAACAACCTATAAGAGAAAAAGCTAATCTCTCAGATTTAATCAGCGAGCATATGCCTTCTATTTACAAGAATTTTGAGAATAGAAAAATAAATATCAAAACAGAAAATGTATTTCTCGATGCGAGCAGAGATCAAATCAAAGATTTATTGTCGGCGCTAATTGAATATAGCCATAAACATTCTGCCCCGGAAAAAAGCCTAGAAATTGGATGCAAATATGAAAATTCTTTTCCCTGTATATATGTCAAATACAGTGGAAATAGGATTAAAGAAAGCGATTTGCCTCGTCTTTTTTATCCATATGAATCTTCTAGTGAAAAAGATTTTGGGCTGGCAATAGCATATGGCATTGCCATAAGGCATAATGCCTTCTTCAAAATAAAATCTTCTCAGGAAGAATCTGAAATAAATGTTATATTCAGGATATAAAAATGGCTAAAATACTTGTTATAGATGATGATGGAATAGTGAGAGATGCCATAAAGGCCTTTTTAACCAGAAGCGGACACGATGTTTTCTGTGCCTCAGATGGACTTAATGGCATATCTCTTTTTAAAAATATTTCACCGGATATAGTGATACTTGACAGGGAGATGCCAAATTTAACAGGCTCTCAAGTTCTGGCAAAAATAAGGGAACTATCAGAAACAGTCCATATTATAGTGCTCACAGGATATGACAGTCCAGAAGATGCGCAGGAGTATACAAACAGGGGAGCTAATTCATTTTTATCTAAAGCCAATGGGATATCCCCTTTAATTGATGAGATAGAAAAGATAACAAATGCCTCATCATTAAAAGAAGAAAAAAATAAAGTTAAAGAAATAAAGAAAGTAAAAGTCCTCATCGCAGATGATGAGGAATCTATAAGAAATATGCTTTCTCGGTTTATATCCTCAATAGGATTTCTCCCTTTGACGGCAGAAAATGGCATAGAAGCTGTGAATATTTTCAAAAAAGAATTTCCTCAAATAGTTTTGCTAGACATCTACATGCCATTAAAAAATGGCATTGAAACTTTAGGCGAGATTATTGACATATCGCCTCAAACTTCTATCTTTATGATAACTGGGAATGAAGAGGAGGAATTGGCCAGAGAATGCCTCAAGAAAGGAGCTTTTGATTATATATCCAAACCTATAAATTTTAAAAAACTGGAAATTTCACTTAAAAGCAGACTGACAATAATGGGTCTTTAAAAACTTATTGATTTAGAACTATAATGGTTGGTAAAGGATATGAAAAAAGAGAAACTAACCGAATTGAGAGATCTTGCATCCAAGATAAATGTTTTGGGCTATATAGTTTCCAGAACAAAATGTAAAAAAGAAACAAAAAAAAGATTGTCTCAAATGAGCAAAATATTATCTAAGGCGCAAGGAATAGCTGAGAGCTTAAAAGCTCTGTAACCTATTTAACATTGACTATATATGTAAAACCCTGTACAATGTTTGGGAAGGCTTTGCATATCTAAATAGCGATTGAGATCATTAGGGAGATAAAGATTATGAAAGCCAATGTTCTTGTTGTTGAAGACGATAAAGAGCTATGCTCTCTTGTGGCTTTGGCTTTTGAAATGGAAAAATTTAAAACCTACCGAGCCAATAGTATAGAAAAGGCTCTTGAGATCCTGAAAAAAAATAAAATAGATTTAGTTTTTGCAGACATTGTTCTTGAAGAAAAGAAAACAACCGATTACAAAGACAAAATACTTTCTTCAAATGAAAATGTTAAGATCATATTTACTTCAGCTCATTATGATATCGTGGAAAATGAAAACAATTTAAAAAATTCAAGAATTATAGCTATATCCAAGCCTTATGATATAGAAAAAGTTATAGAAAAAGCAAAGGAAATTTGCTCAGCATATTAAGCTTTCTTTCTTTTCTTTATGTAATCGGAAATTATATTTTTTACATCGTCAATTTTATATGGCTTAGGCATTGTATTGTCGAATTTATATTTTTTATAATCGCTTAAAATGACCTCTTCGCTGTAACCGCTTGACATCACAGTGTATAAATCTGGTTTTATCTCTTTAAGTTTTGTATTTATATTCTGGCCGCTTTCATCTCTTTTAAGAGTTAAGTCTATGATAGCTATATCTATGCTTTTTGTCTTTGCTATTTCATAAGCTAGAGTAGAATTTGTAGCTGTGTAATATTCACAAGCAAAAGATTTAAGAATTCTGCCAAGAGATTTAAGGATTATTTCCTCATCATCCACAATAAGTATAGACAAATTATGGGATTCAACTATTAAATCTTTAGTACCTTTTTCCACAAAAGGGTCGGCCATAGAAGGCAAATACACTATGAATTCAGTGCCTTGCCCTTTTTCAGATTTTACATCTATGTATCCATCGTGCTTTTTTATTATAGCGAAAGTCATATAAAGACCAAGGCCACTTCCTTTCTCTTTTGTAGTAAAATAGGGTTCAAATATTCTTTCTATCTTTTCTTTGTCTATGCCGACGCCATTATCTCTTATTGATATTTTTACATAATGTCCTGCTTTCTTAAATACATCATCTTTGCCAATTTCAATATTCTCTATGCAAATGTTTATTTTAGGATCAGATATAGTGGAAACTGCCTGAGAAGCATTTATGAAAATATTAGACAAAGCTTGCCTTATTTGTCCTCTGTCTATTTCAAGTCCATTAATTTTGGCATCTAATTTGATTTCAGTATTGGCACTTACCCCTCTGGCAAGAAAGTTAAATAAATCTTTTAAAAAAACATTAGAATCTGTCTTTTCAATTAATGGTTTTACCTTTTTTGAAAAAAACATCAATTGAGAGGCCAAAGATTTAGCGGCATCTGCATTTTCCAGAGTCTCATCTGCTATTTCTCTTAATTCACCTGAAACTTTTTCTTTCAAAATTGACATATTGGCCATTATAGATGTCAAGATATTATTGAAATCATGCGCTATGCCAGCGGCCAGGACACCAACAGATTCAAGACGAGCGGCTTTTATGATACTTTCTCGCATCCTTTCTTCCCGTTTCTTGAGTTTTTCATTTTCAAGTAGAGTATAAATTCTGTCAGAAATATGAGATAAGATCTTGCCTACTATCTTCTCTTCAGACTCTGAATATCCACCCTCACTATTGGCAAGAATTATTACTCCATAAACTTTGTCACCATAAGACATCGGCATCGCAATAGCTGAGCTAATTTCCACATGTCCATTTGGTACTTTGCCATTGAAATTAATAACTTTTACCTTATTTTCAAGTAAGGCCTTGCTCCACAGGGAAGATGAATTTTTTATAAAACTATGCGATATACTATCTCCCATCTTGCAATCTCTGTATACATTTTCTGTCATAGCAATGCAATTTAAATTGCTATTTTCGTCGAGAAGACCCATGAAGCCGTACTTACTTGAAGTTATATTGATAAGTGTATTCAAAACTTTAATAAATATTTCTTCATGTTTACTTTTAATAAAAATAGAGTCAATTTGTGATGCCAGCAAAATAGATTTGGTATATGAATTTATATCCTCATTGTATTTTTTTTCGGCAGTTATGTCCCTTACAACAGCAAAAATATATTTGAGATTTCCTTTCTCATCATAAGAAGGAGTAAGCATTCTCTCGGTCCATATAATACTTCCATTTTTTTTCACCCAGCGAAGCCTGATCGAAGATTTAAAGGCGTCATCAGAAGCGACAAAATCTATAAATTTCTGTTTATCCTCTGGATGTATTATTTTTTCAAAAACATCTTTGCCAAAAGCGTAAAGTTCTTCTTTATTATAGCCCGTCAATTCAAAAGCTCTGTCATTCATATATTCAATTTTTTTATCAGGCCAGCTCATAAAATAGACACCATAAGGCATACGATCAAAGAAAAGTTTATATCTATTTTTTTCAGCTAAAATCCCATCATTTAACCTTTTCCTTTCCTCTTCACGACCTAAATAATCGGCCAGAATCCTTATTCTGTCCTTTTTTATTTCCGCATCTTTGCTCTCAAAAAGAAAGCATAAGACCCCATATTTAATGTCGCCAGACTTAACCATATGTCCATAGTACTTTTTAAATGAGCCAAAATTAAAAGGAAAATCATCGCCCGTCTCAAATTCTCCGCCCATAGATTCATAGACTTTAAGACATGGAGAATCCTCGCCAATAAATTCATAAGGAAAACTTTCAGGAACACCAAAACGATAAACTGTTTTTACTTTATTGTCATAGATCTTGTTATACATAAAGCAAGAAGCCCCTGAAATAAGCCAGGCTTCTTTACATATTTCTTTCATTTTATCATCAGCGCTTTCTATATTTGAGGTAAAAAGCCTATTTATTTTTCCTAGGTCTTCTCTATACTCCTCGATTAAAGTTATGTCATTGCCCAAACTCAAAGTCAAAGGATTACCCTGCAAATCTTTTAAAAGATAATTATCCCACAGTATAAGCTTTTTATTCCCATCAGCCTTTCTTATATGATTTATATGAATTTGCTCATATTTTCCAGATATTACATTTTCAAAAACATCTTTTACATTTTCCTCAGGAAAAATAAAAATTTCAAAAAAGTCCTTTCCTTTGATTCTATCATCATATCCGGAAAGCTTTAGAAAAAAATCATTGGCAAAAATTATCTTCCCTTTTTCATCAAGCAAAACTACTATTCTATTCCCGTTAAGTATTTTTTCAAATGAATTGGCTATTGAATCTATATATTTCTTTTCTAATTCCATATCACTTTATAGTCTTCATTTCAGCAATAGGAAATTTAAACAAAAAGCCTTTTTCATTACTTATTATAATTTCATCCTCATTGAAACTTATCCCCTCGCATTGTCCAAGGTTTATCTTCTTTTTCCAATTTTTACCGGAGAAAAAATTTTCACCATTTCTTTCAAAAATCCACAGATAATCATAAGTTAAAATTGCAAGCATTTTGCCATCTTTAGATATCGCCGCATCGGTTACCATACTCTCAAAATCAAAATGCGCGTATATTTCAGGAACATTTTCCTCATTGGGCTTAAAATTTGAAAATCTATATACTTTGGCTGGGCCTTTGCCCCTATTTTTTGAAATAAGGTAGAGAGAGCCATTCTCAAAAAAGCAAGCCTCAGCATCAAAATTTGCCTCTTCTTCCCGTGGTGGAAAAGCTTTTTGATCTGGGTATTTGAAAGGATATTTGGCAATAATTCCAGTTTCATCGCTGAGATATGGATTTGGTTCAGATAATTTATAAAAGGATAAATCCTTTCTGTAATTGAAATTATTGCCGGCATCAAATATGTAAAGATATCCATTTCCATCAGAGGTCAAACACTCCCAATCCCTGTTGTAAGCATCATATATTTTTAATCCTTTATAATCCTTTACCCAATCTGGCTTTATCATCTCTCCATTTGACTTCAAGGCAAAAATTCTGGCTTTATCATTGGAATCATTTAAGGTCCAAAATATGCCTGGATAAAGAGAGCTTGCCGCAAGCGCAGATCCCTCATCTATTTGTGATGAATTTATTTTGGCATAAGGCTCAATTGAATATTTAGCTTCTTCAGCAATAGAAAATGAGCAAAGAATCGCCATTAAAAGAAACACTGTTTTCATATTCTTCTCCCTTTTTTTAAGTTTTTATACTCAGTACTCAAGAAGGACAAAGCAGACCTTCTATTTTTAATTTTACCAAGCCATTGCATCCTGCCAATTTTGGCAAGCAAATCTCCCGCCATAAAATATTCTATTTCCATTTTTTTTATGTCTGAGAAATCAATGAATCTTTTCTTAAGTTCTCTCTTATAAAGTATTTTATATATTTTCTTTTGGAGTTTTGAAGGCTCATACTCTGGCGCAGCTTTCTTTTCAAAAGGATTAGCCTCACTCGTCACCCTTTTCTTCATATCCCCCGGCAAATTTAGCTCTGATATAAAATTGAAAGGCGAAGGGAAACAAGCAGATAAAAAAATTAATCTCTCTTCTAAATTTTCAAGAGAATCCATTTCCTTTCTCAAAGAGCAAAAAGGATAAACTTGATTTAGAACTTCCCACTCTTGAAGTAAAAGAAGTATTTTATATGGGCTTTCCTCCCCAAGTATTTTGAAAAGCTCATTTCTAATTCTCTCTTTTGAAAGCTGTTTAATGTATTTATTTTTAACAGCCTTTCTTAGCGCAATTGAAGTTTTTTCTTCAAGTTTGAGAGAGAATCTTGAGCAAAAACGAGCCGCTCTAAAGATTCTTGTCGGATCATCTCTAAAGCTGTTTAGGTGAATAACTCTCAGTATCCCACTCTTCAAATCTTTTAGGCCATTTAATGGATCTTTCAAGTCAAAAGCATCTGCTCTATTTAAAGATATGGCCATTGCATTTATTGTAAAATCTCGCCTTTTTAAATCTTCTTTTAGAGAAGAAGCCTTTGATACCAGCGGCAGACTTGCGCAATTGGGATATTTCTCTTTTCTAAAAGCGGCAAAATCAAGTCGGCGAGAGTTTAAGAAAAGCCGCAGAGTTAAAAATTTTTCAAATTTATCCAGTCGAGCATTGTATTTTTGGGCAAGCTTTTGGGCAACTGGGAGAGGATAATATTTGAAAAGAAAATCCAGATCAAAACATTTTTTTCCTAAAATCCAATCTCTCACACATCCGCCCACAAGATATTTTTCTCCATATCCAAGATTAGACACTTCCTCTATGAGAGAAATATCATTTAAGGGCTTTATTTTCATTTTTTCAAAAGAGATTTGAAATCTTCCTCGCTGGCTCCCCGCAAAAAATTCAAAAAACTGGAAAGCCGCTTTAGACTGTCATTTTCTTTAAGCAATTTTTCACAAGCTGAAACAGCAGAAGAAACACAGCAAGAAGAGCCTTCATAGGGAATGGAAAAAAGGAAATTCTTCTCTCTTGCCACAGACTTTTTTATTTCTTTTTGGGGAAAGCCTCTTTCTTTAGCCATAAACTCCATCACTTCAGTTTCTTCTTCAATATCTCTGTCATTTAGCAAAAGCTCAGCAAGGCTTTCCGCGCCCAAAAAATAATAAGGCTTATAAGCCATTGTCAGAGAGTCTGGATTTTCGCTCTTTATTATCTCATAATCAGCTTTGACTTTCTCCATAATCTCAGAAGAACCCTCATTTTTTTCAGGCATCACAAATGCCATTATCTCATCAACCGGATCTATGTAGACGAAAGTGTCCTCATATGAGAATAGTTTATTACATTCGGGGCAAAGGAGAAGATCAAATTCCCCATTGATTATCATTTCTTTTAGCTCAAAATCCAAATCGCCTCTGACCACAGTCCAAAAATCTGCGTCAAAACTCTTGCCACAATGCGGACAGGTTACAGTCTTTTTTCCCTTATTAGACATTTTAGCTCTCTTAAATCAATCCAACTTCTTTATTGAAAGCTTCTATAGCTTTGTCCCATTTGTCAACTTCTCCAAACTTTTCAAGCCAAAAATCTCTATCCCATAATCTTCTAAGATCATTTGAATCTTTCCCCTGCTGTTCAACCCATGTAAAATATTTCAGATTATGGATAGCTTTCCTATCATAATAATTCAGCTCTTTCGTGTAATCTGTCTTAAGTCCAAGTAGATATCTCTCCATATCTATCAAGGCTTGCTCTCTAGAGTATTTGCCAAACTGCTCTACAAGCTCTTTAAGCCTTGAACCATATAGCTCCATAGAATCAGTAAATACGGTGAAAATAATATCATTTTCATCCATCTCATAATACTTGGCCGTTTTTATGGCAGACAAGAGATTGGATACACCAGAAATGCCAAGCAAATTCATTCTCTCGACAATCTCTTTTTTGAGCCCATATTCCATCAAAACTTTTTTGCCCTCTTTTTCATTGAATAGCCTTATAAGTCTCATACAATTCTCATCATCTATTGCTGTCACAAGGTCAGTATTTCTCACATTGTGCACCCATGGTATATGTTTATCGCCTATACCTTCTATTCTGTGTTCGCCAAAGCCGTTTAGAAGTATAGTTGGACATTGCAGAGCTTCAGACGCTGTTATTTTCATATCTGGAAATTTAGTTTTCAAATAATCTCCAGCCGCTATTGTGCCGGCAGAGCCAGTGGCAGAAACAAAGGCAGACAGTCTTGACTTATTCTTTTTAACCCTTGAAAAAACCTCCTCTATGGCAGACCCTGTGATATGAAAATGCCACATTGGATTTCCAAATTCATCAAACTGATTAAATATCACAATATCATTTCTGGTTTTTCTCAACTCCCAGCATTTATCATATATCTCTTTTACATTTGATTCTGTGCCAGGGGTTGCAATTATTTCAGATCCGACTTTTTCAAGCCATTCAAACCTTTCCCTGCTCATCCCCTCTGGCAATATGGCTATAGAATGGCATCCGAGCAAAGCGCTGTCGAAAGCCCCACCACGGCAATAGTTTCCAGTTGAAGGCCACACTGCTTTCTGTGTTTCTGGATCAAATTCGCCCATCACCAATCTTGGTGCCAGGCAGCCAAAAGCGGCTCCGACCTTATGCGCTCCAGTGGGAAAATATTTTCCAACCAGACCAATTATCCTAGCTTTTACCCCAGTTATAGATGAGGGGATTTCCAAAAAATTTACATCGCCGAAAAGCCCATTTCCGCCAGCTTCGACTGGATTATTTTTCCATGTTATTCTAAATAAATTGATTGAATCCACATCCCATAAACCCTTTTTCTTAAGTTTATCTTTTATCTTTTGTGGGATAAGAGAGGGATTTTTCATCTGTTTGAAAGTGGGAATTATTATATTTCTATCCCTGCATATCCCAGCTGTTTTCTTCATTATCCTATAATTCATTTTTCCTCCGAAAACACATAACTACTCTATTATAGCAATATAAAAAAACTGATTAAAAGAAAAATCCCCCCGCTTTTATCAAACAGGGGGATTTTAGATATAAAAGACTTATTTCACCTGTATTACAGGAGTATCACCTTTATTCATGAACTTATCAGTAGATATCTTGCCAAGTCTCTTAAAACCCCATTTAAGATATCTGCCTTTGTCATCGAACAATCTATAATCATTACTCTGTTCCTGTTCTGGTTTTATCAATTCATTCTCAGAAAAGGTCATAGTATAAGAGGAAGAGACATCAAAAGTGAACTCTTTTTCACCCTTTGAAGAATCAAACCAGTTTGAGACTGATTTCTTGAGCTCCACCTTTATTGCGATTTTTTCTCCGGCATATTCCTTAGCCCATTTGTCATTTACCTTAAAGGTATATTTCTTGGTTTCTTTATTGTAAGAGAATTCTCCTATTGCAAGACCGGCCAAATCTGGATCCATGGCAACTTTGTATTGAGGAGTAAGTTCAAAAAGAGTATTGTAGTTGCCAACTCTCTTGGTGGAATACTTGTAAGCAGCCTCGTATTTATATATGTCCATCCATGGCCCCTCAAGGCATACTTCAAAAGTTTCTCTTTCCCATGGAAAGAGTTTTCTGGCTTTAACATTTATCTGAGCTTGCTGATGCCATGTCATGCCTGGCCTTTCATAGCAATTTTGCTGAGGTATCTGCTGGCCATTTGGACCTTGAACATAATATGTATGGCACTCCTGCACATATTCCTGGCTTCTGAGCCACACTTTCTCAGACATTATCTCATTGTCTGATGGTCCAAAGGTAAATCTGGCGCAATCTCTGGTATATCGACCAAAACGCTCCGGAGTAGGCATAGGAGTATATGCTTCATTATATGGCGCGCTGATTATATCTTTCGTGTTTGTGTTTTGGTCAAAGTTGACTTCCGCGCTTATAGAGGAAACCAACGAAAAAACTAAAGACAGAGCTAACATTTTTCTCATTATTATCCCCTCCATAGTACTTGGAACAAATTTATTCTACCAAAAGAAAACAATTTTTTCAAGGTCT
>DYLH01000010.1 GCA_020722185.1 Candidatus Avelusimicrobium gallicola | reverse complement strand
ATATTAATTTGTAGGCTAGTAAAGTTACAAAGTTCTAAACTTAGAAAATTCTTTGATGGCAATACCAACCGGCATACACAACATGCACCACAGGGTTAGATACTTTTCAAACAAATTCATTTTTTTGATATTTTCGCTCATAATATTCTCCTCAAACTACAAAAGTAATGTCTTCACAAAATCCCTTATTTCATCACGCACACGACGATAATGGGCAAGGGCTTCTTCTTCGCTTTTTGCATCCTTTGCCAAAAATGGAGGGTCCTGAAAACTTTTATGAATTTTTTCAGCTTTACCAAAGCATATTGGACAAGTTTCACGCGCCTTATCGCAAACAGTTATCACTATATCAAAATCTATATCTTTAAATTCATCAACTGATTTAGACCTGTGATTTGAAATATCCAATCCAGCCTCAGCCATAACCTTTACAGCTCTTGAATCCAGATGCCCGGTTTAGTGCCAGCCGAAAAAAACTCGGCCTTTCCATCCAACAATTTCCTCCCCCACCCTTCTGCAATCTGACTTCGACAAGAATTTCCAGTGCATAAAAAAAGTATTTTTTTCATATCAACACCTCTCCTAATTTATAAATTTCAAACTACAATACAAATTCCGTTTTTTCTCAAACTCAATCTTTTTTTTAATCTATCTATATCTCTGGCTATAATCCTGCAACAGGGGCGCGGACTTGATAGCCTAAGCATATAGTTGTACAGTGGAGTATCTTTTTGCGACAGTGAATACATAGGCCAATGTCCATATTTTTTCTTTTTGACTATTCCAGCATTGCTAAGTTCAGAAAGGGCTCGTGAAACATTATACTGACTTTCGCCAAGCGCAGCCACCAGTTCACACACACATAGTTCCATAGAGGAATAGGCTAACAGAGAAGGCACCATAAGTCGTCTGTAGTCTGCTAGCGCCTTAAGCTCTTTGATTGAAATCTCTATATCGCGACAGCTTTTCATATATACAATTATACGCATATATTAAAGCCTTGTCGAACTTTAGAATTATTCAATACGGATGAGTACAAAAACAAACAATAGATATAAAAAAACAGTCAATAGAAAATAGAGATTAAGAAATTAAGTTTGAAAATTTGAACTTTATAACTTTCGAACTTTAGAGCTTTGGAACTTACGCGCTAATTTTGATTGTGAATATACTTCTTAAGCGGTCCCTATTTTAGTAAATCAAATGCCATTTTTATCGCTATCAGATATAGTATTACACCTATTGAAATCTTCACTTGTTTCTGGCTTAATTTTCTGCGCAATAAATATGCGCCAAGTAAAGCGCTGAATATAGAGCCAGCAGCGCAGAAAGTCAAAAGCATAGGAGAGAGATTTCCAAGCGAGGCATGTCCTAAAAATCCCGAAAAAGAGGAAAAAATAACTATAAAGGCTGTGCTAGCCGAGGCTTTCTTTGGTTCAAAACCTAACCAAACCAAAACCGGCACTATAAAATTTATACCACCCACTCCAAGCAATCCGCCCAAGTATTCCGCCGCCGGCCAACCCATATACCTGCCATGATCATTTTTCTCGCAGTAGTTTCAGCTGTTTTTATTTGCGCTTTATAAAACAACATTATAGAACCAGCAAAAATAAGAAATCCTATAAACATCCATAAAAGAATCTCACGCGGCAGATACTGTCCCGTCCTGTCTCCGAAAGGAGATAGCAATGTAGCGACAATTAGTATTGGAAGAGCGGTTTTAAAAATTATAAGTTTTTCTCTGCCATAACTTATAGAAGAAAAAACATAACAATGCCATTGAGCATTAATCCTGTGGACATCACAGTAAGTAGTGGTATGCCCAAAGCCTATTTCCGGAAATACAAAAAAGCCACGGTCTTTTTCTCTCTCTACTCCCAGCTTCTCCATAGCCAGTTTACCAATTCTATAACCAAAGAGCATGAATGAATGGACAATGCCCGCGAAATTCAAAAGCCCAATATGGCGGTATATACTTAGTTTTCATTTTATTCATCCTTATCAACACTTTTCAAATCTATCCCATTTTTAATAAGTTTAGATTTATCCTCACCAGACATTAAATGGTAAAAATAAGGCACATATACTAAAGTTAAAAAAGTTCCAAAAATAAGCCCTCCAATTGAAACTATTGCCAGAGGAGAAAGTCGCTCTAACCCTATGGCCCATTCCAGAGCTATTGGGATCATTCCGACAGAAGTGCCAAAAGCCGTCATTAGTATGGGGCGAGTTCTAACAGTGATACTGTCATAAATAGCAGTTTTTAAGTCTTTTCCCTCTCGCTCATAAGTCTGTATAAAGTCTATAAGCAGTATAGAATTTTTGACTATAATACTGCCAAGCAAGACAAAGCCCATAATGGCTGGCAGACAAGCATGCTTATCCGCAATTAGCAGCGACCATGCCCCGCCTATGGATCCCAAAGGTATAGCTATGATAATAGCCACTGGCGATTTCCATGACCCAAAAAGCGGAACCATCACAAGATAAAGTATCACTATACCCATCGCTATGGCCGAGCCCATACGCAACATAGAGTCCATCATAGTGCCAATATCGCCAGTCTGTTTCAAGGTGATTCCGTCTGGAAGTTTGATTTTCTTCATAGCTTTTTCAAAACTTTCCATTATATGCGTTATTGGGAAAGTTGTTCGATAGCCATACACATCAAGAGAATACTGCATACCCTGCCTGGTAATAACAGTTGGCTCCTGACTATCCACAAAATTTCCCATCGCAGACAAAGGAACGAAACCTTTAGGGGTAGAAATTAAATAACTGCCAAACTTGCTTATGTGGTCTCGCAATTCCTTTTTCTCTATGACCTTTATCAACAAACCTGTTTCATTTGGTATGGTCAAGAGTGAAGAGACAGAGCCAGTTAGTCCCTGTGCAACCTGACTGCCAACTATCCCAGGCGTAATGCCATAAATAGCGCATTTATTCTTGTCTATTCGGAAGTCAGTTTCCCGACTGTCCATATCCCATGACCTAGAATAAGATTTGAGCCCTTTAGTTAAAGCCATGACACTCATAATTATATTGCCTGCGGTATCCAGATCCTTTATAGAGGAACCCAAAAGCGTAACATCCACATTGGCCACAATGGAAGAAAATGCGGTAGCGCCGTAATCATAGACATCCGTATATTTAATACCGGGTAAACTTCGCGTAAAATTCCTAATTTTATTTTCTAGTGTCCAAATATCTTGCTTGCGTTCAAAGCGATTGACAAAATGCACCGTCATCATAATCTGATACGGTGTTCCTGCTGCCACAGTAAGAACTCCAGGCTCAGTGCCTATGGCAGTAGATATAGACTGAACATCGCCAAGACTATAGATATATTTTTCGATTTTAGACGCAATAGCATTTACCTTCCATATTGAAGTATTGGATGCTACTGTAACTTTTACCTTAGCTATACCTGTGTCCATAGGCGGCATTAGATCTCGGCCTTCAAGGGGCAAGACCTTTCGCATACTAATCGCAAATAAAATAAACAGTGGCAAAATAAAAGCAAGTCTAAGTCTTCTATTTTCCATCATGAACTTATTGATGTCCATATAGAGCAACTTAAGCGGAGAAAGCATCCTTTCCATAAAAGAATTCAATTTAAGTTCAAATTTAAATCCTTTTATTCCCATAAATTTCTTGGCCACTATTGGGATGAAGGTTATGGAAACTATGTATGAAACCAAAACAGCTATCATGAGTGTGCCAGCCAGTGGTCTGAATATCTTTTCCGGAAAATCCCCCACAAACAAAAGAGGAAGCATTATTACAGCTGTAGCCAATGTGCCACCAAAGACAACCAACATCACTTCCTCTGTTCCATCTACGGCAGATTGTTCAGCGCTTTTACCCAATTCTTGATGATGTCGCTTGATATTTTCTAATATGACGATAGCATCATCAACTAGCATACCCAAAGCCAGTATTATACCGGTGAGGCTTACGATATTAAAGCCAATACCCAATAGCCACATTATGCCTATAGTGGCCAAATAGACAAATGGAATGGATAAACCGGCAATGATAGTAAGTGGCAAATCAGCAAGGAATATGAATATAACCAGAGAAGTAAAAATAATAGCATCGCGCAAAGCATCTATCATATTGGAATTACTAAGTCTTACCAACTCTTCCTGAGAGTCAGTAATTTGAATATTCAATTGTGGAAAACGCTTTTTTAGCTGAGGTAATATTTTTTTTACAGAGTTGATTGTGTCTAATACAGCGCCACCGAAAGGGCGTTGTATGGCAATGGCTATTCCTTGCTCACCATTGCCACGATAAAGGGAATTTGGATCCTTTATTCCATATGATATCACTGCAATATCTCTTAATTTAATGGATGGAGTTACTGCTATGTCTCCTATTTCATCTATGGTCTCAGCCTCAGTAATAAGACGAAATACATTTTGATTGTCTTGATTCATAACAATGCCCATAGGCATATCTTTATTTCCCATTTTTAGCGCATCAGCCACATCCCGCGCTCTTAAGTGTAGGCCCGCCAATTTAGCATTGTCCACAAATATATCTATTTCTTTTTGAAATCCACCAAACACATCCACATTAGAGATATTTCCCGCTTTTAACAATTCTGGTTTTATATGATTCTCGGCAATATATCTAACATCAGACATATTCAAATTGGAACCAGATTTATTTGACAATGAGAGGACTATCACTGGCTGAGTATAAGAAGTCATCTCATAAACTGAAGGGGTCTGGATATCTGTGGGGAGTAAATTATGTATTTTGGTCAGTTCATTGGCGACATCAGTTTTCGCTTCAGCGATAGATTTAGAATAGTCAAATTCAGCAGTGACTATAGAAAATCCATCATTTGATGTAGAATACACCCTTCTTATGCCGTTTATAGTGTAGAGTTGTCGTTCTATGACTGCGCTCACATGATCGGCAACATATCTAGCAGAGGCTCCTGGCTCCACTGTAACCACAGCCACCTGCGGTCTGTCAGCCGGCGGGAATAGATCTCTTGGGATTTTAAAAAATCCCACTAATCCCAATGCAGACATCCCAATTAGCAATGTAAAAACTAAATGAGGTCTTGAAATAAAATACTTAGTCATAGTTGCCGTCTTCCCTGATTGCTTTTACCGTCTGTCCCTCATAAATTTTAATCAATTCTTGAGAGGGAGCTTCGGCCAATTGCATTGATGAATCTATGCCTTTCAGACAATAATCTGTCGAGTTAAAACCAAGTACTTTAACTGGCAACCAATGCGCTTTTCCATCCTTCACTGTAAGTGCAAAGTAGCCGTTCATATTGTTAAATATTGAATTAGCTGGAGCTATGACACCATGACAAACTGATGTGTAGAAATATGTATCCACATAGGTGCCTGCCGGAATATTAAGCTTATTGCTGTCAAGTTTAAGCTTTACGGTCATCAAATTATTAGCCGAAGCGGGCACCACAGCGATAACTCTAGCCTTTTGTGAATTGCCGTTAAAATGTATTTCTTGTTCTGATCCAATCTTGATCTTAGAAGCAGTCTCAACTGGCAAATCCGCGTAAACTTCATAAGATGGACCATTGCCATATAACTGCAACAATGGCTTGCCCGGAACAGCAGTGTCTCCAGGCTGAATATAGCGTTTCCCAACAACTGCATCAAAAGGAGACTTAATTACGCCATAGCTTAGCTGTGTAGCAGCGGACTCATACAAGGCAAGAGCCTGCTGATAAAGATTTTGAGAATTCTCCAACTGTTCTTGAGATATAGCGCCACTTGAAAATAGAATTTTATCTCGATTGTAAACTTTCTCCTGGTTCTGTTTTTTAACATTGGCAGCTTCTAAAGCAACACTCAGGTCAGAGGTATCTAGACGCAGCACCTCTTCACCCTTCTTAACAGCTGTGCCTTCTTCAACTATAAAGTTCACCCTAGCGCTAAGGCGTGAACTTAAAGTTGCCATATTCTCAGGTTTAAATAAACCAAGGAAAACATCCTTGCTGCGCAAAACCCCCACTCTAGGAGAAAGAAGCTTGAGTACCACAGGATAACTTTCCGCCATTGGTTCCCGTGATATGGACATTTTGCGCTTGATTACGGGAACCAGAGTAATTAAAACGGTCAATGAGAACAGTCCGTATTTTCTAAATTTAGGAGATTTAAATAACTCAGCTATGTTTACGAATCTCATATTTTCCCTCCAGCAGTAAATTCTAAATACTTCTCGGCGATAAAAATTCCATAGTATGCGCCACGCTCCTGAGAAACTGCTTCATAATATTGAGCTATAGAGAAAAGCAAGTCATACATACTACCAACGCCCTGCTGATACTTTACATTCTCTACATCCAAAGCGTCCTTGGCATACTGAAGAGCTTTGGCGGCAGCTTCGTGCATGGTAATTTGTGTTTTCATATTTTCATAAGCATCCACAACCTCTCGCCTCACTGACAAATTTTGGGATAATTCAGCTTCTTTGGCGCTTTTATATTCCTGTTTTAAACTGGCCATATCAAAAGCTTTTTTTCCGAAATCAAACACAGACCATTTTATAAATAAACCATAGTTCCAAATTGGCACGCTCCCATCGTTTACAATGCTTCTGACATATGTATAATTTCCGTAAATATCGGGCAGATAAGCGTATTTGGATTTTGCATAATTAGCTCGAGATATCTGTTTCTTTTTCACAATTATAGCCACATCCTCTCTGTTAATAAACGCGGATTTTAGAATCTCATCTAAAGATGGATATTCTTTCTCCTTTAATTCCACATTCTCAAAATCCCAATCATTCTTTTCAAGTCCTGTGAGCTGGTTTAATGCCCATTTAAGCGAAGTGATATTACTTTTAAGGTTTTGCTTCTGAGCCTTGACAATTTCATACTGGTAAGCCACTTTTTTAAGATCTATAGCTGCATAGCGTCCGACTTTAACGCCCAGATCTACATTTTTATATAACTCTGACAAAGCTTTTTCTTGTTCAATTTTGGCCTGAAGTTGTCCTTTGAGAGATAGGCCCTTAAGAAAAATAGAGTACACATTAAACTTTACGCTTCTTTTAGTGAAAAAAAATTGCAATTTTGCTATCTCATGGCTCAAGGAAGCAATAGAAATATTCTTGCTCAATCTAAATCCAGTAAATATGGGCACAGTGTAGGAACCTCCCACATTGGTAATGGTATCATCGGCAAGCGGAAATGGTGGGGTAATGGGAGGAACCATCGGCGTAAGAGTTCTTTCAAGATTGTAATGGGTGATATTGCCTATGGCAGAGACCTCGCCAAGTCGAGAAATATTAGCTTGATATTTATTGTATTTCATGGCTAATTCAGTATTTTGAGCCATTTTAAGAGAAGTATTATTTTTAAGCGCGAGATCCAAAGCTTCATCCAAATTTAGAGCATTAGCAATATTAAGAATGAATATTGCACATAAAGCTGTAATTATTATTCTTGCTTTCATATCAAAAACTCCTATTCTGGCTCACTGATTAATCAAAATATTTGAGAACAAAGCAAACATTCTCTTACAAAAACTCTCAGTCTTTAGGCCTTTGCGATTGAGCACTAATTCTATATTAAGATTTATGGGTATTCCCATATACAGCATTACCACATCGTCTACATTTATTCTATCGCTCCACAATTCTTCAGATATTCCAGACTTTATAACATCTTTAAAAATTTTTTTTTGAGAAGAAAGTATATCATGTATTTCCCTTTTCAAGACACTGTCATTATAATGGGCAGCCTCAGAAAACAACAATATATTTATTCCTTCATTCTTGAGTATATACTTGACCTGTATACACATCATTTTAAAGAGTCGTTTATCAGCTGGGGCATCTTGCCGAGCTACAACACACATCCTCTCCAGCATATCTGTTCTGATATCTTGTATTATGGCAAGGATTATATCCTGCTTGCGCTTGAAATGGCGGAAAATTGCGCCCTCACTTAGACCAATCTTTTTAGCTAGATTTCGAGTGGAAAGTTGAGCAAGCCCCTCAGATGCGATTATTTCCAATACAGCCCGCTTAATTTGTTGTTGTCTTATTTCGGTATTTTGTTTTTTCATAAGTAATCACTTACTTATATTATAACAGAAAAACACACTATCACCAATAGCTAAATCAAAAAATAATCTAAATTAAAAATCTAAAAACATAAGACTCAAATGAGAGTGAACTGACTTTATTCTCTATTCAATTCATTACTAACTTTCAATATCCCCATCTTTCCGCTTTGAGAATATCTCTGCAAAACCTTTTCAAAGAACACTACAAATAAGACAAAGTCAAATAATACCAAAAATATATTTTCGAAATCCCTACAACAACAAAAATCCATCCTGTCATAAATTTGGCATATTTTTCAAAATGTTCAGCCAGAGTGTTAGCATAAAAAGCTTTCTTTAAACCAAAATCCACCGCCACAGCTAATAGTATTACCGGCAGTTCTTGGCTCCGTGCCTCTCTAGGGTCTTTTTTGCGAAAGATACCTGACATCCGTCTATGGCTATCACTAAGTTAGCGCCATTTGCTGAGGTCATGAATCCACTAACATTTCCGCCCACCCCATCCAAACATCCCATTTTGGCGCAGTTTTTTTGGGAAAGCATTCTCCATCAGCCAACTCGCCCACATCAGAGGTGACTGAACATGGAAAAACAACCATTGTCTTACATTGCTGTGAGATATCAGTCCTCCATAATTATTTTTTTAAGATCTTCCATAGAAGGGATTCTGCCAGCTAATTTGACCTCATTATTTATGGCCAAAGCGGGAGTCATCATCACCCCCATATCAGTTATTCTATCAATGTCATCTATTTTTTCCATATCATACTCAATACCAAGTTCCTTGGCCGCGTTTTCTGCAGTCGCATAGAGTTTAGCGCACTTTGGACATCCCATACCAAGTATTTGTATTTTTTTCATATTTCCTCCTTAAATCTAAATATAGTCCCATTTTTAAAAAAACGATCCATAGAACATACCGGTAAAAGTTGACATTATAATTACCAGAACTACATAGACCAGAGTTTTTTTTGTTCCCATTACATTTCTGAGCACTAATATACTGGGAAGGGATAAGGCAGGTCCAGCTAGTAATAATGCAAGCGCCGGTCCTTTGCCCATACCAGATCCTATAAGTCCCTGTAGTATTGGTATTTCTGTAAGGGTGGCAAAATACATAAAAGCGCCTACTACAGATGAGAATAAATTTGAAACAAAGGAATTCCCACCTACAGCCCATGACACCCATTCAGAAGGGATTACTCCTTCACGACCTGGCCGACCAAGGAGAAATCCTGCTAGCAGTACTCCCCCAATCAACAATGGAAATATATCCTTTGCCAATGACCAAGAGGCGGAGAACCAATCTTGCATTTCCTCATTGCCTGAAGTATTAAGAAGCCACGAAAGGCCAATGAATCCTGCTGAAAAAGAAAGTATCGGAATATCTCTAAAAAAAACAGCAAACAAAATAGCCGGAATTGAAGCAACAATGAGCTTTTTCACATCCGCGCCAAACCACATTTTAAGAATAAATCCAAGACTCACCGCAAAAAAAGCAGTTAGAGGCCATTTAACTTTGTATATCAAGTAAAAAACCACATCTGTAGGCTCCGCCTTGGCCCAGTTGGCAAAAACCAACACAGCAGCCATAGAAAAGAAGTAAAGCGAAGTTTGCCAGAGTGGTCGCTTTACTTCTGGCTCTGGGATATTCGCTTGCGCGGCGGCATTGGCGGTCTTTTCATGTCGAAATATTATGTGCATGACAAAACCAATCACCAGGCTAAATAATATCGCGCCAATAGCTCGCGACACACCCAATTCAAAACCAAGAATACGAGCTGTTAGAACTATAGCTAGGACATTTATTGCTGGACCTGAATAAAGAAATGCTATAGCTGGGCCCAAACCAGCACCACGTTTATATATGCCAGCAAATAGAGGTAAAACAGTACAAGAACAAACAGCAAGTATGGTTCCTGAAACTGAAGCAATGCCATAGGAAAGAAATTTATTAGCTTTGGCGCCAAAGTATTTCATCACTGAAGCCTGACTTACAAAAGCTGAAATACCACCAGCTATAAACAAGGCAGGGACAAGACAAAGCAGTACATGTTCGCGTGTATACCATTTAGCCAACTCAAGCGCCTCAGTTATAGCTGAGTCAAATCGTCTCTCCCCTACTGGCAGAAAGTAAAACAGAAAGAAGACAAACATAAAACCAAATAGGCATTTCCATTCATTTTTCCAGTTCATATATTACCTTACTCTCTTATCATCTACACATACAGTCATATCTAACACGCAGCGAAGTTTAAGTCTGTAAAATATCTGATTGCCTTTTTTTAAATAATCCACAATCCCAACATTTTTCAACACAGACAAATGCTTGGAAATAGTGGATATATCATCTCCCACCATAGCAGTAAGTTCACATACACATTTATCTTCTTTGGCGAGCTGATGCACTATAAATAAACGAGTTGGATGACCCAATGCCTTGAATACTTCAGCATCTTTTTCATAATTATCTAGAATTTCTTTTCTCATATTTACTATTTTGCCAAAAAGCCAAATACTTGTCAAATATTTAAATCAAAAATAAGCAAAAAAATAAGAAATAATCTAAAAGAGTAAGACAAAAAGGAAAAGCAAAAATTTTAGTTACAGAGCTGCTCTACTCAATAAAGATGTGTAGTAGTAAAGCTTACTTTTCCTGTGGGAAGTGAAAAGAATGATAAAGCATTTTTTCAAACACAATATATTAATTTTTATCATCTATTCTCTTTTAAAAAACAAACCCCGGACTTTGGGTCCGGGATTTCCTGATATTTTTTAAATGGTTGCGGGGGCTGGATTTGAACCAGCGACCTCAAGGTTATGGGCCTTGCGAGCTACCAGGCTGCTCTACCCCGCGAATATATTATATCACATAAAACGGAGAAAAGCAAAATTTATTTTTTTTCAATAATCAAAGAATCTATCAGCTCTTCATCTGGTCCATAAACATTCATTTCCAATTTATCACCTTCAATTTTTAAAAAAGCAAAATGTGGCTTTTCAACAAAAACTTCACTTAGTTCATCCACTTCCCCCTTTGCGCCCACCACTCCATTGTATCCACCTATAGTGACATAGATAACCCCTTCTTCGGCTGGTTTACTTTCCTTTATTGGCTTAAATCTTTCATAGTTATGATCTCCGCCCTGAAAGACTATATCCACGCCATATTTTTCAAAAATAGGAGAAAGTATTTCCCTTTCTTCTCCAACGACACTATTTTCCCCTGTAGAATAAATCGGCTGGTGTATAATAACAAACTTCCACTTTTTAGATGTATTTTTCAAAACATTTTCCAACCATATGTACTGCTTGGAGCCTTTTTTAAGAGAAGGAGAAAAAAGCGCCCCAGAAAAATAATTACCATCTAAAACTATGAAACGAGCCACAGCATCGTCAAAAAAATAGTAGTGAGGAGGAAGGCCATTTAATGGAACCGTATGGTATGGAGAGAAATTCGTTTTTATAAATCCTGCTCCGTCTTTATTGTCAAAATTTGGGCCATAGTCCTTTTTGCCAAGAGAAATATATACTGGAATTCTATTGAGAAGTGGAGAATATATAGAAAAATATTCTTTATCAGCATCAATATCTAAACCAGTATTTGTTAAATTTCCCGTGTGAACAGCGAAATCCACTTCGTCAAATTTAAGCATATTCACAACAAGTTTCTTTTGTTCATCATTTCCGTTCACAGAATCGCCGAAAATAAGGAAAGATAAAACAGAGTTGTTTTCATCTTTGAAGGTCTTAAAACTTCCCTCAAATGCCTTATATGCATTGGTAGAGTTATCGACTGGCAAATATATTCTGTAACAATGTGTGGTATTTGAGAGCAAACCATTTAACCGTATTTTATGTTCATCAGTAAAACCACTAAAAGTTGAGAAGCGCTCACAATCCGGGAAAGCGCCATAAGAAAACCATGCCACAGTCGATGGATTGACTCTGAATCTAACAACTGCTGATTTTTCTGTAAAGTTCTCTACATATGGCCCTCTAGAAATAGTACTAGCCCCCACTTGATGATAAAGCAGTGCCAATAAAAAGACAATTGTCTTTTTCATCTTTACCTCACAAAAAGGTCGCTTATTTTGAAATTTACAGCGTCTATTATCCCACGATCAGTTATTCTTATTTCAGGTATAGGAGGCAATGTCAGGAAAGACATAGCCATAAAAAGATCTGGGAGCTCACTGCCTAGATATTTTCCTATATCAGCAAGCCTCTTGAGTTTCTCCCTGACAAATTCAGCGCTTCTGTCAGACATAAGCCCCGCTACAGGAAAGGGGAGAGCTTCAAGCACCTGTCCATTGAGAGCAGCGCACATACCTCCCTGCATTTTTACAACCTGAACAGCAGCCGTGTACATATCCCCGTCATGCGTGCCGATGACAACAATATTGTGCGAATCATGAGAAACGCTGGAAGCTATAGCACCTCTTTTAAGTTTAAAGCCTTTGACAAGACCCTTGGCAACGCGACCACTAGCCATATGTCTCTCTATAACAGCAACTTTAAGTATATCTCTCTTTGTATCACAGGAGACATATCCGCCATCTGAACTTATTTTTTCAATACTCATCTTTGTTATTATTTCACCAGGAATTACATTTATCACCCGGGCTTTTTCACCCTCAGCTTTTAAAGCAAAATCCTCGTGCTCTATCCATCTCACATTCACAGTCCCACGAACTTTGGCCTTGTATTCCGGAATTATGTTTTCTATTATCTTTCCATTCTCGGAAACTATTTCGCCATTTTTTATCACATTCCTTATCTTGATTTTTTTCAAATCATCAAAGATAACCATGTCAGCATTATATCCTGGAGCTATGGCCCCAAGATTTTTAAGGCCAAAGAATTCTGCCGTGTTTATAGTCGCCATCTGTATAGCTCTAACCGGGTCTATCCCCATAGATATAGCGGTTCTCACCATGTAATCTATGTGACCTTGTTCATATATATCTTCAAGATGCCTATCATCAGTCACAAAAATAAATTTTCTGGAATTATCCGCGCTTACAAGTGGAAGCAATGATTTCAGGTTTTTTGCGGCAGTTCCCTCCCTTATCATTATATACATCCCAGCCCTAAGTTTCTCCCTTGCCTCAGAGACATCAGTGCACTCATGATCTGATTTTATGCCAGCTGAGACATATGCGTAAAGCTGTTTTCCCTTTAACATAGGGGCATGGCCATCTATTATTTTGTTTCCCGCTATCGCTATTTTTTTCAATGTCTCTTCGTCCTTATATATCACTCCGGGATAATTCATCATCTCCCCTATGCCAAGAACCCTTTCATCGTTTAATAAAAGGCTTAAATCATGGCTGGACAATTCAGCCCCAGAAGTCTCCAGAGATGTGGCAGGCACGCAGGATGGTAGCATTACATAAACGCCAAGCTTGGCATTTACACTTGAGGAAAGCATATATTTTATGCCGTCTAAACCAAGAACATTGGCTATTTCATGTGGATCTATGACAACACTTGTGGTTCCACAAGGCAAAACTACTTTCGCAAATTCAGGAATCTTCACCATTGAGCTTTCTATATGGACATGCCCATCTATAAATCCAGGGCATAGGTAAGAGCCTTTTAGGTCATGTACTTTCCTTGCTGGATACAAACCAAAACCTACAATTTTGCCATTGTTTACTGCGACATCAGTTTTGTAAATATCTCCAGAAAAAGTGTTTACGACTTTCGCATTTTTTAAAAGAAAATCGACTTTTCTATCGCCAGAGGCTATATCTATAGTCTCTTTTATTTCTGAAACTCTTTCATTAAAATCTTTCATTTCGCCTCCATATCCAGCTATGTATATTAGTGAATATTTTACTATTTTTTACCATAAAGGATAGCCTCAATTTAATATAATCTATACATGGACCCTGCCTTTTCAATACTGCTTCTTTCAATATCTGTTTTTATAGCGGGATTTATAGACGCTATAGCCGGAGGTGGCGGACTTATAACTTTCCCAGCCTATATGAACTATGGACTGAGAACAGAGCTACTTCTTGGTACAAATAAACTTTCCTCATTCTTTGGAACACTTATTGCGGTTGTAAAATTCTTTTCTGAAATAAGATTTTCAGGTAAAAAACTACTGCTTATTTTCTTTTTTTCAACTGCTGGCTCACTTATGGGAGCTATCTTCATAAGTTTTATTTCGACTTATTATCTGAAATATTTTCTTATATCGGCGCTTCCAGCAATCTCAATATTTATGCTTTTTAGGAGAGATTTTGGCATTTCAGATTTTTCTTTTTCTTTAAGCCAGTCTCAAATGAGAATAAGAGTTTCTCTTATATCTTTCTTTATAAGTTTTTACGATGGTATGCTGGGTCCCGGCACAGGGACGCTTTTTGCCTTTTCTTACAGCAAGTTCTGCGGACATGATTTGCTCACATCCACCGCTATGGCTAAATTTTCAAATTTGGTCTCCAACCTGGCGGCTTTAATAACTTTTCTCTCGCTTGGCAAGGTAGATATAAAACTCGGCATAGCTATGGCTTTAGTTTCTGCAAGCGGAAATTTTTTAGGTTCGAAGGCAGCTTTAAAAAATGGAGCTGTCTTTATAAAACCGATTCTTTTCATTGTTTCAAATGCTTTGCTTGGTAAAATTATATATGATATGGTGAAATAGATGATAGAAAAAACAATCCATGGATTCAGGATTTTCTCTTTTGAAAAATTGGAATCAGACAAAAGTTTATTTTGTTGTGTCTTTAGCAAATTCTTTCAAGATAAACCTACCGCCGATTTTTCGTCTAGGCTATTGTCCAAGAATAAACCATTTCAAATTTTTTTACATAAGATTGGGGCATCCTCTCTCTTTTTCCCCCGCCAGAGGCATACGGCAAACATATACGCTGTAGACGAAAATTCTCCAAACTACGCTGAAAATTTTGATGCTTCTTGTTCCAATTTACCAGGCCAGGCGCTGATGGGATTTTCCGCAGACTGTTCTCTTTCTGTCTTCTACGACAAAAGAAATAAGGCCATTGGCATATGCCATGCTGGGTGGAGAGGAGCTTTGCTCGATATATATTCAAGTCTATTCAGGACAATGAGTTTAAAGTATTCAACAAAACCAAAGGATCTTTTTGTTGGCATTGGTCCTTTTATATCTCAAGATAATTACCCGGTAAGTGAAGAGCTAATAGAAAAATTTAAAGCTATTTATGGCAAAGATGTTAAAAATTTCTACTACAAAAAGCAGGGAACAATTTACTTTTCTCTGGAAAAAGTTTTGAGATTTCAACTTAATATGCTTGGAATAAAAAACTTTGAATTCTCTGGCTTCTGCACATACAAAAACAATGATCTATTTCATTCCTATCGCAAAAAAGATAAGGGACATCTGGCCATGCTTGCCTTTTTGAAAGAATAAACTTTAAAAATTATGCTTGAAATAAAATTAATAAAAAAAGCTGATGCGAAACAAAAAAAAGCTATCCTGTCCATTTACAGAGAAAAAGGATGGTGGGCAAGAGGAGATAAAGAAAAAGACCTAAACAAAATAGTAAAAGGCAGTACATTTTTTGCCATTGCCATATTCAATGGCAATCTAGTCGGAATTGGAAGAGTAATATCTGATGGGATTAGCGACGCGTATATACAGGATCTGGCAGTGCTTAAAAAATACGAAGGACTTGGCATAGGTAGCGCAATTTTAAATTTTCTCACAAAAAAAACCAAAAGATTCTCCCTTCTTGGATTGATAGCTCAAAACGGTAGCGAAAAATTTTACTTAAAGGCCGGATTTAGATTGGCTAAATCAGCTAAGGCAATGGTATATGCTAAAATTCAAAAAATTGAAAGATACGGATTATAAATTGATAAAGTCATTTGCGCAAAGAAGCTTTTTTCAAAGCTCTTTTTACTGTCCCGCCTCTATACTTATGTGGAATGACTGCCTAAATTCTTATAACTTTTGCACATTCAAAGATGCTTTGCTTATAATGGAACTGGATGAAAAGTATAAGGATAAAAAACGCTTGCTTATGCCTTTTAGTGAAAAGCCTTTCTCCCCCGAAGAGCTAGCAGAAATACTCAAAGCCTCAGATACGACATCCTTTTACTATTGCCCCGAACACTACTTTGAGAAAGACATCTCCAGCGCAAAATCGCTTTTTAACATCTATATTCAAGAGGGCGCTACTGACTACCTCTATACAGCAGAAGATTTATCTCAACTTAAAGGGGCCAAATATTCTAAAAAAAGAAATCTAATTTCCCAATTTGAAAAAAATTACTTAGAAAATGGTTTAGTTGAAACACTTATCTTAAACAGAATCAATGTGGCTGATATTTTAGAACTTTCAAAAGAATGGAAAGATGCCAAAGAAGCTGAAGAGCTTATGGATATAATGGAGTGTGAATTCAAAGCCATAGAAAAAGCATTAAAAAACTGGGATGAATTAGAACTATTTGGCATTTCTATCTATATTGACAAAAAAATATCAGGCTTTGCAGTTGGATCTTTTCTCAATAATGAAGTTGCAGATCTCAATTTTGAAAAGGCCAGAAAGGATATAAAAGGGCTTTACCAGTTTTTAGACAGAGAATTTGCGAAATCGCTTCCACCTGAATATACCATTGTAAACAAGGAAACAGATATGGGGAAAGAGGGACTGGCTAAAGCTAAATCTTCATATCATCCAATAAAAAAACCGAAATCCTATATTTTGGAATTGAAATAGGACAGAAAATAGAATTTAAGTGATTAAGCTCAAAATTCTTTATTTCATCACTTATAGGGATTGTCTGTCATTGAAAGCAAATAAACGGCGGCCTTTATGTTTTTTTCAACAGTCTTCTTTATTATAGATGCTCCTGGATAAAAGCTATTGCCTTCAAGCTCAGTGGTAAAAGCAAATATCCCAGCTTTATCATATGCCCAGTCACAGGTGTCGCCACTGGCTGCATATAGTTCGCTTGACTGTTGAGCATTATATCCTGTCAATCTAGCCATTTCATTTGCCATCTTTATGAAAGCATTTCTGTCCTTCTCATTAGCTATTGGATCGTATATTCCACCCCAAGGATAGAGTATTAATGAAGCATAAGAGTGATAGCTCTGCAAGGTTTTTATGTTTTTTCTGGCTAGAATAAAATCTCTCATAGCCTGAGTTTCAGGTTCAGAGAAAGGTCCAGTTCCGCAATAAGTATCAGATCCAGGGTAATGGGAAGACCCTGACTGACACCAGGTAGTGTCATAATTTCTGTTTAAATCCACACCAATGGACTTATCTGAATTTATTCTGGCATTTTTTCTATGCCATCTGTATCTACCTGTGGCTATATCGTACTCAACACCATCTGGATTGAACATCGGTATTATGTATATATCCAATGTGTCCAAGTACTTCTTTATCTCTGGTTTGTCTCTATTGTCTAAAAGATAAGCGGCGAAAAGAAGCGGAACTTCATTGGAAAGATGTTCTCTAGCATGATGATTGCCCACAAAAACAGCCCCCGGCTTTGAACTTTTCACTTCTCCTTTCGCGGATGAATTGAGCCTCAAAACCCATATATCCCTTCCCTCTATAGTTTTTCCCATTGAGAAAAGAGACGCTATATCACTGTTTTCAGAAGCAAGTTTTTTCAGGTACTCCAATGTTTCATTGTAATTGTGATAGGCTGAGTCGGACACAGGAAAATCTTTCTCAAATTGCTTTGCCCAATCGTATATTGTCTTTTTTCCAATTATGGAAAACTCTTTGTTCTCCAGGGCTGATAATTCTATTTTGCTTATCAGTCCGCTAACTGAATCTTTCTTTATATCCATTATGTCCAGACCAAGTTCAAGCAGACGAGTCCTCTCTTTTTTATCAGACGCTTTTACAGTGATATACATTCTATCATCAGTCTTGAGAGGATCTATCGACCCATCCATTTTTGGTTCAGGGATATTTGGATTCTCATATCTCGAGACAAGCTCGCCAAGTATTTGATCAAAAGCTAAATTCTTCTGTAATTCTTCGCTTTTTTGCGCAAAGGCAGAAAAAGCAAATAAAGAAACCAACAAAAAAACCTTTCTCATTTTTCCTCCATGCGAGACGCGCATATATTATATTTATACCTTGCGATGGTTTTGGCCAAGAGCCTTTGGACCTATCCTTTCATAGGCATTATGACCCACATAGAAGGCCACTTAAAACCCTCTTGAGCATTCAAACCGTTACTGGCCTATTACACTTCTTGCACCATCCGCCTGATTTTCCTGAATTATTTCTTCTGCTCAATTTAACCGTTCCCTTACAACCCGGACACATGACTTCAATTCCAGAAAGATCGAGTCTAGGATAGTCCTTTTCAAATATCTCCTTCGAAGCATATCTTGGTTCAAGCCACTTTCCGTCTTTCATATTCAACTCCCTTAGGGGCACTGAAAAAGAGATTAGTTCTTAAGCTCGAAAGTTCTAAAGTTTCAAAGTTTGAGAAATTACGACTTTTAAACTTTCTAACATTCTAACCTTCAAACTTAACCTCTATTTTATATTCTCTCACTAATAAACTTTTCAGTGAAGCCTAACTAATTGGGTGTTCATTGTAAAATTCCTCTATTATATCCCACGCTTCCTCTGCAGTTTTAGCGTATTTAAAAATATTCACATCTTGATACGAAATATATCCCCAATCAGCCATATTCTTGAAATTTATTGTATTTTCCCAGTATTCAGGTCCAAAAAGTATTATGGGAAGTTTGCGTTTTTTCCCAGTCTGAACTAAGGTAAGAACCTCAAAAAGCTCATCCATAGTCCCGAATCCTCCGGGGAATACAACCAAAGCCCTCGCTCTCATTACAAAATGCATTTTTCTTATAGCGAAATAATGAAAGCGAAAACAAAATTCCTCCGATATGTATGGATTCGCCCCCTGCTCCATAGGTAGAGTTATGTTCAAACCTATATTTTTTTCTCCGGCCTCGTAAGCTCCTCTATTCGCAGCTTCCATTATTCCAGGTCCACCGCCAGTTACCACAGTAAGCTTTTCATTCCCATTTATAAATTTGCTTCCCGCCATATAAGCAAAACGCCTTGCCTCTTCATAGTATCTTGAAGATTTCAATAAAGCCTTGGCGTTTTTAAGTTTTAATTTAAGATCGGGGTCATTTGGTTTATTTTTCAACATTTTTTCTATGAAAGCCACTCTTTTCACTGCCTCTTTTTTTTCAAAAGTTCTAGCGCTGCCAAAACACACCACAGTATTCTTTATCCCATACTTATGAAGTATGGTCTCTGGTTTAAGCAGTTCGAGCTGGAGTCTTATAGGTCTCTGTTCATCCTCTTTTAGAAAATCTATATCCTCATAGGCCTTTATATATGCTTTAGATTTTAAAAGTTTTTCTCTTCTTTTTTGAAGTTCCTTGCTATAACTAGTCATGTTTTTCTCCTTTAATGTTTTTTTCTGTCATACTTTCAAATTTAGATTTTATGTTTAGTTTTATTCCTTTTTCATCAAGGCCAAGATCTTCATATATTTCGCTCATCTTCCCTTGTCCGACAAATCTGTCTGGAATACCGAGTCTGAGAGTCTCAACTTTAATTGACATATCAGACAAAGCCTCAAGCACAGCTGAGCCAAATCCTCCAGACAAAACATTGTCCTCAACTGTTACCAAAAGTCCGCATTCAGAAGCTTCTCTGATGGTTTTCATATCAAGAGGCTTTATGTACCTGAAATAATAAACTGAAGCGGAAATTCCTTCTTTCTCAAGTTCCATTGCCGCATTGTAGGATGGCCAAACTCTGTTGCCACAAGCAAATATGGACAAGTGCTTTCCTTCTTTAATCTTGACTGCAGAAGCATCCTCTATGACCCTAGCAGAACCTTTAGTTTCAATGCCAAATCCAGCTCCTCGAGGATACCTTACTACTACAGGTTTATTGCAATTCAATGCTGTGGCAAGACAATGCCTTAAATCATCCTCGTCAGATGGAGCCATTATCCTAAGCTCAGGCAAGTTCCTAAAAAGCGATATATCAAAAACTCCATGATGTGTAGGGCCATCTTCTCCAACTATGCCTGCCCTGTCCATACATATAACCACAGGAAGATTTTGAAGACATATATCGTGCATAACCTGATCGTATGCTCTTTGCATAAAAGATGAATATATTGCAACCACCGGCTTTAATCCTTCGCTTGCAAGCCCAGCCGCAAATGTCAGAGCATGCTCTTCCGCTATACCCACATCGTAATACCTATCTGGAAATTTGTCTCTGAAAGCGTCGAGACCAGTACCTTCTGGCATTGAGGCGGTTATAGCGACTATTTTTTTATTTTCACTGGCTAAATCTAGCAAAGTATCTGAAAAAACTTTTGTAAAAGAAACAACTGAACCAGAAAATTTGGTGTTCTTACCTGTCTCAATATCAAATTTCCCTGTTCCATGAAATCCTATTGGTTTATTTTCAGCAGGTTCATAACCTTTTCCCTTTTTCGTAACCACATGCAGAAACACCGGGCCTTTGATATTTTTCAAGTAACCAAGCACTTCCACCAATTCTGGAATATTGTGCCCATTTATGGGGCCAAAATAGGAAAAACCCATTTCCTCAAATATAACTCCCGGGAAAAACATAACCTTTGCTCTTCTCGCAAATTTTATAAGATTTTTTCCCCAATATTGAAATCTATTGAGAAAAAGCTCCACTTTTTTGCCAGCATCCCTTACACTGCCGAGAGTGAGTATCTTTGTAAGTATTTTTCCAAGCTGACCCACTCTATGAGAAATGAACATTTGATTGTCATTGAGCACAACAAGGATGTCTGAACCTAAGTGTCCTATATTTTGAAGAGCTTCCCAGCTCATCCCACCAGTCATTGATCCATCAGCTACAACAGCCACAACTTTATAATCCTGATTTAAAAGATCTCTGGCTTCGGCAATTCCGCAAGCAGCCGAGAGAGCAGTCGAGGCATGACCTGCCCCGAAACAATCATATTCACTCTCATTTCTTTTTAAAAAACCTGAAATTCCATTTTTAGTCCTTATTGTATGAAACTTATCTGCCCTTCCAGTTATTATCTTATGGGCATATGCCTGATGTCCAGTGTCAAAAACTATTTTGTCATACGGCGCATTATAAACATAATGCAAAGCTGTTATAAGCTCTGTAGCGCCCAGCGAACTTGCCAGATGACCTCCGTTCTTACTGATTGAGTCAATTATAAGCTGGCGAATTTCGTCTGCAAGAACATTCAGTTCGGGAACTGCAAGTTTTTTAAGATCTTTCGGGCCTTTTATATTGAAAAGATACTTCATTATACCTCCAACTCATTTCTGCGAATAGTCATTGAGATAGTTTTCATAAAAGAATATTTTAGGCTCACATATCTCTCCTGAGAACAAATTTGGTCAGATTTTCAAGAGTATCTATATTTTCTTTATCAGCTTTAAGCGCAGATAAAGCCTCAAAAGATTTTTCATACGATATTTCAGCCATCTTTTTAGCTTTCTCAAGTCCATAGAGAGTTAGAAAAGTTAATTTTCCATTTTTCGCATCGCTACCTAATTTGCCAAGCTTTTTCTTATCGGCTGTGACATCTAAAATATCATCCTTTATCTGAAAACAAAGGCCCAAATTCTGCGCAAAAATTCCAAGCTTTTCGAAATTTTCTCTATCCCCTGAAAGAATGGCCCCCATCTGACATGCGGCGATTATAAGGTCAGATGTTTTATGTGTGTGCATATAATTGAGCATAGTTCTAAGCTTTATGTTGGAATATTTTCTTTTCTTGAAATTTTCATTTTCAAGATCTGCAGCCTGACCAGAAACCATTCCATTCGAACCAGATCTAAAAGATAGTATTTCAGCCGCCTTGGCTCTTAATTCTATAGGGACTGATTTATTTGAAGAAAGTATGTGGTAAAAAGCATCTGTCAATAGAGCATCCCCAGCAAGTATCGCCATCCCCTCCCCAAAAATCTTGTGATTAGTAGGTTTTCCCCTTCTTAAATCATCATCATCCATAGCTGGCAAATCATCGTGTATAAGAGAATATGTATGGAGCATTTCTATAGCGCATCCAGCATCAAGTATGTCCTTAAAATTTTTCCTTTTGAGTTCATAACAGGCAAACATAAGGGCAGGTCTCAGCCTTTTGCCGCCGGCCTTAAGAGAATAAAGCATAGATTCTTTAAGCTTGGTATTAGCTATCTTTGAAGAACTTATAATATTGACAAGTCTCCTCTCTACAATATCTGCAACCTTCTTAATATATTTTTCAGCTTGCATACAATTAAGATTATACTATTTTTGTCCTTTCATGTTTTTTACTTTTAAAGCAGTTATCTTTGAGATAGGTGAATTTGTAACAATTTCGCAATTGAAAGTTAAAAGCTATAATGTATACTATTGTAAACGGGCTCTGCCCGTAGTATTTATATTTATATGAAAAATAAGGTGACCATTTTCCTTTTATTTATTTTGAGCATATTAAACATATCTTATGCTCAGAATGCCGGATCAACTTCTGCCAATTTCATCAAAATACCAGTGGCGCCTATCCCCTCTGCTTTGAGCGAAGCATACACAGCGATGATAGGGCCAGATTCTATATTGTACAATCCCGGAGCGTCTGGGCTATTAAGTTATAACAGTCTCTCAGTAGCTCATAACTCCTACATTAACGGAATAATGCAGCAATATATAAGCGCAAATTTCTACACCAGACATTTTAATATAAGCGGTTTCTTTAATATACTCTCAAGCGGCGAAATAAAAACTTATGATATCAATGACAATGCAACTGGAAGCACATCTTCCTCGCATAAATACTATGGAGTCTCAATTTCCAGGAGCTGGCCAAGGTATAAGCAAGACAAAGGGAAGGCTGATGTAATGCTAATAGCTGATTCCTGGACCAAGATAAAAAAAGTTAAGGATTACAGGCCTAAGGTCTATAGATTGTCAATTGGAGCAAGCGCCAAGATGGTCTCAGAAAGATTGGACAAAGAAAGCTCTTCGACATCTCTTTTTGATGCCGGAGCCTTGCTTGTACTTCCACATCACTGGCAATTTGGAGCTTCCGTTCAGAATATGGGAGGCAAGCAAAAATTTGTAACACAATCAGATGAAACTGCTTCTCTCATTCGCTATGGGGTGGCAAAAGATTTTGTAAGCAAAAAAGAAATAATGGTATTTACTTTTATTCTTGATTCCGTAAAGTATTCAGACTATAAAAATTTTTTTTTGTTCGGCATGCAAACTGACATTTTGAAAATGTTTCAAATAAGACTTGGCTATAGAGGGAAAAAAGATGTTGGAGGCGATGTCTCTTTAGGCTTTGGTATGAACTTTGACAGGCTAACTTCAAAAGAAAGTTTTTTCAAAGGAATGAGGATGGACTACGCTCTGGTTGATTATGGAGGCCTAGGCAAAACACATCGCATAGGACTTCAACTCATTTGGTGAGAATATCTTGCAAAAAGCTTATAAAATAAAAAGGCGTCTGTTTTTAATCAGACGCCTTTTTCTAAACTGTCCTAATTGCCTATTTAATCCACTTCATCATTTCATCCCACTTTGAATCCTTTGCCCAAAGCAGTGAGTCATAGGAGGATGTGTAATAGGATGGCAGGTATCCCGACAGGCCAAAAGCATTGGCATACTTTGAGGTGACAGCTCTATTATGAACTATGAGGTCTTTCTTCATAAAGTCCATAACTGCCTGTCCTTTGACCTTTACATCGGCAAATTGAGTCTTGTCCACTACCAGCTTCACAAAATGGTATATATCCTTGTTGCTTGAGTAGTAAAAATGCTGAACATTTGTCCTAGCACTTTTGGCATTAGCTACATCATTGTTTGTCATGAGAGCATCAGCAAAATCATTTATTAGAAGAGCAAATTTAGAAAGTGACGCAGTTCTTATAGATGATTGAGTGGAACCCTGATTTATAGACTGATAATGATCAGCATATGAGTCAACCATAACTTTAGACAATTCAGCATCTGACATCGTGGGCCTGTTCACAAGAGGGCCAAGCCATGTGTCATAAGTGTAGCCATCGCCGGGTTCTGTTTCCTCTGACGCCACCACATAGTTTGCGCCATCCTTAACTTCATAAGCCACTTCAACCATTTGCATCAAGCAAGCATCCATAGCGAGGATATTGATTTTTCCAGTCTGATCAAGCATAGATTTAAGCTCAGCTGTAGTTAAGTGATGTCCTGTCTCATCGTCATAGGATATTCCTTTCCCGCCAATATCTAACATTTCAAGGTCCTTATTCCATCCAGAACCGTGATTCCAGAGAACGAGCACATATTTCTTTGCGGGATAATTTTCTTTAGCCCATTTTACAAATTCAGCAAGATATTTCCAGTTGCCCATATCCGATTTGGCTATTTCCATAACAACAGGTGAATTGATTTTTTTTGTATCATTGTCTTTTTTCACCAGGTATCTTCTGGACCCTTTCCAGTCGCCGTCTTCGGTGGAATATCCGCTTATTCTGCCAAGTTCAGCAACTATGTTAACTTTGTCACTTGACCCTATCTTCTCCATCTCATTTACATCTTTGAGCCCGAAGCTTTCAAGATTGTTCTTAGAATTGACAAATACCATGATTGTCCATTCCTTTGGAGAGACTTTAATTATTTGCTGAGCAGCTGGGGCTTCTATTTCGCTTATAGACTGTATCATCGCCTTTATATCGCCTTTATTGTCAAAGGTAATATTTCCGGCATATGAAGAAACAGTCATAAACAAAGCGAACACTGATATTATCGCTTTCTTCATTATGCATTCCTCCTTTAAGTTTATGAGATTTTTCCAATAAAAAGGAAAAAGACCCATATAACCCTTTCAAAGAATATTAGTATAATGTGTTGAGATTAGTCAAGTTTTTTTGGAGGACTGATGAACGATGAAAATATAAAAAAAGCCAATTTATTAGTTTTGAAAAGAACTGCTCAGGCCCTTAAATCAAATGGGTTCAATGCTGAAATTTACGATTCCAAAGAAGAAGCCGCAACAAAGATATTATCTCTAATCGGACGAGATAAAAAGGTTGGATTTGGAGGGAGCATAACTTTAAATCAAATAGGATTCATGCCAGATATAAAGTCTAAAAATAAGGTTTACTGCCATACTCCTGAAATGAATATGGATGAAAGGCGCAAGGTCTGGCTGGCCTGTATGGATTGCGATTTTTATCTAGCATCGCCTCAGGCAATTACATCCGATGGCAAACTAATTTTTATTGATGGCACTGGAAACCGCTGCGCCGCCTTAACTTGGGGGCCAAGACATATAGTTCTTCCATCTGGGATAAACAAAATAGTGAGAAATATTGAGGAAGGCTTGTGGCGTATGCGCAATATTTCAGCTATAGCCAATAATATACGCCTTAATAAGAAAAATCCATGCGTATCCACAGGTAAATGCGAAGACTGCTCCTCCCCAGAAAGGATATGCAATATAGTTACACAGATATGGAAAAGGCCAAAAGCGACAAACTACACTATTATGCTGATAAATGAAAATCTTGGATATTAAAAAAACCGCAAAACATGCAACAGAAAGAATGAAAAAGCGCGAAAGTGCGCAAGTGCCACAATATGTAAAAACTTTAGCACTTTTTAGCTTACTGACTTTCGCACTTACCAAATAATGTCTTACACGCCTATGCAATGATTCTGCATTACTTATCTGAGACCTTTCCCGTTTTAGCTTTGCCACTGGTCAAATCCAAAAGTCTAGAGATATCCCAACGCATATCTTTAGTTTTGAATGCTATATCTCTGGCATAGCGAGACATATCGGAAGCATTCCACTGCGCGTCATATCCTATAATTTTTGGATCAATTCTCCTGACGGTTATCTCCAGATTCTGTGCTGAATTTCTGACTTCAAAATTGAATCTATTGTCCAGATTCATAACACTAAAATCCATATCTCTAGCCAGTCCATTAAGTTTTTCATCCTTTTGTGCAAGATTTATCAGGTTCCTCAAATCCAAAGAAAGTCTAGAAATGTCATTATAATGCCTGGACATATTATAATGCATATTTCTTAAATCACTGGCAAAAAAAGCCGATGAATATCCTTGAGCCATTCTTCTGGCATCTTGTTCAAGCCGATCTATATCATTTCTAAGCCATGTAGTGTCGTTCTCAAGCATCCGGAGCTCATTTTTAAGATTCTGGAATTTATACACAATGTCTTGTGAAACTTCTTCTCTTGTTGGAGCAGAAGGAACGGGGATATCCACTTCTGATCTAAGATTTATGGAAAAAGAGCCGCTTTTAAGCTCCTCCATGTTTTGTGATTTTGCCAAGACAAATGAAGCGCAAGATACTAGTAATGCCACCAATGAAACTATTTTTTTCATTAAACCCTCCCATACACCTATTTGTAAATTTTATACACAAAAAAACAAAAAGCAAAGTGATAAAAGGGAATAATTTCTTGCCCCGAAGTCCTACTTAAAAGTCTATTTTTCTGAGAAAACGAATAAAGATATTGGAGGCACTTCAAATTTTTTTGAATATAAAACACCAGTTTCCTCAAGACCTTTTTGAGAAAATCTCAATTTCCATTGTCCTTCAGGCAAGGTAAAAACAGAGGCAGTCTTTAGAGGATTTATTAAGACCAGTATTCTCCCCCATACATCTTTGACTTTATGACCATCTATGGCAAAAGCTATTTTTGGATTTTCAATAGGCAGACCAAGATCTTCATAAAATTTCAAATTTTCACGAACCGAATTGGCATTAGGCAAAGAAAATGCTGGATGTTCTTTTCTCATTCTTATTAAATCTTTGTAGTAGAGGAAAACAGGATAGTACTCTTTTTTTCTGTTCCAATCTATTTTATTTATCTCATCTCCAAGATTATAAGAATTATCCTCCCCATTCTTGGTTCTCAGGATCTCCTCTCCGCTGTGCAAGAAAGGAATGCCCTGAGATACAAAAACTATTGCTTGAGCTAGTTTATCCATTTTTATCTTGTTTTCAAGAGACTCATCTTTGACTGAAAGATCTATTCTGTCAAAAAGTGTATTATTGTCATGGCAGGACACATAGTTTATGCTCTCATAAGGTTGCGCGGCAAAAAGATCTAGAGATCCATATATTCCTTTTTTCACCTTGTCATAGTAATTGCCAGCTTGAACATATCCAAGGTCTTCTATATGAAAAACACTACCCTTAATAGCATCCCTTAAATCATCGTTGAAAACAGAAAAGCCCTTATTTTTTTGAGAACCCTTTCTTACACCCTTCACCGGAGTCTCTCCGGCAGTCCATGGCTCGCCATAAATTATTATCTCCGGGTTTATTTTTTTCAACTCCTCTACTATTTTATGCGCTGTTTCTTCATCAATAAGTCCCATAAGATCAAAACGAAAGCCATCCACTTTATATTCCTTTACCCAGTACTTGAGGCTATCCAGTATAAACTTACGCCCCATTGGAGATTCACTTTTAAACTCATTCCCGCATCCTGAACCATTATAGTAAGAACCATCCGGTTTTCTTCTATAAAAATAGTTGTAGGCAAGAGCATTAAAGTTATATACTTTGTCCTTTGTTTCCGCAGTGTGATTATAAACAACATCCATTATAACCTTTATCCCAGCCTTATGTATCGCGGAAATCATTTTTTTAGCTTCTTTCACTCTCTGCCATCCGCCTTTATCAACTGCATACATACCATCCGGGGAATTGAAATTAACTGGCATATATCCCCAATCGTATTCATCTGAATTCTCATCCTTCTCAAAATCTTGAAATGGCATTATATGAACAGCATTCACCCCCAGTTCAATTAAATGAGCCAATCCAGTTTTTATCATAGGATCAGATTTGCTCACGCTATTTTCCTCGGTAAGCCCCAGATATTTTTTTGGATTTTTTACTCCAGAATCAGGATGAGATGTCATATCCCTTACACTCATTTCATAAATAATAGTCTTTGACAATGGGAATGAAGGGGACGGATAAACTTCTTCAGTATCATTGCTAAATATAAAGGAGCATATTTTATCGCCTATTACGCTTTTGCCATAGGGATCAATACCCCTAAATTTCTTATCCCCATAGTCAACCTCATAAAGGTAGCAGAGCCCTTCCATGCTTTCAGATGTGGCATATTCCCATATCCCCTTTTCTTTTTTCTCAAGAGGGACAATGCTTTCTTCACTGGAATAGGGATCTTTCTTGAGAATAAGATTCACATTTTTACTTGTTGGAGAGAAAACTCTGAAAATTGTTCTATCGTTTTCTTTTATTACGCCTAGTTCACCTTGGTAAAAATAATCATCAGAGTAAAGTAGCACTGAAGCATCCACAGGCAAACTATCAAAAAATGGACTTGAGATATAACACTCTCCACTTAAAAACAATTTTTTATCAATTTCCTCTAAAGGTTTTAAAAAAACATTCAATGAATAAGTATTAGGCATATTGACAGAAAAAGGGATCTCTTTAGATTTGCATTTGATTGACAATTCTTTATTTTTTATCCATGTCAGATCAACTTTTTTATTGAAAGATAAATTTATATCGCCGTTCTCAGTTAATACGGCGCCAAAGACCTTTGTGGATATTTCTGGAGCTTTCAGATAAATCTCTTTATCGCCCTCAACGATAAAAATATCCTTTTGTCCTAAGTATTCAAGTACTCTATCAAAAGACTCTTTGTTAGCCCATTCTCCATATTTTGGCAAAATACCTATCCTAGAAGCACTAGACATTTCAGTTTCAGGATTTAAGATGAAATAAACCCCAAAATCATCCTTACCCTCAACTTTTTTTTCAAAACCAGCTTTATTGGCTGAAGCATTCCAGACCCAAAGTCTCCAACCATCGTAATCGCCATTAAGCCTCTGATAGTGTATTTTCATTGAATTTTGGGCGAATAAATTTAAACTCATAAAGACTCCAATAATAATCGGTATTATTTTGCTCATACAAGTTAAGTATATAAAAAAATGATAGAATTTTATCATGAGAAACATTCTAACAGTGGCAATTTCTATACTGATGCTTTATATGCCTATTTTCTCTGTCACAAATGAGGAACAAAGCTCCAAACATTTAAAAAACACAAAAATCGAATCCTCCAAATCTAAAAAAAAGAAACATTTACATAATCGCAATAAAACGAATATTGTAAAATCATCGACAAAAACTTTTTCCTCAGCAAATAATGTAAAAACAAAATTTCAAACTAAGCTAAAAAATTATTGGGAAGTGGATATTTCAACCACTCAAAAAACTTTGATAAAAAATAAAATTGACAGTTTACCCAAAATAAGAGGAATACATTTAACAAGCTGGGTGGGCGGAAATGCTGAGCTTCGTCACAAGATAATAAAAAATATAAAAAGCTCTATAATAAACGCAGTGGTTGTGGATATAAAAGAAAAAAATGGAAAAGTTTATATACCTGGCATAGAAAAAGCCTATAAATGGGGTTCTTATGAAGCTGCCATAAAAAAACCTGAAAGTATGGTTGAAGATTTCAAAAAAGCCGGGATATACACTATGGCTAGAATTGTCTGTTTTCATGACGACACAATTCCAATGAAAAATCCATCTATAGCCGTAAAAAATCCAGACGGATCAATTTGGAGAGGGAGAAAAGGTTCTACATGGGTAGATCCCTACAAGAAAGAAACATGGAATTATATATTGGATGTGGCAGAAAGGGCTGCTGAGCTTGGTTTCAATGAAATACAATTCGACTATGTCCGCTATCCTACTGAGGGGAATACAAGCATGTGCAGATTTTCCCAAATTCACAATAGAGAAAATGCCACAAAGAATATAGCCTCTTTTCTTGACTATGCCAGGGATAGGCTTTCCAAATATAATGTCAAAATCTCTGCGGATGTCTTTGGTCTGACCACGGGCAGCGATATGGGTATAGGCCAGGATCTTAACCTGATAGCATCTCATGCAGATTATGTGTATCCTATGATGTATCCATCACATTACTATAATAGAGAATACAATCTCAAAAATCCGGAATCTCAACCTTACAAGCTTATTGACCGCGCTATGAAACATGCTCTAAAAAATGCAATGGGCAATTATTATAAAATAAGGCCATATCTGCAGGACTTTTCACTGAAATGGAAATATGGAGCGCCAGAGCTGAGAGCTCAAATCATTGCAGCAAGGGTAAATATGGTTGACAGTTGGATTTTGTGGAACCCCTCAGCAAAATATTCATGGGAAGCCTTGACTCCCCAAATGTATAGAGCTTTCATAGATCCAAATTATATGGAAACAGAAAAGCAGAATTAGTCAAAAGTCCTAAGGTGTTAATGTTTCACTGAATCAAGTGTTATTTCTACCACTTTTTCTTTTCCCAAAGAGATATAAGATATCTTTATTTTATCTCCCGGATTAAAAGTTTTAAGAGTTTCCGAGTAAGATTTGAGATCGGGAGTTTTGACATCATTTATCGCAACTATCACATCTCCCGGAACAAGCCCAGCCTTTTCTAGAGGAGAGCCAATAGCTATTTCTTGAGCTTTTACTCCATTTCCTTGGTATGAAAAATCTGGCATAAGCCCTGTTGAGACCTTTCTTCTTGAGGATGATTTATACTGACCGGAATTAGATTTAGAAAGTGGTCGGGATATAAAATTGGAGTCGGAGGCTAAATAAGCTATTACCTCTCTAGCCATCTCCCCCACTGACACTATGCCTTTGTAGTCTATTTTTTCTGAAGTATCCGATGGTTTGTGATAATCGCCATTTCCCCCGTCAAAAAACTGAATCGCAGGAATATTCTTTTCAATGAAGCTGACTTGATCTGATGAATCCAGGTCCATACGCGAGAGTTCATAATCGTTTTGAGTCACAAAACCAGCTCCACGCAAAATGTGGACCCATTTATCAGAAGAATATGAATTTAAAACCAATATTTTTCTCCCTCTCAATGCGCCTATTTCATCAAAATTTAAGTTTGCATTTATTTTAACTGCTTTCTCCCCTATGTCGCTTAAGAAATATTTTGAACCAATCCTCCCCTCTTCCTCAGCTGAAAAGAAAGCGAATATAATGGTTCTCTCTGCTGGATTTCTGGCATAGTAATCTGCCAATTCCAAAAGCAAGGCTGTTCCAGATGCATTATCATTGGCTCCGGGATAGTAAACCTCCCCCTCTGACTTTAGATGGTCATAGTGCGCAGATAAAACAACATACTCATCTTTTCTGCTTTTGCCAGGCACAGCTGCTATTATATTGGAAGTTTTTATCTCCTCTGAGCCAATGCTAAAAGTAAAATATTGATCATAGTCTGAATAAAATGGCTTTACTCCAATCTCTTTGAGATAAGCGACTATGTAAGAATGAGCCCTTTCAAATCCTTGAGAACCAGGGAATCTACCTTTTATTTCTTTGCTTAATTTTTCCACATGAAACTTCAATTTCTCTTTGCTAAGAAAAGATGGTATTTCTGACAAAGGATTTGATTTAGTATTCAAAGGCAAAGTAATATCTGAGAATTCCACTTTAAGCGGAGATACTTCCTTCTCCCATATGCCTGTTTTTAGGATATTTCCGTTTTCGTCAAAAATGAGCCATGAATATTTTCCATAATGTGGCAATTTTCTTGCTATTTTACTCATCGATTGAGGTGAATTTGAAAGTATATAAGCAACAGTTCTGGATGGGTCTATTTGATCGTAAAAAGAAAAAACCATTGTTGCAGATGAAATATCTACATTTTCTTTCCCGTCAAAAAAATATTTTTCATTCAAGGATGCGCCATACTGTTTTAGATATTCATGAAGTAAAGGATGAAATTTATTTTCAAAACCAAAATACCAGGAAGCTTTTTGCGGCGCGCTGGATATTGAACAATCATTTACTATGATTGGTTTATTTTCCTCATCCATATTCCAGCTATCAGCAAGGGAAGAATAGAAAGAAGAATCCTTGCTATTGCATGGAAGAACTATGTATGGATTTTTTTCACCAAGCAAACCAGAAAGCGCCGGGGGCGTTTCTAAAGGAGAAATTTCCCTGAAAAGCTCAAAATCAGGGTCAATGGCTATAGCAAGTGGTTTATCCCTGAAAGAAAATTCCCACGAACCTTCCAGAGAAGACATAGAAAGCATCTTTTTTTCTATGCCTTTGTTAAAATAAAAGACTACCGGGATATCAAGATTAGAATAGTTGGAACTGTCTTTTTGTTTCAACTGAAAAGATACTTTATAAAGGCCAGACTCATAGTTTAGCAAAACATTTTCAAGAGAAAGCTTAAGCGTTCCGATCCTGTCTATCCACTGATTAAAAAAAGTTTTAAGATCTAGACCTGAAACTTTTTCAAATGACTTTCTCAAATCGTCAAAAGAAGCCTTTTCCCCCAGATTTGTCTTATAAAAATCCCTAAGTCCATTTAAGAAAACTTCATCTGTCAGTTTGTTTCTGAGCATATGATAAAACATCATAGCTTTCCCATAGCCAACAGCTTCCTGAGCAGAAGAATGTCTGCTTACAAAATCCCTTATTGGAAAATCATTTTTCTTAATCACATAATCCCTGTATTTTTTTAGAATATCTCGCCTATATTCTCTTCCTTTACCTTTATTGTCCTTTATTAAGTAATCTGCCAGATAAACAGTTAACCCTTCGCACCAATTTCCAGATGAGTAATCCACAAAAACACCATTCCCCCACCAATTGTGCAAGATTTCATGTGGGTAAGATGAAGAGATTATAAATGGCAATCTGATCACCTTAGATCCAAGCAAAGTGAAAGATGGCAGGCCATAGCCTGTTTCCCAAAAATTTTCGACAAGAGCAAATTTTTTGTATGGATATTCTCCAAGGAGAGAGGAATAAAAATTTACATATTTTTGAGTTGTTTCCAGATATCTGTCTGCCAGTTCTTTATCCTCATTAAGCAAAAAAGCATAATAATTGCGTTCTCCATCTTTCAAAGAATACTCCTTAAATTTGCCACAGGATATGGTCAGTTCATCAACAGGCATCTCTTCTTGCCACACTTCAAAACCATCTTTTTTTATCAGTCTAATTCCGGATGTAATACATGAAAAATCTTTGGGGATCGAAATAGCGGCTTTAAACGAAAATGAATTATTTTCAAAGTAAGGATAAAAAAACGAAGAAGCAGAAAGATAAACCCCTGATGATGAAATTATTCCATCGCTTTCACTAAAACTTCTGGCATAGTCCTGAGCATTTTGCCTGAAACCAAAATTTATTTGTCCAGAATAAGAGAAATGAAATTTCTTTCTTCCTTTATCCGGTATTAGTCTGTAGGCTCTTTTTATATTTTCCTTCTTGTAATCTTCTTTTGATGAAACATTATTTTCAATGGGTTCTATCCTGGCTCCATCAACTTTTTTAATCTCTAAAAATGAGTTTAGATAAAATATTTTTTCATCAATAGCTTCTGGGAAAACGACATCAGTTTCAGCCTGAATATATCCAGAATTGGGATCTATGTTTGACTTGATTTGTAAAGAAAAAGTTCCAGCTTCAATCAAAGCGGGGAAAAGGATAAACAGTAGAAATTTCACGGCGCCTCCTTATATCTTGCTATAATATATTCTATCATTTTCTTTATCTAGACTTTGCTCAGGGAGGAAACGATGAAAAACAATAAAACAGCTCTGGTTTTGGTTATAGACGCAGTGGGCCTTTCAACTCTGGGATATCTTCTTTCAAGGTACAAGAAAAAAACCAAAATTAAAAATCTTAATGAACTAGGACTTGGAGAGCTTTTGAGAGAAGATGAAAAAAAGTACCTCTCTGGCAAATATCTCGGCAAGGCAAAAGCTTTGTCCATAATGCAAGCCTCAGCAACTGCTGATAGCCTGATAGGTCACAGGGAAATGATGGGCGTGATAGACAATAGCACATACGAACTTTTTTATAATGGCTTTCCAAAAGAATATCTCTCTGCGCTTGAGAAAGCTGTGGGAAGAAAAACATTTTTCAATAAAATGGCTGGCGGCATTGAAGCTATAGAACAAAATGCGGAGAGACATGAAAAGACCGGAGACCTAATAGTTTATGCTAGCAAATGTGATCCTCTTATACAAATAGCAATGAATGAGGATATAATTCCAGTCAAGGAGCAGCATTTTATAGCAGACACAGCATTCCGCATAGGTCGTGAAATGGGACTTCCCATAACACGTTGCATAGCCAGAAGCTATATCTGGAGAAATGGAGAGATAACAAGAACTTCCAATCGCCACGACGCAGTATTGCCACTTGGACAAAAAACATTGATAGACATAATGAATGAAAACAATATATGGACGGTGTCCGTAGGCAAAACAAGCGATTTGGTAAATACCCATTACAATGCCAAAATAAAGCTCAGTAATAAGCTATTTATAGACCCGTCTTTGAGACTTAGGTTTGTCCATCCCAAAGGCAAGGACACTAATCCTTTTAGCCTACAAGGAACTATAAACGCTCTAAATGCTAAAAAAGCGGTTTATCGCCCAAATGGCACCTTCATTTTTACCAATCTGGTCGACACCGACAGTCTCTACGGACATACAAGGGATATAGCGGGAGCCATAAAATCAATTGAAGAAATAGATAGAAATTTACCTTTGATAATCAATCGTATGGATAAAGGGGATCTACTTATAGTAACAGCCGATCATGGGATGGAACACAGAGAAGATTATGGATATCACAACAATGAGCCGCTGCCATTCCTAGCTTATAGAAAAGGATTTGATAAAAAACTTGGAGGACTTAAGACTGGAAAAATGCCAGGACTTACAGATATAGGAAATTTGCTGGCCCAATTTTTTGGAATAGAAAAAGAATATTCGAAAATAGTTGGGAGAAGCGCATAAGACATAAGCTACAGAGCGAAAGACATGACTGCCATATTGCCAAATAGCGTAAGCACGAAAGCGCAAAAGCGCGGAAGAAGAAACTACCAAATAACTTTCGAACTTTGGCGCTGTTTTCTTACGCGCTTAAGAACTGTCGCGCTTAAGATAATGTAGTTTTTAGTGAACCCTATTTCGAAGAATCCACCACTGCAGCGGCAAATACAGATTCAGGCTGTGCGCCAACTAAATGCACATTCTCGTTTATCACTATTTTGGGCACTCCTTCTACCTGATACTTAGAAGATAATTGAGGGAATTCATTCGCCTCAACCATCTCAGATATTATCTTGTCGCTTGCTATAGCCATACGATGAGCAAGTACCACTGCGGCGGGACAATATGGACATGTCGGGGTAACGAAAACCTTTATATTGACTTGAGTGGATACATTTTTCAGTTTCTCGATTGTTTCAGGCTCAAGCTCAACTTTGCCGGAGGCAGCAGATTTTATTGCTTCCATAAAAGATACGAATTCATATCCAGAAGGTATTCCATAAAAGATTACTCTTTTACCTGAAAATGGCGTTTCCACAAAAATTGCTGGCAACTGTTTTGGAGAATATTCGGCCGTCTTGCTCTCATCTATGTACTTATTGTATATATCAGCTTTTAGATTTTCTGAAATAGAAGAGACCTCTTTTACAAATTCTTCAGCCAAAACACATGTAGGACAATTTATATTTTCTTTAAAGAAAACAATTTTCACCGGGGACTGAAGTCCATCCAATAGTTTTTTCACTTCCTGTCTTGTTTCTTCATCCATTATAGCCATAAACACCTCTCTCTTAATCTGAAATTTAGATGTATTAGAGCGCTAAAAAGTTTCATCTAAAAAAATCAATTACTGAATTGAAACAAAATCCGTCCCCAATCTTGAAAGAAAACAACTCGCCAAGATAAGTGAAATTAAGGTTAAATGCCCTAAGCATAAGGCATGGATATTTTGAATTCTTTTCAATATCCCCGTAAAGAGGATCCCCAACTATAGGATGTCCTATACTGTAGAGATGCACTCTTATTTGATGCCTTCTGCCAGTTTTTAAAGTCACTTCAAGCAAACTAGCCTCATTAAATCTCTCCAATACCCTATACTCGGTAACAGAATCTTTACCATTGAAATCAACTGCGCACCTGCCAGAAGAAAACTCTTTTATCCTTTTTTCTATCACTCCATTATTCTCTTTTACCGTACCCCACACAAGCGCTTTATACTTTTTTTGAATTTCCCTTCTCTCAAAAAGTTTTGACAATTTTTTCTGTGCCTCTTTTGTTTTAGCAAAAATCATTAAACCTGATGTTTCCATGTCAAGACGATGAACAATAAAAGCTTTGCCGGAAATTTCCTTTGCCCAGTCAAAGGCTGTCTTTTCCCCTGACAAACTTCCCCTCGCTTTTACTGACAAAAGTCCGCTTGGTTTATCTATTACCAGAAAATGTTCATTTTGAAAAATTATCTCAGGTTTTATTTGCATGTTCTTTTATATAAAAATGTCCGGCAAAAATTGAAGTGACCCCACCAAATAAGAGATATATGGCTGCGAAAAATATAGCCATCAACAATCCATGTTTATCAGAAAAATATCCTATTATCGTGGGGGATATAGCATCTCCAAAAGCGTGCAGGATAAATATGTCTAAAGCAAAAGCCATTGATCTCATCGTGACTGGAGTTATCTCAACTATTGCCGCATGATATGGGCCTGAGTGCATAAATATGAAAAACTCAGTGAGAAAAACAAAGAAAAGGGAAAGAGCGATATTGTCTGCCAGTAAGGATAATACCGCACAAGGTATGCTCAAAAAAAAAGTCATATAAGCCACTATAAAGTAGCTTCTCTTTGTATATTTTCTCATATAGTCGGCTAAAAAACCACCTATGAGATTGCCAAGAATTCCTGCTAAAACCGTAACAGCTCCAAATTTAAAGCCAGCCTCGGCAATACTCATCCCCCATGTCCTTACATAGTAGCTGGGCATCCATGCGCTCAATCCTCCGATGGAAAAAGTGCCTATGGCCTGAGATGCCGCGATAAGCAAATAAGTTTTATTTGAAAAAAGCGATCTATATTCAGAAAAACAAATAGTTTTTTTCTCTCCTCTTTCTGGACTTTCCCTGAGAAACAGCGCAAAAACTCCAAATAACATTCCGGGGAAAGCAACCATATAAAAAGCTTCTCTCCAGCCATATTTTTGTCCAAGATATCCGCCAAGCATATATCCTATAGCGCTTCCAACAGGTATGGCCAAAGCATAAATTGATAAGATTCTTGCTCTAACCTCCGGCCTAAACCACTCAGCCAGATAAGACGGGGACACCGTGCCATATCCCGCCTCTCCCACTCCCACCAAACTTCTAAAAAATGAAAGTTGGCCAAAACTCTGGCTCAATCCACTTAAAAAAGTGGATACACTCCAAAAAATCGCGCTTGATCCTACTATAAATGGCCTTTTTATTTTATCCCCTATTAGTCCCATAAATGGCGAAACAATTGTATAAACTATCATAAATGCCGAAGCCAACATTCCAAGTTGTGTGTCTGAAAGACTTAAATCGGATTTTATAAGAGGGAAAACAGCTGAAAGTATATAGCGATCTACATAGTTGAATATGCTTATAAAGAAGATTACAGATAATACCTTCCTATTGTATTTCATAGATTTAATAATACCAAACTCAACCAAGTCTGTCAAAAAATAGAATTGTCTAATACGCTATGAGCCTGAAATTCAGCGCATTTCTAATGTAAATGAGCCCAAAAATGAGCGGCAAATTATGACAATAGGAATGGATTTCAAGTTATATACACAGAATTTGATAAGATAATGCGAGAAGCAAAAGAGAAGCTGCTTAGAAATATATTAGAGAAAAACCGAATAAAAATAATCAAAAAAGGAGGCTTAATTTAAAAAAAATGCGGCTGAATCAAAACTTTCTATTTCAGGTTCATTTTCAGATTAGAAAATGCTAAAATACGCTAAATTATGATAATATATTTCTATGAGTGGTTTTAAGGAGGAATAATGCCCACCGTAAAGACAAAAAAGAATAAAGTTGAATTTAAGGAGTACAAGAGAGAAAACGGATATATCAAGATAGATGAAAAGGAAAAAAAGCTCATAAATGATTTTTGTGTAGATTACTCTCTCTTTATAGGCAAAGCCAAAACTGAAAGAGAATTTCATGATGATGCGATCTCAATGTTGAAAGAAAAAGGATTTAAAGAAGCTTCTTACTACGAGAAAGCCGGGCTTAAACTCAAAGCCGGGGACAAAATTTACTATTCAGCATATGGTAAAACTCTGATAGCCTTTATAATAGGTAAAAAACCTATAACTGAAGGAATGCATATAGTGGGCGCTCATATTGATTCCCCAAGGATAGATATAAAGCAGAATCCACTTTATGAAAATTCTCAGATAGCTTATCTGGACACACATTATTATGGAGGCATAAAGAAGTATCAATGGCTTACAATACCTCTTGCCTTGCATGGCGTGATAGTAAGAAAAGATGGTTCTAAAGTGAACATAAAAATCGGAGAAGATGAAGGAGATCCTGTTTTTTGCCTTACAGATCTACTTCCCCATCTGGCTCAAGACCAAATGAGAAAGACCCTAGCGGAAGGTATTGAAGGAGAGAATCTTGACATACTCATAGGTTCTATACCGATCAACTCAAAAGATAAAAAAGAAAAAGTGAAAGCTAATATCCTTAAGATTCTTGCTGAAAAATACAAGATAGCGGAAGAAGATTTTCTCTCATCAGAATTGGAAATAGTTCCTGCTGGCAAACCCAGAGATCTCGGTTTAGACCGATCCATGATACTTGCCTATGGACAAGACGATAGAGTGTGCGCGTATACAGGAATTAAAGCGATGGTTAATATGAGTGAAATACCTCAATACACATCCTGTCTTATACTGGCTGATAAGGAAGAGATTGGCTCATATGGCGCCACAGGAATGGGCTCAAACTTTTTTGAAAATGTATGTGCCGAAACTGTGAATCTGTGCATAGAAAACTACAATGAACTTTATCTTAAAAGAACTCTTGCCAATTCATGGATGCTTTCAGCGGATGTAAATTCCTTGTTTGATCCACTTTTCCCCTCTGTGTCAGAAAAGAAAAATACTGCTTTTCTAAACCACGGCATATGTGTAACAAAATACACTGGGTCAAGAGGCAAATCCGCCTCTTCAGACGCAAACGCTGAATTCATGGCTCAAATAAGAAGAATATTTGATAGCGCAAAAGTTGTATGGCAAACGGGAGAACTTGGCAAAGTAGATCAAGGCGGTGGCGGAACCATAGCTCATTATATGGCCAGATATGGCATGCAAGTTATAGATTGTGGAGTAGGACTTCTTTCCATGCATGCCCCAATGGAAGTGGCAAGCAAACTGGACATATATATGGCATATAAGGCTTATTTAGCCTTTATGAAAGATAACAGGAAACAATAGACATGCTATAAGCCTTACTTCTTGGAGAATTTATGACTGTGAAGATAATTGTAACAGGTGGCACTTTTGACAAAGAATACAATGAACTAAATGGAGATCTTTTTTTCAAAGACACTCATATATTTGAAATGTTGAATTTAGGAAGATGTCGCGTGCCATTTAAAGTCAAAAAGCTAATGATGATAGACAGCCTTTATATGAATTCCAAACATAGAAAGGAAATACTTCAAGAGTGTCTGCGTTCCAAAGAAAGCAATATAGTTATTACACATGGCACTGACACAATGTCTGAGACAGCCGCTGTCTTAGGAGCAAAAATAAAACATAAAACTGTGGTGCTTACTGGCGCAATGGTGCCATATAAGTTTGGATCCTCAGATGGAATGTTCAATCTTGGCAGTGCCATTTCATTTTGCCAGACTCTCCCCCCCGGAGTTTACATAGCAATGAACGGAAGATATTTCAACTGGTATAATGTGCGAAAAAACAAATTAAAAGGTGAGTTTGAAGAAATTAAATGATTTAGTTTTTTCCCATCTACATTTAGAGTCCTCAGCAGCGAAATAAGAAATAGAGCCGACTCCATCTATCCAGATAGCGCAGGCTCCTTTTTCCCTAGAGACTATCTCAAAAGCTTTTTCTCTTCCGAGTATGACAAGAGCCGCGGATGATATAAATTTTTCATTCAGTTCAGGCAAATAGACTATAAGATTTGAAAAATTTTCTATCGGGTATCCAGTTTTTATATTGAGTATGTGAGAATAGAGTTTACCTTCTATCTCTACGAAATGAGATCTGCCGCTGGATGAAATTATTACGCCGGAAGGGAAGGTTAAAACACCAACTTTTTTTCTTTCATCGAATGGGGAATATATCTCATACTTACATTCCCCCTCTCCCCAATAAAGTTTATTTGCGCCTATATCGATTTCAAATTTTTCGCTGATATGCTCCTTCTTAAGAATATCTATTATTCTGTAAAAAGCATATCCTCTTAGAATCCCGCCAAAATTCAATTCAAGAGATTTGAGAAATTTTACAGATGAATTTTGCTCGTCTAAAATGACATAATTAAATCCTATTTTGGATATCGCTTTTTCTATTTCCCCTTTCTGTGGCATCTTCCTTCTGGAAGCGGCCTCTTTCCATATAGGCCAAAGAGGAGCAAATGTTGGGTCAAATCCCCCATTACTCAATTCATAATAAAACCTTGAAATTTTAAGCAAATGAATGAATTCCTTTTCAACAGGCACCCATTTATCATAAGCATTTTTATTTACGAAAGTTGTCTGGCTATATTGCTCATTATAACTGAATTCTTCAGAAATGCGCTTTATCTCAGAAATTATTTTTTCAGATAGACTCCTTCCAATTTTCTGGTCTGATGTATAAACCTTAATTTCAACAGGAACACTCATTACATACGCCTTATATGTGTATTGCCCATCTGTATTATTTTTTTTGCAAGAAACTATAAATAAGAAAAGAAAAGGCAAAAAGAATCTTTTCATATTCCCTATTATATAAATAAAATCAGCATGGAAATAATGTTATTTTAGTATAATCTTCATAAGAGGAAAAAAATTATGCTAAAAAACTTTCTTATCATATCCTTTTCTCTACTTGCACATAGTGGAGAGATTTCAGATCTGGCGGATAATCTTTCTAAAGGTCTTAAACCGGAAAATAAAGTAGCCATTATGGATTTTTCTTACACAGACAATAAAAAATCAGAAGGGCCTATTATTATACAAGAACGACTTACCACTGAATTGGCAGGCAAAAAAATTACTCTCATAGAGAGAAGCCTGATAAAAAAAGTTATGGAAGAGCTTAAACTTCAAAATTCTGGGGCTATAGATACAAAGAAAGCCGCCGAGGCTGGGAAACTGCTTGGGGCAGATATTCTGATATTGGGGACACTAAATGACATACAAAAAGATAAAACAGAAATTAATGCCAGATGCGTGGAAGTAAAAAGCGGAAAAATACTAAATGCCGCCTCAGCGAGAATAAAAAAAACATGGAATGATCTTGTTTCAACAGAAAACCATGCGAGCAATCATTCTGGAGAATCCCTCATACAGATAGCTTTGCTGATTGATACATCAGGCAGTATGGAAGGCCTTATTAATCAAACAAAAAGCCATCTCTGGAAGATAATAAACGAGCTTGCTTCATTTAAAAAAAATGAAGATGCACCTTTGATAGAAGTGGCTCTTTATGAATATGGCAATAACAACATAGACAAAAGTGAAGGATATGTGAGACTGGTAAGCCCTTTCACCAGTAATTTAGATAAAATTTCAAAAGAACTTTTTTCTCTCAAAACAAATGGCGGCGATGAATATTGCGGTTTAGCTATAAAGAAAGCTGTCGAACAGCTAAAGTGGAGCCAAAAAGACGATGTTTACAAAGCTATTTTCATAGCAGGAAATGAACCCTTTACACAAGGCGAACAACCCTTTGAACAATCCGTGGCGCTGGCAAAAAACAAAGGCATTTTTGTAAACACTATATTCTGCGGACCCATGCAACAGGGGATAGCTATGCAGTGGAAAAGAGGAGCGGAATTATCTGAGGGTGACTATGCCAATATAAACCAGAATGCGCAGATTGCTGAAATAGACGCGCCTCAAGACAGGGACATAAGAGAATCTATGGCAAGTCTGAGCAAGACATATGTGCCTTATGGCAAAGAGGGCAAAGAAACATATAAATTAAAAAAAGACATGGATGAACAAGCTATTTCAGCCCCTAAATCTGTGCTAGCTGAGAGAGCCTCTTTTTCAGCATCAGCTTCAGGTCAGGCAAGTATGTCTAACTGGGATTTAATAAGCGCGATAGAGACAGGCGCGATAAAAAGAGAAGAAGTGAAAAAAGAAAATCTCAATGAAAATCTATCAAAAATGAGCGAAAAAGAGCTAAATGATTTTATCGATTCAAAACTCAAAGAAAGGGCTGAGATAAGAGCCAAAATAGCCAAATTAAAAAAAGAAAGGGATGAATTTATAAAAAAATCTTCTGAAAATCAGCCCAAAGACACTCTAGACATAAAAATGATAGAAATACTCAGAAAACAAGCCTCACAAAAAGGATATTCTTTTAAATGAAACTAAAAAATATTTCTCTTTCTCTACTTATATTTTTAATGCCTGCTTCAGCTGAGGTTTCTCTCAAAGACAAAGTGTCCCAATTTATAATGGTATCAGCAGATACAGATTCTCCTGAAAAAATAAAAAAGCTGATAGATGAAAATATCGGAGGGATACAAGTTCAATGGGGATCTTTTTCACTTGGGGAAACCCAAAAATTCATTGCTAAGATATATGAATCCACTCCAACTTTTTATCCTTTCATAGCTATAGACTACGAAGGAGGAACTGTTTTTCACTCTGAAACTCTTGGGCTTATGGATTTGCCAACAAATATGATGCTTGGAGCCGCTAATGCCCCCAATGACACCGCCTCACTCTTTTATCTTGCAGGATTGGAGTTAAAGAAAGCCGGCATAAACATGAGTTTTTCTCCTGTGCTTGATATAAACACAAATCCGATGAATCCCATAATAGGAATAAGGTCTTTTTCCTCAAATCCTGAAAAAGCATATGCACTTGGCAATTCGGTAGTAAACGGTTTCAAAGCAGCAAATATAATCTCTACAATAAAACATTTTCCAGGGCATGGGGACACATTTCTTGATTCACATAAAACTCTCCCGGAAGTAAGACTTCCAGAATATGAATTGATAAACAAACACATGTATCCTTTCAAAAGAATAATAGAAGAAAAGAATATAGACTGTTTAATGACGGCTCATGTCCTATATACTTCTCTTGACAAAGAAATGCCAGCAAGTCTTTCTAAAAAAATAATGAAAGATATTCTCAGAGATTCGCTTAAATATGATGGACTGATAATAACAGACAGCCTTGACATGAAGGCAATAACCTCAAAATATGATATTCCCACAGCCGCTTTTATAGCTTTAAAAAATGGAGCAGATATTCTTCTTATAGGCAGAGGCGATTTTTACGCTGTAAGGGATAAAATTATTTCAGAAATTTTGAAAGGAAATATAGACATAAACCGGATAAACGAATCTTATGAGAGAATACAAAGGGTAAAGAAGAAATACAATGTAGGGCCACTCAGAGTAAGCGATGACTTCAATAGAGCTTATGACAGCATAACTCGCGCTCTTTCAGCTAAGGCTATAACCCTTTTCAAAGATTCAGTCAAGGCTATTCCTCTGGATAAAAGCTCCGATATTGCCGCAATATTCTTTGTTCCTGAAAGATTTTATCCTGATACAATAATTTTTTACAGGAAACTGCTGGAATATGGGTACAATGTGAAACAATACAATTTCTCAATAAATCCCTCTATTGAAGACTTAAAAAAAATAGAAGAAATAGCCTCTAAATCAAAAATGACTTTAATAGGAAGCTTTCAATGGAGTGGAGTTCAAAATTTAAATCAAAAGAAAGCCATAAACAGAATGATGTCCCTGTCAAAAAAGAATGTACTCATAAGTCTGATGAGCCCATATGATGTAAACAATTTTCCCAAAGCAACAACCGTCATTATGACTTATGGCATAACTCCATTTACTATGGAAACTATGGCAGATGTACTCTCAGGGACTTCACAGCCAAAAGGTGTATTGCCTGTTCAAATAAATTTTGATTGAATATGATGAGGAGAAAAGTATGGAAAGACTTATAAGTTTTTTTGGCATATTCGCGCTATTAGGCATTGGATGGATTTTCAGCAAAAACAGGAAAGCCATAAATTATAAGACAATATTTACTGGCATGGGGATACAAATTCTTTTTGCTCTTTTTGTTCTTAAATTCCCCCCCGGAAAAAAATTTTTTCAGATAATGAACGATTTAATAATAAAAGTTATTTCCTTTTCAGATGAGGGAGCAAAATTTATTTTTGGAAGTTTGATAAATAATCAATCTCTTGGCTTTATTTTCGCCTTTCAGGTTTTGCCTACCATAATTTTCTTCTCCTCCCTTATGAGCGTTCTATATTATTTGGGGATAATGCAAAAAATAGTCCTATTTTTTGCCAAAATAATGACTCGTTTTATGGGAACATCGGGAGCTGAATCTCTTTCAGCAAGCGCAAATATATTCGTAGGCCAGACAGAAGCGCCCCTTGTAGTAAGGCCTTATGTTTCTCAGATGACCATGTCTGAACTGATGGCTGTGATGACTGGTGGTATGGCCACAATAGCCGGGGGCGTCATGGCTGCTTATGTTGGGATACTAAAAGACCATATGCCAAATATAGCTGGACATTTATTAGCTGCCTCGATAATGAGCGCTCCGGCGGCTCTGGTTATGGCTAAGATATTAGTCCCCGAGACAGAAGAGCCCAAGACAAAAGGCTTGGTCAAAATGGATGTAAAAATAACAGATGCAAATATAATAGATGCTGCGGCAAACGGCGCTACCACTGGTCTAACACTGGCGCTTAATGTAGCGGCCTGCCTCGTGGCTTTTATGGCTCTGCTTGCTCTTGCAAATTTTATAACTGGGCATATCGGAGTCTTAATAAATTATCCATCTCTAACACTTGAAAAAATTCTCAGCTGGGTATTCTATCCTATAGCATGGCTTATGGGAGTGCCGACAGCAGACATATCAAATGTATCCACATGGATGGGACAAAAAACAGTTTTAAATGAATTTGTAGCCTATTTCAATATGGCTGAATTTCTAAAGAACAATCCAGGCGCTATTTCAGAAAGAGCCGTAATACTTTCATCCTACGCGCTTTGCGGTTTTTCAAACTTTCTTTCCATAGCTATACAGATAGGCGGAATAGGTGGAATAGCTCCAGAAAGAAGAGGAGATCTTGCAAAACTTGGTCTTTATGCAGTTCTAGCTGGGTCATTGGCATGTTTTATGACTGCAACTATAGCTGGCATTTTGATATGAGTATCTCCTTTTTGATAAATTCACTATCTGGAGGAGGAGCTGAAAGACAGCTGTCTATTCTCCTGAATTATTTCCCACATAAAAATCTATACACTCTTGAAAAAAATTCCACAGACATCAGACATACTCCATTGTCCTGGCATACAAAAAAAACTCCTGCTTTGATAAAGACATTCTCTTTAAAATATTATTCAAAAAAACTTGCCTCTCTGTGCGCTAAGGATGAGGTAATAGTCTCGTTTATGACCAGAGCTAATGCCGTAAATGCGATTTCAAGCGAGGAAACTGGACATATCCCAATCATCTGTGAAAGGACAAATCCGACAATGGAATTTTCGGGTCTTCGCATGAAAATATACAGAAGTATACTAAAAAAAACATATAAAAAAGCAGATCTAATAATAACAAATTCAAAGGGCACAGGTCAGGAATTAATAAATTCTTTTTCAGTTGAAAAAGATAAAATTGCCACAATCTCAAATCATATAGACATTAAAATGGTCAATGAAATGGCAAAAGAAGAAATTAAAGGATATGAAAAAATTTTCTCAAAACCCGTCATCATAAACGCAGGACGGCTAACCGAAGCAAAAGGACAATGGCATTTGATAAGAATTTTTTCGGCAATCAGAAAAAAAAATAAAAATCTAAGGCTTGTAATACTTGGAGAAGGGCCATTGAAAAATTTTTTAAAGAAAATTTGCAAAGCTGAAGATCTTGAATTTTTTGACTCCACACAAGATTCCTTCAAAGAACAAGATGTCTGTTTTTTGGGAGGAGTGAAAAATCCATTTAAATTTATTGCTAGATCAAAAATTTTTGTTTTAACATCTCTATGGGAAAGTTTCCCAAACGCGCTTCTTGAGGCAATGGCTTGCGCCGTTCCATCCATAAGCTCTAATTGTCTATATGGGCCTCTTGAAATAATGTCAATAAATCCTGAGCTCTCTCTCTATGGATTAAAAGAGCCACTCAAGGAAGATTTTGGGATATTGCTCCCTCCATTGCCCGGGTGGGATGATTCAAATTCAGATGAATACTCAAAAACCATATCACTTTACAGTGAAACTATTCTCTCAGAACTAGAAGATGAAAAACAGCTTTCTCTTTACTCTTCTCTATCTAAAGCCAGAGCATCAGATTTTGATGTAAAAAAAATAATCCCTCTCTGGGGAAAAACTCTTGAAAAATATGAAAGAAATTGAACCTTATAAAGAAGAAAATCAGGACTTTATTGAAGCTGAACTTCTAAATCCTTCCAGAGAAGGTTATTCCTCCTCAAGAAAGGAAAGAAATTCGCTTTTCTCAGATCTGCTTACTAAAAGCGGAAAATTGATTCTCCTGATATTCCTTTTACCAGCTATTGCTTTGATAATTTTAGGGGCTATTCTCTCAGCAACTGTCATTGGAGCTATTATAGGCATACCTATGATACTGCTTGGCATAATCGTGATAATTATCGGACTTAGAATTTATTTCACAGTGTTTAGTATAAGCAAAAAAAATTTTAGAATGTAAAATCTCCAAGGAAAATCTGTTCTTCTTCAAGCATTATTCCTGTTTTTTCAAAAACCTCTTTTTTGACTTTCATAATCAATCTGTATATATCTCCGGCAGTAGCTCTGTCATAATTTATGATAAAGCCAGCATGTTTAGTCGAGACCATTGCTCCACCTATTCTTAATCCCTTAAGGCCACAAAAATCTATGAGTCTTGAAGCATAATCGTTCTTTGGCCTTTTAAAAACGCTTCCGGCAGAAGGATATTCGAGAGGCTGTTTTTCTTTTCTTTTTTTTATTATTTCTTCTCTTCTTGAAAGAAGAGTAAGTTTGTCTTTCTTTTCAAGTGTAAAAACAGCCGAGAGTATAAAATACTTTTCAATACCATCCACGAAACGATAGCCATACTTTATGTCTTTTTTTTCAATCTTCTCTTCCCTCAACCGTCTTATATTTATGGCATTAAAAAAAGACAAACAATCAAATGTTTCGCTTCCAAAAGCTCCTGCATTCATTCTTATAGCGCCACCAACACTTCCCGGAATAAATGATGTATCCTCCAGTCCACCAAGCCCACACTGGCAGGCTTTTTCAACTGCCTTATCCCACAAGGCGCCACATTCAACCTCCATTTGATTTTCCAATATTGATATCTTATCCATATTCTTGCAAATCAATATTATCCCATCAAAACCTTTCTCTGAAATTAGCACATTCGAGCCTTCCCCAAGTATGAAATAATTAAATCCATTTTCATTTATGATTCTCAGAATATCTATTATTTCCTCTTTATTCACTGGATAGACGCAAAGCTCTACAATACCCCCAGTTTTATATGTGGTCAGTTCGCTTGAAGGCACTTTTTCTCTGAAAATTAGATTTGACTTTTTTTTTATAATTGAATATTTATCCATCAGAAAATTTCTCCTTGAAAAAGAGTTTTATTTTCTGGCAAGCACAAAACAAACTCCCGCCAATATCAAAATCCCTCCCATAAAAGAAACATGCTCGCTCCTCGTTCCTTGTCTCGCTTGAAAATCGGCTCAGCCAAAATGTCATTATATTTTGAAAGGCTCAGTTGTCTCGCCTCAAAATCAGCTAATTTTAACTGTGAATATACTTTTTCAGTGAACTTCGGGTTCCCTAAAAAAGTCTAGCGGAAAGTT
>DYLH01000049.1 GCA_020722185.1 Candidatus Avelusimicrobium gallicola | reverse complement strand
ATACTGTTAGGGCTGCCTCCCTCACCTACCCCCCATAAAGGCAGCCCTACCTTTTTTTATGGGGGGAAAATTAGATTTTTCCTTGTTTTTTACCAAATCTTTTAGTTGATTTTTACTCCATCTTTTCTTATAATTTAGTTATAGTTATATTATGGAATGATTTGAGAAGGGGGAGACTTTGTCTGAAGCAAAGAGAATAGTGGTTGTAGACGATGACCCAAATTTGGGGCTTATTGTCTCTGTCCTTTTCAAAAATTTTAATTATGAAATCATCTCCCTTTTCACCGGGGCTGAACTTTTAGATTATGTGCACGGGAATAAGCCAGATTTAATACTTCTTGACTTAAAATTGCCCGATTCAAACGGCTTTGAACTTTGTAAGAAGCTTAGAGATAATCCATATATTTCAGATGTGCCGATAATAATAGTGAGCGGCGTAGCCGAAGTTGATTCAAGAGTAGATTTGATAGAAACCGGGGCGGATGACTATATAAGCAAACCTTTTGATGTAAGGGAACTGAGAGCCAGAGTGAATCGCATAATGAAAAGAAAAAAAATAGACATATCCCTTAATCCTCTGACATCTTTGCCGGGTAGCCCAGCCATAGAAGAGTTCGCAAGGAAGAAGATGGTCTCAAATTCAAATTTTGGATTTGCTTATATAGACGCGGATAATTTCAAAGCATACAATGATGTTTATGGATATGCGAAAGGCGATGAGGTTATAAAGTATATTGCCAAGATATGTATTCAAAACGCGAAAAAGATATCTCCTTCCGATTACTTTGTGGGACATATTGGCGGAGATGATTTTGTTTTGATTTCAGATCCGTCCAAAACAGAGAACATCGTAAAAGAGATAATAAAAAATTTCGATTCAACAATAAAAGATTTTTACAGCGAAGAAGATCAAAAGAATGGCTTTATAAAAACTCTTGATCGTCAAAATAATATGCGGACTTTCCCAATTATGACTTTATCTATAGCTCTTGTGATTCCTTCAAAACCAACACACTATGCAAAGATAATAGAAAATGCTTTTGAAATAAAAAGATATCTCAAAACTTTTAAAGATAAGAAAGAAAGTTTTTACCACAGGGACAGAAGAATAAATGAATGAAAATGAACTCATAGGCAGCACATTCGCTGGATGTAAAATAATTGAAAAGATAGGACAGGGCGGAATGGGTTCTGTTTACAGGGCAGAACATTTGGCTATGGGGAAAACAGTATGCGTGAAAATTCTGGCCAGGGAATTGGCTTTCGAGCAGAGAAATGTTGAATTCTTTATGCGCGAGGCAAGATCTGCCTCAAAGCTCGATCATCCAAACATTGTGCATGTTTACAGTTTCGGAGAAGAAAAAGGGCTTTATTTTATCGTAATGTCATATGTTGAGGGCAAGAGTCTTGAAGATATACTCAGAGAAAAGAAAAAACTTTCAATACCGGAAGCTTCTGAGTTTATAATAGGCATACTTGAGGGTCTTGCGCACGCGCATTCAAAGAACATAATTCACAGGGACATAAAGCCCTCGAATATACTTGTGACGAAAGATGGCCTGCCGAGGATAGCTGATTTTGGACTTGCAAGAAGCGTAAATGAAGAAAAACAGCTTACCATAGCCGGAGAGATGGTTGGCACAGCATATTTCATGTCACCTGAACAGGGACTGGCCACAAAGGTTGACACAAGAGCAGACCTTTATGCTGTAGGAGCAACTTTTTTCTATCTTATAACCGGCAAGTACCCGTATGAAGGCAAAACATCTATAGAAGTCATTAGCAAGCACATAAATGAAGAACTGCCAAATCTTTACCAAATAATGCCTGATATTCCTCTATGGACAGCAAAAGTTATAGAGAAACTGATGAGGAAAAAACCAGAAGATCGATACCAAAAAGCCGAGGAAGTCCTATCAGAAATTAAGAAGTATAAGGAAAATGGATACAAAGACATTATACAAAACTCCAATGAAAGCACTTTTGACTTAGAAGATCTAAAAAAGAAGTGGCCGTCACCAGAAGGAAATACAAATTCAAACAAGGAAAGATATGCTAAGTTTTTAGTTGAAGAAAATAAGTCAAAAACTAATATTCCAAGTGATAAAAAAGAAAAAGAGGCACCACAAATATTTGAACATAAGAAAGCTAAATTTCAATTTGGAATAGCTTATAAAATAACTCGTTTTATATATCACCTAGGACTATTGTTCTCGGCTGCTATATTCTCTATATTCTCAGGAGCATATGCCTCGCCAAACTATGATGCTTCATTGCCATTATTTAAAGCTTTAGTCTCAGCCATCTTAAAAAATCCTGTCTATTCATTTGCCTTTCTTTTTATCGGAATGATTTCCGCTTTTCTCTCTTCAAAAACCAAGCCTTTTAAGACCACATTTCTACATCTCTTTTTCTCTTTGACAATGTGTATATCTCTCTATATTGGAGCTATTCTGGTTAATTACCCGCAAAATCAGGATATTTTCTCAAGGATTTTCATTAACATTTCTTCATCTTTTACCGTTCTATTTTCGCCTTATGCGGGATGGCTTACAGCAATTGTAACCCTTTTATTTTATGCCAAAACATCTAAACTGAATGGAATTTTGTCTAGAATACTTTCAGCTTTTTTTCTTGTTTTGGGATTTTCCGCTTTCATATTTTTTTCTCACTGGTTTTGCGCGGCGGACACAAGCAGTAATAACATGCTTTTAGCCTCTACTGTTTTAATGCTTTTGTCAATCACTTTGTCCTTTTTTAGAAAAAGTTTCATTTTATTAATAGCGCCATCAATTTTATATTTATCAGCTATTGCTCTTGTATTTTACGCAGATTTCTCTTCACTAACTGAAAGATTTGTACAGGAATCTCTAAAAAATGAAGAATCTCGCTATCAAAGAGAACTTGAGATTTATAAACTAAAGATTGCTACACTTGAGTATGAAGTAACAGGAGAATATGATGCTGAAGGAAGACCCATTATCAATAAGAAAAAGCTTGAGGCTCTTAAACCACCAGTTAAGAAGAATATGGAGCAAATAAGACTGGAAATACAACCAAAAGCCTGGCAAGCAGCTTATTCAAGAGGAATCAGGTATTTTCAAAGAGAAGGTGGACTGATATTATTGGGACTATTTTTATTTCTAATACTAAATTTTATGTACTGGGAAGAGACTTATTTTTATGAGAAAAACTATTTACAGGTCTAGGATATGAAAAAAAACTTAACGATATCCGTTCTTTCTTTTCTCTTGATGATGCTAACCTTCATCTTTTATCTTAACAAAAGTGTAATAGAAAACTTTGAACTTAAATTCTATGATTTTGCGTCTTCTTTCAGATACAAAACTGAAGGCAAAAATATATATCTCATAGCAATAGATGATGACAGTATTTCAAAAATAGGGAGATGGCCATGGGGTAGAGATAAGATAGCTGAATTGATAGGATTCCTTAACAATGACGCTTCAAGGCCTGCTGTAATAGCCCTGAATATCCTATTCTCGGAACCTGAAGATGATAAGACAAAAAATACTATTTCACAAATAAAAAATGCCTATGAACAATCCATATCAAATAAAGAGATAAGGGAACTAAAGAAATATCCTTCCATTAGACTGGCTTTACAAGAATTAGAATCGGACATGGACAATGATTCAAGACTGGCTATGAATATATCTTCTGGATGCCCAGTGGTCTTACCAATGTTTTTCAATATTGAGGAAGTGAATTCAAAACTAAAAGAAGAGCCAGAAGGCTTAAAGAAAATGGCCGTCACGATAAGCCACAATTCACAAATATCGGATGACACAGAGGCATCTTCTTATGTAACTCCTCTTGGTATTTTCCTTGATTCAGCTGCAGCTTCCGGGCATGTAAATATCATAACTGATGAGGAGGATGGTTCTCTTAGGAGACATCATCCTTTGATACTGTACAACAATTCAGCATACCCATCATTTCCTCTATCTGTAGTGATGACATATTCTCAAACCCTTCCACAAGACATAATATTTAAAAAAGGAGAAAGCTTAGTAATAAGGAAAAATACCATACCGCTTGATGAGCAAAGTGCATTTTATATGGCATATGGGAAAAAGGGTCGCTCTTTTAAAACTGCATCTTTTTATGATGTAATAAACGGCAAAATAGCTCCAGAGAGTTTTAAAGACAAGATAGTGATTATTGGTATTACAGCTCAGGGACTTGGAAGTTTCTATGTAACTCCCGCAGACAAAAATTTTTCAAATCTAGAATATATGGGAACTGCTATAGAGAATATTCTAAATTCAAATTTCTTTTCAATCCCTACATGGGCACCCAGCATTGAATTATCTTCAATATTGCTTATAGGAATTTTTTCGATTCTTATCTTGCCGCGTTTGAAAGCTAAACTGGCGGCTTTTATATCCGGATTAGTCCTGATTTCTATTCTTGGTTTTTCTTTCTATATGTTGGCTTTCAAAGGAGAATGGATTAGGATGACTTATCCATCCTTTCTTCTTATAGCTTCTTACACTATGATCATCACAAGGAAATTCTTTTTTACAGAAAAAAAGAAAGAATTGATAGAGGGATATGCAATAGAAACAAATAAATTGCTGGGGCTTTCCTTTCAGGGACAGGGAATGCTTGATTTAGCCTTTGAAAAATTTCAGCTTTGCCCCGTAGATGATTCAATGAAAAGTCTCCTTTATAATCTTGGACTTGATTTTGAAAGAAAGAGACAATTTAACAAAGCGCAGGTAGTTTATGAGTATATACGGCAAAAGGATCCAAAATACAAAGACATACAACAAAAAATAGAAGCTATGAAAAAAGCCTCTGAAGGCGGACTTATTTCCACTCCGGGCAAGAGCAAAGAGGGAACCATACTTGTGGAAGGAGCGTCTGCGGTTCCAACTCTCGGCAGGTATGAAATAATGAAAGAGCTTGGCAAGGGCGCTATGGGAATAGTTTACATGGGGAAAGACCCAAAAATAAATAGAACTGTGGCAATAAAGACAATGCGCTTTGAAGAAGGAATGGAAGAATCTGAAATAAAAACTCTCAAAGAAAGGTTCTTTAGAGAAGCTCAAGCGGCAGGGAATCTATCTCATCCAAATATAGTTAAAATTTTTGACGCCGGAGAAGATCAAGATATCTCCTATATGGCAATGGAGTTGCTAAAGGGAGAGGATCTTAAAAAATACACAAATGTAAAAAATCTTCTTCCAAGAGAAAAAGTTCTTGAATACATTATGCTTTCTGCAAGGGCTCTTGATTATGCGCATAAAAATGGTGTGATTCATCGCGATATAAAGCCGGCCAATATAATGATTCTGGAAGACGGATCGCTCAGGCTTACTGATTTTGGCATAGCCAGAATACAGGAATCATCCAAAACTGCCACTGGCACTGTTATGGGCACACCATATTATATGAGCCCGGAACAAATAGCTGGTAAAAAAGTTGATGGAAGAGCCGACATATTCTCTCTTGGGGTTACTATGTATGAGCTACTCACCGGAGAAAGACCATGGAAAGGCGGGGAATCAATAGCGACTTTGTTTTACCAAATAACAAATGAACCTTTTCAAAAAGCTGGAGAATTGGCGAAAGGAATCCATCCCGATGTAGACCTTGTAATTGAAAAAGCATTAAAGAAAAATCCTGATGAAAGATATCAAAGCGCAGGAGAAATGGCAAGCGATATAGAAAAGATATTGAAAGGCGAAAAACTAATGCCAGCTAATCTCGAACAAAAAAAAGAAATGCCAAAGACAAACTCATCTCAAACTGCGCAAAAAATTGACAAGATTCAAGCTAAAGATGATAAACCTCAAAATCAATCTATTGGAGACAATAAAAAGATAGATGAGATTAAAACTGAAAAGAAAGAAAATACGACCAAAGAAAATATTGCCGGGGGTTCTGAAAATAAAAAAGATGTTTTATCTGACATAGAAAAAACTCTTCCTTTAATTTATCCTGAGGAAGAAAGGGGGGATAAGTGAGTTTTAGGATATTTTTTTGCGGATCAAGTGAAGTCGGGAAAGTGAGACAAAACAATGAAGATAGTTTCATCATTGACAATGATCTTTCTCTTGCTATAGTTGCCGATGGAATGGGGGGACATAAATCTGGGGAAATAGCCAGTTCAATGGCTGTCAAAATAACTCAAGAGAAATATTCTCAAATGACATATACTCAAATAAAGCCTTCGCCATATGACCCGAGGTATTCCATAGAAACAAACAGACTGAAGTTTGCTGTAAATGTGGCAAATGCCATGGTATATGAAACAAGCAAAGCTAAAGAAGAAAATAATGGTATGGGAACCACTTTAACAGCGTGCGCATGTTTTCAAGACAAACTTTCCATAGTCCATGTAGGAGATTCCAGGGCTTATTTATTTAGAGGTAATTCTCTTTTTCAGCTTTCCAATGATCACTCTTTGGTTATGGAACAGGTAAGAGAAGGAATTATCACAAAAGAAGAGGCAGAAAAATCTCCAATGAAAAATGTTTTAACAAAGGCATTAGGCACCCAAAATGTTGTGGAGAGTGAAATCATAGAAACAGAATTAACCGAAGGCGATAAAATAATGATATGTTCAGATGGCCTATTTAAGTGTGTAAAAGAAAATAGAATTACGGAAATACTCAAAGAAAAATCAAACTGCCAAGAGGCCATTGAAACAATGATGAAAGAAGGATACTCTGGCGGAGCTCCGGACAACATCACAATAGTGTTGGGGGAAACGATAAAATTGCAATTTAAGGAAAAAGTGAAAGAATTTTTAAGGAAATTTGGCATATGATAAAACTGATGATAAAATATGAATCCTCTTTTATAAAAGAGTTCAAAACAGAAAATAACTCTGTTTCAATAGGAAGAAAATCTGGGAACGATCTTATACTGGACAATCCAACTGTCTCGGGGAATCACTGCAAGATATATAAAGCTGGGGACTCCTATTTCATTGAAGATCTCAATTCCACAAATGGCACCTTTGTAAATTCAAAAAGAGTTATCAAATCGGGAATTAAGGAGAATGATGTAATAACGATAGTAAAGTATTCTATTATCTTTTCTTCAGACGCGCAAAAAACAGAAGACCCTAAGGAAAAAGATGAAAATATAATTATGGAAAAAACTCAATCAAAATATCTTGACCCTCAAAAAACAAAAGCTTCTCTTGAAATAATCGAAAATCCAGTGGATTCAAATATTGAATATGAAATAAAAGCTGTTTCCACATATATAGGCAAGCTAGGCAAAGCAAATATTCCAGCAAAATCCAGCAGTATATTTTCTTCTATCCCCGAGCTTGCCGCAGTTATAACTTTTAGACCTGACGGCTATTACCTTACTCCACTTAAAGAAGGAATAGTAAAACATAATGGGGATGATATTAAAGATAAGGTTATTCTCAAAAATGATGATGTATTGATTGTCGGAGCAACTCGCTTTAAATTTACACTAAAAAAAATTCAGTAAAAACTTACAAATATCATTCAATCCATACAAAAAAATAATTAGCAATCTCAATTTAAGATTGCTATTGACAAAAAAAATAAAATTTTGTAAATTAGCAATTAGATAAAGAATTTGCTAATAATGCTAGTAAGGAGGAAATATGGCAGAAGCTAAAACAAAAATAAACATACAACCCCTTGGCGACAGAGTTGTAGTAAAACCTCTGGAGCCTAAGGAAGTAAAAAAGGGCGGAATAATAATACCTGAAACCGCAAAAGAAAAACCCCAGGAAGGCGAAATAATTGCCGCTGGGAAAGGCAGAACCGAAGATGGAAAGCTCGTGCCGATGGAAGTGAAAGTAGGCGACAAGATACTTTATGGAAAGTATTCCGGCACTGAAATAAAAATAAATGATGAAGAATATCTCATAATGAAAGAAGAAGACATTCTTGGAATAATAAAATAAGGAGGAAACATGGCAAAACAGATAATGTATTCTGAAGAAGGAAGACTTAAACTTAAAGCTGGAGTTGATAAACTCGCAAACGCAGTAAAGGTTACTCTTGGGCCAAAAGGCAAAGCGGTGATACTCAGCAAAAAATTTGGATCTCCCACTATAATAGACGATGGTGTGACAATAGCCAAGGAGATAGAGCTGGAAGATCATTTTGAAGATATGGGCGCTCAGCTTGTAAGGGAAGCCTCATCCAAAACAAATGATGTCGCCGGTGATGGGACCACAACGGCTACAGTTCTGACTCAGGCTATTTTCAATGAAGGACTGAAAAATATAACTGCGGGAGCCAATTCGACACATCTTAAAAGAGGTATAGACAAAGCTGTGACGGCTATAGTTGAAGAGCTAAAAAAGATGGCTAAACCCGTTAACACAAGAGAGGAAAAAGCTCAGATAGCCACTATATCAGCCAATGACAAGGTAGTAGGCGACTTGATAGCTCAGGCTATGGAAAAAGTTGGGCACGAGGGTGTCATAACTGTTGAAGAGGGAAAATCTTCTGAGACCGAACTTGATGTGGTGGAAGGGATGCAATTTGACAGAGGATATCTCTCTCCTTATTTTATAACCGATCCTGAAAGGATGGAATGCACTCTTGAGGATGTGCTCATACTGATAACTGACAAGAAAATTTCAGCAATGAATGATCTGCTCCCTGTGCTTGAGAAAATAGTGCAGACTGGCAAGCCATTCCTCATTATAGCTGAAGATATAGAAGGAGAAGCTCTCGCTACACTGGTTGTCAATAAGCTGCGCGGCACACTAAAGGGTTGCGCCGTTAAAGCTCCAGGTTTTGGGGATAGAAGAAAGGAAATGCTTGAAGATATAGCAATACTAACTGGCGGCGAAGTGATAAGCGAAGAGAGAGGGATGAAACTTGAGAAGGCCTCACTCGAACAGCTTGGAAAAGCCAAGAGAATAGTTGTTGACAAAGAAAATACCACAATAGTCGATGGAGAAGGCGACAAGAAAGCTATAAAGGATAGAACAAATCAAATAAGAAAGCAGATAGAAGAAACCACATCAGACTATGACAGAGAGAAACTGGAAGAAAGGCTTGCCAAACTTTCAGGCGGAGTGGCTGTGATAAGAGTAGGCGCGGCAACAGAAACTGAAATGAAAGCCAAGAAATCTAAAGTTGAAGACGCAAAAAATGCCACAAAAGCTGGCGTACAGGAAGGAATACTCCCCGGTGGCGGAGTAGCTCTAATAAGAGCATCCAAAGTTCTCGACAAAGTGCAAGTGAATGATGAGGACGAAAAGATTGGAGTGAACATAGTCAGGAAGGCTGTTTTCGCTCCTTTGAGAACTATAGCTGAAAACGCCGGAGTGGACAGCTCCATAGTGATAGAAAAGATAAAGAACTCCCCAGCTGAAATAGGCTTCGATGCTGAAAAACTGGAGTATGTGGATGTTCTTAAAGCTGGCATAGTAGATCCATGCAAGGTGACAAGAACTGCTCTTGAAAATGCAGCTTCAATTGCCAGCACGCTGCTAAATACTGAAGCTATGGTAGCCGATCTCCCAGAGAAAAAAGAGAAGGCTCCAGCCATGCCTGCGGGCGCTGACATGTATTGATATTTGTTAAAAAGTAGAAAACCCCGGGGAAACCCGGGGTTTTTTATTCACTTTTTTCAAAAATAAGCTCTTCGTCGAGAGGTTTTTTTTCTTCTCTAATTCTGGCTCCAAGAACGGTAAATCCCCATGCGGCATAAAGAGAAATAATCAACATAAAAGACCAAGAAGAAGGTCGCCAAAAATCAGCCAAAATACCTATAAGATTGCTTCCCACTAATATCCCAAAAGAATTACCTATTTGTTGAACCATTGAATGTATCCCCATATATCTGCCCCTATTTGCTGGCGTGGCCATATTCGCGCTCAAGGTCTGCAAGCCCGGAGAGACCATCAATTCTCCGAATGTGACTATAATCATGGCAAAAAGCGCCATATAATAAAAGACGGAAAATCCAAACATGAAATACCCTATCCCATAAAATAATGAACCACAGGCAAGGCCAAAAGTAAGTGGATATTTAGAAAAAAATTTACTTACAAAATACTGCAAAAAAACCACCATGGCGCCATTTAATGTGAATAAAAATCCTATCTGTTTCTCCTCAAAAAGCAAATACTTTTTAGAATACATTGACATCGGGACTACAAGCTGGCTCATTACAGATGCTATTAAAAAAGTAAAAAAACAAAAAAAAGCGAAATTCTTATCCCTCGTAAAAGTTTTTTTTAGGACTCTCAAATCAAAGGCAGAATAAAGTGAATCTCGTCTTGGAATAAAATTAAAACTTTTTTCTTTTACTGAAACAGAGATTATTAGAAGACAAACAATATATACCATTGAAGTGAGAAAAAACATCATTGCATATGAGGAGGAAGCAATAAAACCACCAAGAGCCGGGCCAGCCGCCCATCCTGCATTAGTGCCTATTCTCATTATGGAATAAGCAGACATTCTTTTTTCAGGCTCGGTTATATCTGCAACATAGGCTCTTGCTGAGGGATTGAAAAAAGAACCGGCAAAGAGACCTAAAGGATGCAGTAAAAAGAAAATATATGGACTTAAATCTGCCTTTATTACCACAGCCATGCAAAGTATTAGCAAAGACCTAAAAAAAAGCGAAAAGATCATCACCTTCTTTCTTCCCAATCTATCAGAAAGCTCACCGCCAAAAATATTAGATGTAGAAGCTACAAGCATTGAGAGAGAGAGAAAAAAACCTACCTGACCAACAGGCAAACCTTTTACTGAAGAAAGATACACAGCAAGAAATGGGAATGAAAGGGCATAGCCCGCTGACATAAGCCCTTCAGTGAATATAAGAAACCAAAAAGATGCCGGATATTTATTCACAATCATAGATTTTAGCAAATTGAACAGACTATAAAATTATTTCAATTTTTAAAAAACATTGTTTTTCATAGGGAAATTTGATAAAATGTATAAAATGCCTGACTTAGA
>DYLH01000048.1 GCA_020722185.1 Candidatus Avelusimicrobium gallicola | reverse complement strand
AAGCCAACTGCTTGGCTTTACGCTGATATGCTTTATTTCATGCAAAAATCTTCAAGATGACAAAAAGAAAAACCTTTTTTTCTCAATGCTGGTATGGCGATTTTAAGGGCCTCAACTTCATTTCTTTCCGGATGATTTAAATGCATGAGAACAACCATGCCATGTTTGGCATCTCTCATTATGTTTTCACTCATTTCTTTGGCAGATGTTTTTGAAAAGGAGTCTCCAGCGAGGCTGTCATACCCGGCTATTTCTATAGATAAGAAAGAAGCGGTTTTAAGACAAACCTCATCAGCATAAGCTCCAGCAGGCCTGTAAAATATTGGTCTCTTGCCGCTTATTTTTTCTATTTTTCTGTTATTGAGTTCTATCTCGTCTATTATTTCATCTATATTGGAAGTTCTTCTCAGACCATATTTTTTTTCGCCAGAAATAGCGCAAATTCTGTGTTTCAAGCCATGATTTTCTATTTCGAAAAGTTCATTTGATGCCAAATATTTAGCTGTTTCAATGTTCTTATCTATCCACTTTCCGCTCAAGAAAAGTGTGGCAGGGATATTTTCAGAGATAAGAAAATCAATAAGCTCTTTATTGTATCCCCCATCGCAGGCGTCAAATGTAAGAGCTATAAAACCTGCAACCTTGCTTTTCTCTGTAAAAGATTTATTTGCCTCAAAAAAATTATTTTTTATTTCTTCATTAATAACTCTTCTTTTTATCCTTTTTCTAAATTCAATATATTCTTTATCGCACAGGGCATTGTTTGAATAATCTTGCGAGGCAAAAACTATTGTTGTCAAAAGAAGAATTGTCAAGATTTTCATTTTTTGCACAAGTATGGCTTGGCTTCTTTTATAAGAGATTCTCGCAAATAATTCTCTTTAAGAGCCGCTTCTTTGGAAAGTTTCATGTTTTCAAGCATATACTTGATTATCATCATATTTTCAAATTCTGCAAACTCTTTTTCATTTTCTCCTGAGCAGAATGACATCGGAGAGTATAAAGGCAATTCCCCGCTATAATACGCAGCCATACCCTCTATGCGCCAATTCTCTATCACCATAAAAGAAATACTTTCCATACTCTTTCTAATAGCGGCGCCAACCGCGGCTTTTGCCAGCTCAAATTTTAGAATTGATTTAGGCCATCCCTTTATGTAAGGTGAAACATTCCTAAAATCGCAAACATTTATTATAGCCTTCCCATTCAATGGATTTATCGCATACTTAATATTTTTTTTGCCAAGACTGAAAAAGAAAAATTCAAAATTAGAAGAAGCTATGAATATGTCAACTTTTCTATCCGCATATCCAGCCCTGTTCAGTGATAATTCAGCCTCTTTAGAAAGTGTTGAGAAGTCAAAATCAATAGACTTTGAAGCGTATATTCTTATATTGCCAGAGTCTATTTTTTTATCGTAATAAAACTGTGGATTATTTGCGACAAAAAATACACAGAAAAGTATTATCAAGAATACTAAAATTTTTTTCATATCAGGCCGATATATAAAAAACCACTAAGGCTATTATTAGTGAAACAATCTTTATTTCCCAGTTTTCTTTTATTATATCTGGAATATTCATTTTCTCTGGCTCCTTCTAATTAAAGAATTTTGCATACGACCTTTAAAAATATCAAACAGCGCCTTCTCCAACTCCTTTATATCTATGTGTTGCATAATCTTTCCATTTCTAGCCATTGAGACAGTCCCCGTTTCTTCAGAGACTATAAGCGCTATGGCATCTGTCATTTCGCTAAGACCTATGGCGGAGCGATGACGCATACCAAAAATTCTGGAAAGGTCTTTCTGCTCTGTCAGAGGAAACTGACAGGCTGCGGCCACTATTCTATTGTTTGATATAATCACTCCACCGTCATGAAGTAGAGTACCATCCTTAAATATAGTAAGCAAGAGATCTTTTGAGACTTCTCCATTTATTCTTGTGCCGGTCTCTATAAACTCCCTCAATCCCATATCTAGCTCTAAAGCGATAAGCATACCTGTCTTACTTGAAGATGCTTCACTAATAGCAGATATGAGTTCTGGGATGAATATGAACTCCTGAGGGACCAATACTCGGCCCAGTGGATTTGTTCCAAGGTTGGCCAGAGCATTTCTTATCTCCTGTTGAAAGACAACTATTAAAAGAAAAACGCCAGCAAACCAAAATTTTTGTAAAAGCCAAAAAGTGGCATTAAATCTTGCGGCTTTCGCTGTAAATGTTATGAGAACCAGTATAAAAATACCCCATACCACTTGCATGGCCTTTGTGCCTTTTATGATTAGAATCAGGCGATAAACTATGTAATAAACCAAAAGAATGTCTAAGATTTTTACTAAGTAATCAAGATACATCAATCCCTCTATGCCACATTAAGGTTTTGTATAATCTGATCAATTTCAGAACCGTCCACAGTTTCTTTTTCCATTAAAGTTGAGGCAAGCTTGTCAAGAATACGTTTATTTTCTATCAATATGTTCTTGGCCTTAAAATATGCGTCATTAACTATTCTCTTTACTTCCTCATCTATATTGCGATAGGTTTCATTCGAATAACCCGGCTGCCTGATTATATCTCTACCAAGGAAAACTTCAGATTCATCTTTTTTAAGGGAAATCGGACCGACTTTTTCACTCATTCCAAATTCCGTAACCATTTTTTGAGCATATGCTGTGGCTTTGGAAAGATCGTCATGAGCTCCCGTTGTAACTTCCCCAAAAATCACCTCTTCCGCAGCTCGACCGGCAAGAAGAACAGACAGCCTTGAAAGAATTTCTGTCTTGCTTGTCAGATATCTATCCTCTTTTGGCAATTGCATTGTATATCCAAGCGCAGGACCTCTGGGAATTATTGTAACCTTGTGAACAGGATCACAATCTTTCAGCATCTTAGCCACTATGGCATGGCCAGACTCATGATAAGCGACTATTTTCTTTTCCTTTTCTGATATTACTCTAGTCCTTCTTTGTGGACCAGCTATCATTTTCTCTATAGCCTCTTCCAAATCTTCAAACTCAACTTTCTTCTTGTCTTTTTTGGCCGCTATTATGGCGGATTCGTTTATTATATTGGCAAGATCCGCGCCAACAAAGCCTGGAGTTCTTTGAGCCAATACTTCCATATTTATTCCCTCATCCATTATAACCTTTCTCGCATGAACTTTAAGTATTTCAAGACGGCCTTTGATATCTGGCACAGGAACATTTATTCTCCTGTCAAATCTTCCAGGTCTCAGAAGAGCAGGATCCAATACATCAGGCCTATTTGTGGCAGCCATCAATATTATTCCTTCTTTGGACTCAAAACCGTCCAATTCCACAAGCAACTGGTTCAAAGTCTGCTCTCTTTCATCATGTCCGCCACCTATGCCGGCAAATCTATGCCGTCCCACAGCATCAAGCTCATCTATAAAAATTATCGCAGGGGCATTTCTTTTCGCTCTTTCAAAGAGATCCCTCACTCTTGACGCTCCCACGCCAACAAACATCTCAACGAACTCAGAGCCAGATGAAGTAAAGAATTCGACCCCAGCTTCTCCCGCCACGGCCCTAGCCAGCAAAGTTTTGCCCGTTCCTGGAGGGCCATAAAGTAAAACACCTTTGGGAAGAGTGCCGCCAAGAGTTTTATATTTCTTAGGATTTTTAAGATAATCAACTATGTCTTTCAGCTCTTCTTTGGACTCTTCACATCCAGCCACATCTTTAAAAGTGACCTTATTCTTTTTCAAATCTTGTTGTCTAGCCTTAGATTTGCCAAAACTCATAGCCTGTTTTCCGCCCATCTGAGCCTGCCTAAAAAATATAAACCACCACACCAAAACAAAGATAAGTATCCAGCCTATATTTAAAAGCACAGAAGTCATCCAGCTCCTATCGGGAGCCCCGGAAAAGTCCTTAACCCCCGCCTCTTCCATGTCTTTCACGAGATTGGCATCAGCTAAAGGTATTGTTCTAAAATTTATTTTCTTTCCGTCTTTATCTACCATCTCTCCATGTATTAAATCTGCTGACACTTCCACCTTGGCCACTTTCCCGCTTTTAAGGCTACTCTTAAATTCGGAATAAGGTATATCTTTCTGAGCCTGTGAAGATTTTAAACTATTGTATATGCCAGCTATCAACATAAAACCAAGCATCCATATTAAGAGTTGTCTCATTCCTTTATTTATCATATCTTTTTCCCTTTTCTATAGCAGATTCTTTTAGAACGCCTATATAAGGCAAATTCCTGTAAAGTTCATTGTAATCTAATCCGTAACCCACAACAAATTTTTCAGGTATTTCAAATCCGGCATATTTTATTGGGACTTTAATTTTTCTACATGAAGGTTTATTGAGCAAAGTACAAATTTCCAAAGATTTAGGATTTCTTGTTTTAAGATTTTTTAACATGTAGCTCATTGTAAGACCTGAATCTACTATATCTTCAACTACTATCACATGTTTACCCTCTATGCTTTGCTTTAAATCAAGCAAAGTTCTTACAACACCTGAAGATTGATTCCCTGAATAAGAAGACACCATCATAAAATCCACATTTGTGTCCAGCTTTACATCCTTCAATAAGTCAGAAAGAAAAAGAAAACATCCCTTTAGCACCCCTATAAAAAACACACATTTGCCTTTGTAGTCTCTATTTATTTCATCGGCCATTTCATGGACTCTGTTGCTCAACATCTCCTGTGATATGAGTATTTCTTTTATGTCTTCATTCATCCCAATATTTTATCTTTTTCTGAATACTAACACAATAAATTTGTATAATTAGCTTTGAGTAAAAAGGAGGCATTATGTCTTATATACCTTTAATAGTGTTAGTTCTATTTTTAATAATGGCCGCTGTTCATGTCTTGAATGAATATGAAAGAGGCGTAGTATTTACTTTGGGCAGATATGACGGAGTAAAAGGCCCGGGCCTGATACTAATATGGCCAGTAATACAAAAAATGGTAAAGATAAGCACACGTGTTATGGTGTTTGATGTTCCACCTCAAGACATAGTCACGAAAGATAATATATCAGTTAAGGTTAATGCTGTGCTTTATTTCAGAGTGGTTAATCCAGACTCAGCAGTGCTAAATGTTGAAAATTATATGTATGCCACAAGCCAGCTGGCTCAGACGACTCTGAGAAGCGTACTCGGACAACAAGAACTTGACGACCTGCTTTCAAATAGGGACAAGATAAATCAGAGTCTTCAGCAAATACTGGATCAACATACTGAACCATGGGGCATAAAAGTCTCTGCTGTTGAGGTAAAGAACGTGGATATACCTCAAGAAATGCAAAGAGCAATAGCCAGACAGGCTGAAGCTGAAAGAGAAAGAAGAGCGAAAATAATTCACGCAGATGGAGAATTTCAAGCAGCTCAAAAGCTTTCAGACGCGGCTAGCATAATAAGCCAGAACCCAGCAGCCATTCAGCTGAGATATCTGCAGACATTAACGGAGGTGGCAACAGAAAAGAACTCCACCACCATATTCCCGGTTCCCATAGATGTGATAAAGATGTTCTTAGAGAAAGATAAAAATTAATCTTATCTGCCTACTGAGCCTTTAAAGATATAATGACATTTTGGCTGAGCCGATTTTCGAGCGAGACAAGAAACGAGGAGCGAGCATATCGTTTGATATGTAAGCAAAGAGTGACGCAGTCGCAGCCGAAAAGCGACCAGCCCCCCTTGGGGGGAGCCTCATATTTGGCCGTCTGCTGTTTTGCTCTGACAGTCCGCCCAGAGCGGATGTCACAGTGTCCGCAGCCTAACACCCTGATAGCGAAGTCCACGCCTCATTCACATACCGTTCAGGTATGCTCATTCGTCGCGCCTTGCATCCAATCCAAATCTAAGCCTCCAAAGTGTCACTGTATTCTGAAAGGCTCAGTAATAGCCCGCAAAAATAGATTTGCGGGCTGTTTTTTTTCTTGAAATGAGCGGACTTTACTTACATATACCTTTTTGCAAAAGAAAATGTTTATACTGCGATTTCTGCTCCTTTGAAAAAACTGATCTAATAACAGAATTCCTGAAAGCTATCCAAAAAGAAATAGAACTTCGCTTATTTCCAAAATTTAATATAGAGACAGTGTATATAGGCGGAGGCACTCCATCAATTCTCAAAGAAAAAGAAATTGAAAAACTTTTTGAAATAGTAAGAAACAAAATCGACCTGTCAAAAGTAAAAGAAATCACATTCGAAGCAAATCCAGAAAGCCTCAATCTAGAGAAAGCCAAACTACTCCTCTCTCTCGGTGTAAACAGAATAAGTTTAGGCGCGCAAAGTTTCAATGAAGAAAAACTAAAGTATCTGGGACGACTGGCAAGTGTAGAACAATTTGAATCAGCTTTTGAGAATCTAATAAAAGCAGGATTTGAAAATATAAATATAGATCTGATATATGGGATTCCCAATCAAACTGTAGATGAGTGGGATAAAGACCTTGAATATGTAAAAAATCTTAATCCTCAACATATTTCATGCTATTGCTTAGAAATACATAGGGGGACACCTCTTTGGCAAGACAGGGAAAAAATCTCAGATGAAGAACAGGAAAAGATGTATTTTTTAGCAATTGAGAAATTGAGAAAAATGGGATATGCCCAGTACGAGATTTCAAATTTTTCTAAACCGGGGAAAAAGTCGCTACACAATCTCAACTACTGGTTGAGAGGCAATTACATAGGCTTTGGCCCATCAGCCGCATCATGTATAAATGAAAAAAGAATGGTCAATTCTCCACAGATAGACAAGTACTTACACAAATTGTTAGGTGGACTTTCTCCAGAATTCTCACAAGAGACATTGTCTCAAGAAGATATTTATAGAGAGAAACTGATGCTTGGACTTAGACTCAGTGATGGGATTGAATACAATGGCGATATATTTATAAAATTTAAAGATAAGATAGTGAGAGCCATTGAAAAAGGCTTTCTTGAAACAAATGGAAACAGAGTGAAGATAAAGGAAAGATTTCTTTTTGTTTCAAACAGTATAATTTCTGAAATAATTTTTTAGGTGGACAAAATGCTTCCAAAAACTTATGAACCAACAAATGTAGAAGAAAAATGGATAAAAATATGGCAAGATCAGGGTTTATTCAAGCCCAAAATAGATAAGAATCAAAAGCCATTCACTATAGTCATCCCCCCGCCAAATATAACAGGCGCTCTCCATATGGGACATGCTCTGGATGAAACATTGCAGGACATATTCATACGCTATGCCAGAATGAAAGGCAATAATGCTTTTTGGGTGCCGGGCACAGATCACGGAGGAATAGCTACTCAAAATGTGATGGAAAAAATACTTAAAGCAGAAGGGAAAACTAAAGAAGAAATAGGCAGAGAATCTTTTCTTGAAAGAATGTGGAAATGGTATGGGGAGTGTGGCACAACTATTCTTGACCAGCTTAAGAAAATTGGCTGCTCTATAGATTTTTCTAAAGAAAATATCAGGTTTACAATGGATGATCAAAGAGCTGCGGCAGTATTTCAAGCTTTCAAGGAACTGTGGGGTAAAGGCTTGATTTATCGAGGCGAGAGAATGATAAACTGGTGTCCCAGATGCTACACCGCTCTTTCAGATATTGAAGTAGAATATGAAGAGGAAAAATCTTTTCTCTGGCACATAAAATACCCATTAACCGACAACTCCGGTCATATCACAGTAGCAACCACAAGGCCTGAAACCATGCTTGGAGACACCGCTGTCGCGGTGAACCCATCTGATAAGAGATACAGCAAAGTTATAGGCAAGAAATTAAAGTTGCCTCTGACAAACAGAGAGATCCCAATAATCGCAGATGAAGCTGTAGATGTCTCTTTTGGAACAGGGGCAGTGAAAATTACACCATTTCACGATCCAGCAGATTTTGAAATGGCTCAAAGACATAATCTGGAAATGATACAGGTGATATCTTACCATGGCAAAATGGAAAATTGTCCAGAAAAATATCTTGGTAAAAAAGTCGAAATTGCCAGAAAAGAGATAGTAGAAGACCTCAAAGAAGCCGGACTTCTTGAAAAGGAAGAACCATACAAGCACAATGTCGGGAGATGCTATCGCTGTTCAAACCATATAGAGCCGCTTATATCAGAGCAGTGGTTTGTCAAAACAAAAAACTTAGCGAAACCAGTCATAGAAAAAACAAAAAAAGGAGAATTCTCTCTCTATCCTGAGAACTGGAAAAATCCATTCTTGATGTGGCTTGAAAACATAAAAGACTGGTGTATTTCAAGACAGATATGGTGGGGGCATAGAATTCCCGCCTGGTATTGCAAAAACTGTGGCAAGGAAAGCCTATTCTTTGATGAAAGAGGCCAGCTTAAAAGAGTGTCATTAAAAAAAGGACTTAAACCCGTAGTCTCCAAGGAAAAGCCGCTAAAATGCGAAATATGCGGGGGACATGAATTTGTTCAAGACCCCGATGTACTTGACACATGGTTTTCATCTGCCTTGTGGCCTATGTCTGTTTTTGGCTGGCCTGAAAAAACTGAAGAAATGGAATATTTCTATCCGACATCCATACTTGTCACTGGATATGAAATTCTTTACCTCTGGGTGGCAAGAATGGCTATGAGCGGAATGTTTCATCAAGGCAAACTTCCTTTTCCTAAAGTCTATGTTCACGGCATAGTAAGAGACAAGCATGGCCAAAAGATGTCAAAATCAAAAGGCAATGTAATAAACCCTCTAGATATTATGAAGAAATATGGCACTGATTCAATGAGATTCTCTCTGATAATACAAGCCATAGGAGGAAAGGACATTCCTTTCAGTGAAAATTCCATAATAGGTGGCAGAAATTTTGTAAATAAAATTTATAATGTTTCAAGATTTATACATCTCTACGCTGTTAAAGATCGCATATATAAGCCTGACTATCTCTCTCTGGATGAAACAGATAAATGGATGCTCAGCAGGTTTAATGAGACCTGTGAGATATACTCAAAATATATGGAAGAGATGATGCTCCCAGAGGCCTTAGACAGGATTTATGCCTTTCTTTGGGATGAATTCTGCGACTGGTATATAGAGTTCTCAAAACCACAGATCAATTCAAATCAAAAAGATAAAAAACTTGGCTTGATAATAAGTGTATTCACTGATTCACTCAAACTTCTTCACCCCTTTATGCCTTTTGTCACAGAAGAGCTTTATTCAAGTCTTTCTGGATACCTTGAGAATCATTCCAATTTTCTGTGCATGGAGAAGCTGCCCACAGCCAAAAAAGAATTTTCGTTTAAGGAAACGGAGAAAAAAATCTCAAGCTTGATGGATTTGATAAAAACCATAAGAGCTCTGCGCGCCCAATTTTCCATCCCTCCCAGTAAAAAAATCAATGTTACAATATCAGCAGATGAAAAGGCTATTTCAATACTAAAAGAACTTGAAGAACACATAAAAACTCTTGCAGGGATAGAGAATCTTAAGATTGAGCCCAACCTAACAAAACCGCCAAAGACAATAGCCGCAGTAAGCGGAAATTTCACCATTTATGTAAATGTAGAAGGCAATATTGACATTGAAAAAGAAAAAATCAGACTTAAAAAAGAAGAAAAAGAGTTGTCTCCACTGCTTGAGAAGTGGAAGCAAAAATCCCTAGATGAGTCATTTATAAAAAATGCGCCAGAACCTGAGATTGCCAAGCTGAGGGAACGCATATTAGATACAGAGAATAAGCTAAAAAAAATAAAAGAGCTGGCGGGATACCTTGATGAAGCGTTTTAACCTAAGAGAAAAAATCTGGATAAGAAAGGACAGGGAACAACTATTTTTTTCTGGATTGATACTTGCCTCAATAGCAGCCAGCATTACAACAACATATTGGCATTTTTACGATAGAACGGAATTAAGGCCTAAAATAAAGTTGAATACCACATTAAGCAAAAAGAATCAATATAAAATGCTTAAAGAAACGGAAAATTCAATTGCCGGTATTGCGGAAAAAACAACATCTTTTTACAATATTGAGACTTATGCTGAACCCACCGTTCCATCCCCAGAGGAGAATAAATGAAAAAAAATATTTTCTTTATTCTTTTCATTTTATTCTCTTCATTTTCACTTACATTTTGTCAGGAAGATAATTCAAAAAAAATATTGGAGATAGAGTATTCAAACGCGCAAGTCATAGACCACAGTGTATATGGCGTAATGTATCTATCTAGAGATAGATGGAAAAACTGGCTATTGAGATCAAGTATAGTTATGATGCTTTTTGTCACTCTTTTAATCATACTCATAGCGATACCCAAGGATAGTGAAATAAATATAATGTTATCCTATGGAATATCAGGAGCTATGTTTTCTATTTCTTTTTGGGAAACTCTGACAGGATGGATGCTTACAAGGCTGAGTCAAAATTTATACGGCTCTTTGATAATTTTGCTTTCTTTGCTAATGTATGCGGCCTTTTATTTGTCTATTATGAAAATAAAAAAAATTGACATATCCTTTTCCGATATAAAAGAAAATTTTCAGAAAATGTCTCAAATGGCAAAGGAAGATCCACGACTTATATTTTTGAGCGGCCTGCCAAGCGATTGGGAAAAAGAAGATTTCGTAAGATAATATATAAAAAATGCTAATAAATCAGAAAGCATAAAAAACGTCAAAGCTGTAAAGTTATGATTTTAAATTTCTAATATAAAATTTTTTTCACCAAATTTTATTTTTACAAGTTTTTTATCTTCTACTGAGCCTTACTTATTTTTATCTTTGAAATAAAATCAGCCATTTTCCCCCACCGGACGCGTTACCAAAGGGGATATAAGCGGAAGAAGAAGCTCAGGCGAAAGGGGTATCTGCCTGAAAAGCCTGGGGATTTGGTTTAGATAGACACTGTGGACATATTCAATGAAGGGATAAAGCATTATATAGTCGACGGAATAGACCTTAAGACAAGATTCGGGGTCAGCCTGCCCTAAGACAGGCTGTCGAGCCTTAATGCCATGGATTTTCTGGAAAAGTTCAGGGAAGTCTGCCCTTTCGGGGTTAAGCATATACAGACCGACAATGGGAGCGATTTTACCAAACACTTCGCCGGGTATGCTGAAAGGGAAAAGAAGTTCATTTATGTTATGGACCCTTACAAAAATTTGCGAAAAACCAGCTTTTTTATATTCTTTGGGAATAGCGGAAAATATTTGCGGTTAGTCGTAGAGAAAGCTGAGGAAAGAAGGAAAATTTGATATAATCGCTCTTATGTTTACTATAAATCTATAGCCGACCAATTGCTGATGAAAGTGGATAAGACCACCATGCGGGCTTCGCTGGAATCCC
>DYLH01000009.1 GCA_020722185.1 Candidatus Avelusimicrobium gallicola | reverse complement strand
CTCCGGGACTAGGATTCGAACCTAGACTAAACGGTCCAGAGCCGCTTGTGCTACCGTTACACCATCCCGGAATATAAATGGTTCACTAAAAAAGTCTAGCGGAAAGTCATTTCATCTATGTGAAAATAAAACAGAAAAAAATTTTTTAACTTTCCTTTCACATTGAACTATAAACTAATTATACAAAAAAATAAATTAACTTAGTAAAAAATGTGATATTCAATTTAATTTGACTTACACTTTTAAAACTTGTAAATTATTAAATCGGATTAGTAAATTGATGGGCTCAGAGAGTCCTGACTGGAGGAATAAGTTGTATAACAATAAAAGAATAAGAGTGAATAATTGGATACGCGCTTCACAGGTTCGCGTTATCTTATCAAATGGTGACATGATAGGTGTTAAGCCCACTTATGAGGCTTTGAATATGGCAAGATCAGCTGGTCTGGATTTGGTGGAGATCTCTCCCAATGCCAATCCACCAGTATGCAAAATAATGGATTTCAATAAATTCATGTATGAAAAAGAAAAACAGGAAAAAGAAAACAGAAAAAAGCAAAAAGACAATGTCTTAAAAGAAATAAGAATAAATCCGAGAATAGGAAACAATGACCTTCAAACTAAAATAAGACATATGGAAGATTTTTTAAAGGAAGGAAATAAAGTAAGGGTGACAGTAATTTTTCATGGAAGAGAAATGCAGCATAAAGATATAGGAGAAGGAATAATAAATCAGGTTCAAGAAAAGCTATCTCAAATAGCTGAGCTTGATGGAAAGCCATCAATGCTTGGCAATAGGATGAGCGTGATGCTTAAACCCAGGTCTATTAAACCTCAACAAAAAAAAGAGCAGGCTCCTGGTTCTTAATAAAACATCTTTTTTTTGAATTGTCAATTTTATATAATCTAAGTATTGATAGAATTAAAGGAGTTTTTATGCCTAAAATGAAAAGCCATAGTGGCGCAAAGAAAAGATTTAAAAGAACAACTTCCGGAAAATGGACTCACAGGAAGTCTGGTCTCAGGCACCTTCTTATAGGTATGTCTGCTAAAAGAGGCAGACACCTAAGAACTGCCAAAGTAATCAAAAAGGAAGATCACAATTCCAAGGTTTTGAAAACCTATCTTCCATACGAATAATAAAGGAGCTTCATCTTTTTAAAAGATGTCGTAGACTATGAGAATAAAATACAGCGTAGCTAGAAACAAAAGAAAAAAGAAAATATTTAAGCTTGCCAAGGGCTATTACGGCGATAAGAGCAGACGTTTGAGAATGGCGACTCAGCAAGTTAAAAAATCCTTGACGAATGCTTATATCGACAGGAAAGACAAGAAAGGCAATATGAGAAGCATGTGGATATTGCGTCTTAATGCCGCCGTTAGAGAGCATGGCTTAAGCTATAGCGTTTTTGTCAATGGGCTTAAAAAGTCTAACATAGAAATAAACAGAAAAATGCTTTCTGAAATGGCTATAAAAGATCCGTCCAGTTTCAAACAGCTGGTGGAGATAGCTTCCAAAGCAGTTGCAAAAGCCTAATACATCAATGAACAGGCAAGAGTGGTTGTCAAAACTTTCCGCTCTAAAGAGCGACTTTGACAGGGCCGTATCAGAAAAAAAACTATCTCAAGATATAGAGAGGGATTTTCTTTCCAAAAAAGGATCCCTCTCTTTGCTTTTGAGAGAACTTTCTTCTTTTTCAATTGAAGAAAAAAAAGAGCTTGGCTCTCTTGGAAATGATTTCAAAAAATCTATTCTTGAATATCTTTCTGCAAGCCCAGACAATATTTCCAAAAGCAAGGTCTCTTCAGATTTAGATCTTACTCTTTGCGGGTATCCTTATCCTCACGGCTCTGTTCATCCTATAACAGCAACTACTGAAAAAATAATTTCCTCAATGTCTAAACTTGGATTTTCTCTTGAATACGGTCCTCTTGTTGAGATGGATTATTTCAATTTTGAGGCATTGAATTTTCCACCTGATCATCCGGCGAGGGATATGCAAGATACTTTTTACTTGCCACACAAAGATGAGCGAGGCTCTGACTATCTTTTAAGAACTCACACATCTCCAGTTCAGATACGGACTATGCAAAGCAGAAAACCGCCTCTGAGAGTAATATCTACAGGTAAGGTTTTCAGATCTGAGGCAGTGGATGCCAGCCATTCTTTTGTATTCCATCAGCTTGAAGGTTTTTGCGCCGACAAAAATATTTCCATGTCAGATCTTAAATGGACTATGGAAAGTTTCATAAAAGATATGTTTGGTTCTGCTGCAAAAATAAGATTTGCTCCTTCGTATTTTCCATTTGTCGAGCCTGGCGCTGGTGTTGAAGTTTCTTGTGTATTTTGCTCTTCTCACAAAGGAAAATGTCCAGTGTGTAAATCAACAGGATGGCTTGAACTTATAGGAGCTGGCATGATACATCCTGAAGTTTTCAAAGCCTGTGGATATGATCCAATGGAAACAAGCGGATTTGCTTTTGGCGCCGGCATAGATAGATTCGCTATGTTATTGTATGGAATAACAGATATGCGCCAACTATTTGAAAATGATTTAAGAGTGCTTAAAAACTTATGAAGACTATTTATTCATGGCTTAAAAAATTTTCCGCAGATTTGCCAGCTTTTGAAAAGCTTAGAGTCGATCTTGCTTCGCTTGGTTTTTCTATTGACAATATTCAAAAAATCGGATTTGAGGGGGAGAATGTTTTTGTTGGGGAAATACTGAAGATAGAAAAACATCCAAATGCTGATAGACTTTCTCTTTGTGAAGTTTCAACGGGAGCAAAAATTCATAAGGTTGTTTGTGGAGCCAAAAATATTGCTGTCGGACAGAAAATCCCATTTGCCGTAGTTGGCGCAAAATTGCCTGAGGGAGTTTTGAAAAAGGCTAAGATACGTGGCATAGAGTCTGAGGGTATGATTTGCTCCGCTGGCGAGCTGGGGCTTTATGGATATGATGACAGTGGAATACTTGTTTTAGACAATTCTTTAACTCCCGGCACAGATATAAGGGAGATCTTTGATAAGCCGGACTACATATTTGAGCTTGAAATCACTCCAAATCTTGGATATTGTTTATCTCACTATGCTTTGGCAAGGGAACTTTCCATATTTAAAGGGTATAAACTTGAAGAACTCTCATTCAAAGTTGCACAGAGCAAAGGTGAAAAGGAAATTTCAATTGAAATAGAGAATCCATCAGATTGTTTCAGATATCTTGGCCTCATTGTCAAAAATATCAAGAATAAAAAAACTCCTATGTGGATGGCTGAGCGACTTAGAAAAATAGGGATAAATCCTAAAGACGATATTCTTATAGATGCTTCTAATTATGTTATGTTTGAGCTTGGCCAGCCAACTCATTGCTTTGACCTTAGAAATATTGAAGGCAAAAAAATAATTGTCAGAAGGGCTCAAGACAAAGAAAAAATAAAAACACTAGATGGAGAAGAAAGAGCTCTTTCAAAAGATATTTTAGTAATAGCCGATGAAAAAAAACCAATAGCGGTAGCTGGTGTTATGGGCGGTTTTTATAGCTCCATATCTCAAGATACCAGTGATGTTTTGATAGAGTCAGCTCATTTTAATCCATCAGCAGTTAGGCACTCTTCTAAGTTTTTAAATCTCAAATCGGACTCTTCATTTAGATTTGAAAGGAATGTAGATAGCGAGATTCAGGATAAAGCTGCATATAGAATTGCTGAATTGATAATGGAAAATAATCCAGACGCTTTTATTTCTCAGATTCAAGATGAGCGCCCATCAATATTTAAGCGTGATCCAATTGAAGTTAAATGCGACAAGATAAATTCTATACTTGGCAGCAATTTTTCCAATGAAGATATAGAGAAGTCTTTGAAAGCCATATCTGAGAAATATGTTGGGGCCATGTTTTATCCTCCATCATACAGGTCTGATTTGAAAACAATATGGGACATTGCCGAAGAAGTGGCTCGTTTTTGGGGTTACTCAAATATAAAAAGTGAAACATCTATGAGAGTGATGCCTTCCAAAGATCATCCATATCATCAGGCTCTCTCTTTCATCAGAGAAAAACTTTGTTCCATAGGCATGTATGAGGCAATCAATTATGATTTGATTTCATTAAAAGAAGTAAAGGCAATTTCATTTAATGAAAAGATGGCTGTCGAACTTAAAAATCCGCTTTCATCTGATTTTCATTATTTACGCCCTTCTCTCCTGTGTGGATTGTTGAAAAATTTAAAATACAATTTGAACAGGGGAGTTGATAGTATCATGATTTATGAGAACGGCAAGGTGTTTGCTTTGGAGAATGGAAAAATTTTAGAGAAAGCTTCAACTGCGGGATTGATGTTTGGAAAAACAAGAGAATACTACTGGCATGCTCCTGAAGATTTTTTGGATTTTTATCACTTGAAAGGAGCTGTTTCTTATCTTTTCAAAGATATCGCTAATTTTTCTTTTAAACCAGTCAATGAACCTTTGAAACATTTTCAAAAAGGACTTTGTCTTGAAATAAGTGTTTCAGGGAAACACTGCGGATATCTAGGCGCCATAAGTGGAGAAACGCTTGCCGCCTATGACATAAAAGAAAGTGAAGTTTATGCCTTTGAATTTAACACTGAAGTTTTTTTAAGATATTTTGAGAAAGATTTTTATGTAAGGATTAAAAAATCGTCCCCGGTATCTCAATATCAGCACAGTGTAAGGGATTTGAGTGTAGTTGTTTTAAAGAAGTATTCCTGGGAAGAGATAAAAAAAGAAATAACTGGCATCAGAGATCTTTTGTGGGTGAAACTTATAGATGTTTACACCGGAAAAAATATTTCCCCTGACTCAAAAAGTTTAACAATGAGATTTATGTTTTCTTCTATGGAAAAGACCTTTACCGATAAAGAGCTTAACTCAAAAATTGAAGAAATATACAATAAATTGAATAAAGTTTTTGGCGCTTCTCTAAGAAGTTGATTATCCATATTTTTATCCGCGGGGGAAAATTGTCAATCCTTTTTAATACACACAAATTTATATAATAGTTTTATATTATGGTAACGAAACTTCAACAGCTAGAATCTGAATTAATTAAATTTATATCAGCTTTTAGCAAACTTAAGGAAGAGAATTTGAGGCTGCAAAAGGAGGTTGAAAAGTTAAAGTCTGAAAAAAAAGAGCTTGCCCAAAAAAGCCATGAACAAATGGAAAATTTGAGGAAATTGTTAAGGGAGAAGTTGGGATATATAGCTGAAAAAATAGAGAAAAAAATAAGAGAGGATTTGTAATGCAGAAAGAAATACAGGTTAATTTCAGGGGAAAAGTGATATATGTGGATGCAGAAAATGTAACCCCCATAGAAATGAACACTATTGTAAGAAAGGTTGAGGAAGAGATGCTGGCTTACGAACAAAAAAAAATTGTTCCGGATACTATTAAACAGCTTATGTATGTGGCAATAAAGTATGGTATGCAGCTTTATAAATATGAGCAGAGAGAACTTTCTTTGAATTCTCAGTATGAGAATAAAATAGATGAATTGATATCTAAACTGGAAAATTTGGGAAGCGAGGACAAACTTTTCTAATGAGCGATCTTTTTGAAAAAGAAAAAGATAAATACTCTCAGCCTCTTGCCTGGCGAATCGCTCCGCAAAGTGTTGAGGATTTTTTCGGGCAGGAGCATCTACTGGGAGATGGGAAATTCCTTAAAAAAGCGGTGGAAAAAGGACTGCTCAAATCAGCTCTTTTTTATGGTCCAAGCGGTTGTGGAAAGACGGCTTTAGCCTCCATTATAGCTAATAAAATAAAAGCGAAAGTATTCAATCTAAATGCCGCATCAGTTGGTGTAAGCGAGTTAAAAAAGGCCATAGACGCAGCCAGAGAAATTTATAGCGGACAAAAGACTCTTCTAATACTTGATGAAATACATCATTTCAATAAAACTCAGCAGGATACTCTTTTGCCTTCGGTTGAAAAGGGAGAAATAATACTTATAGGTCTTACCACAGAAAATCCTTTTTTCTATGTAAATCGCGCTCTTCTATCAAGATTTCTCATATTTGAATTTAAGAGCCATAATGAAAAATCCCTTTCATCTATACTTGAAAGAGCGTTAAAAAAAGGTTTTTCGGATATATCGGTGAAAATTTCTCAGAAAGCTAAAGAAATGTTGATTTCTCTTTCAGCCGGAGATGCTAGGCGTATGCTCAATATCCTTGAATCAGCAGTTTTGGCTTTTGAGAAAAACAGTTCTGTGGAGATAAGCGAAGAAGTATTATCTCAGGTAGACTCAAACAGTATTATAGCTTATGACAAAAAAGGCGATAATCATTATGACCACGCTTCCGCATTCATAAAATCAATGCGAGGATCAGATCCAGATGCTGCGGTTTATTGGCTAGCGAAAATGATTGAAGCTGGCGAAGATCCTCTTTTTATAGCGCGTCGCATAGTTATATGCGCCAGTGAAGATGTGGGGAATGCCAATCCTATGGCTTTAATAGTTGCTAATTCAGCTTTTAATGCGGCTAGAAAAATAGGTATGCCTGAGGCCAGGATAATACTTGCCCAGGCGGCTATTTATGTGGCGGTTTCACCTAAATCAAATTCATCATATATGGCTATCAATATGGCTTTAAAAGAGGTTAGAGAGGGAGAGGAAAGGAAAGTCCCTATTCATCTCAAGGATGCCACTGGCGATGGAAAATTCTTTGGCGATGGGCGAGATTATAAATATCCTCACGATTATCCCAGTCATTTTGTAAAGCAGGAGTATATGCCTAAGCATAAAATTTTCTATGAGCCTTCTAATCAGGGTTTTGAGTCTGAGATAAAGAAAAGGCTTGAAAAATTGAGATTAAACAGGGAACCATAGATAGGAGACAATCTATTTGATTGATTTTAATTATGGAAGAAATAACTCCGGTATTTAAGGTAAGCGAACTAAATAAAGGGATAAAAGAATTGCTTGAAAATTCCTTTAATGAGATATGGGTAGAGGGAGAAATATCAGGTTTAAAAGAATCTTCTCTTGGACATGTCTATTTTGACTTAAAGGACGAAAATTCTCTGATATCCTGCGTTTTTTTTAAATGGGCTGTTTCAAAGTGCAAATTTGAAATTAAAAATGGTCTTTTAGTAAAGGTTCGCGCTATAGTTACTATCTATGACAAGCAGAGCAAGTATCAATTGCAAATAAGGGAATTGATTTCTCTTTCAGCTGGTCCGCTACAACTAGCTTTTGAACAATTAAAAGATAAGCTAAAAAAAGAGGGACTTTTTGATGAAGACAGAAAAAGAAAGATTCCATCTTTCCCCGCCAAAATTGCCGTAGTAACCTCTCCCACAGGAGCTGCTATAAGAGACATACTATCCATATTGAAGCGGCGTTGCCCAAATATTAATATTTTACTCTATCCAGTAAAAGTTCAGGGAGAAGGCAGCGCTGAAGAAATAGCAATGGCGATAAAGGAATTGAATGAAAATTTTGACGATATAGAAGTGATGCTTGTTGGTCGAGGCGGAGGCTCTATGGAGGATTTGTGGGCATTCAATGAAGAAATTGTTGCAAGGGCAATAGCATCTTCCAAAATACCTGTGATATCCTGCGTAGGACATGAAACAGATTTCACAATAGCTGACTTTGTGGCTGATTTGCGCGCTCCTACTCCATCTGCGGCAGCTGAACTTGTGGCGGCAAATAATGAGGACATTCTTAAACATCTTGTTCAGATTGAAAAACGTTTACTTCAAAGTTTAAGGATTAATTATGAAAAAATATTGTCAAGATTTTTGCGTTTTGTAGATTCCCGATTTTTTAAAAATCCATATTCATTGATAGAGGATAAGGCAATTTTTATTGATGACCTCTGCGACAGACTTTGGAGGGCGGTGGATATTAAAAGTGAAAAAATATATTCTAAACTTAAATTGCAAAGTGAAAAATTGAAAAATTTAAGTCCCTATTTCCCTCTTAAGAAAGGCTATTCGCTTGTAAAAAAGGGGGATATTGCTATCAGAGATTCTTCACAGTTAAGAATAGGAGATGAATTGACCATTGTATTTAATAAGGGAGAAGCAATGACTGAGGTTAAAAAAATAAAGGAGGATTTATGAATAAAAAGAGTGATAATTTTGAGGCAAAATTAAAAAAACTGGAAGAAATAGTAGAAAAGCTTGAAAGTGAAGACACTCCTCTTGAAGAATCATTGAAGCTTTTTGAGCAGGGAGTTGAAATTTCCAAAGAATTAAATCAGAAACTTCTTGAAGTAAAAGGCAAAATAGAGACTATAAAAAAAGATGCTGAAGGTAAAATAAAAATAGAAGAGTTGAAAGACTGATCTATTGCCTTATATGAAGATCCGATTGGATACTTATTGCGTGAACAAGGGACTTTTTGAAAGCAGGCATAAAGCTCAGGCGGCCATTATGGCAGGCCTCGTGCTGGTAAATGGGAAAAAAGCGCAAAAAGCCGGAGATAGTGTAAGAGACGGCGATATTGTGGAAATAGCCAAGGATATATGTCCTTATGTATCCAGAGGAGGGCTTAAACTAAAAGCTGGTCTGGATTATTTCAAGATAAATCTTAAAGGTCTGGTCTGTCTGGATATCGGCGTAGCCACAGGCGGTTTTTCAGATTGTATGTTGAAAGAGGGGGCAAAAAAAGTCTATGGCGTGGATGTGGGGAGAGGACAAATACACGAAAAAATTTTGAGAGATGAAAGATTTGTTTTTATTCCAGAAACAAATGCCCGCTTTTTGGAACAAAAACTTTTCTCTGAGAAACCAGATTTTGCGGCGGTAGATGTTTCTTTTATATCGTTAAAACTCATATTGAGTCCGCTTATATCTGTGCTTTCCAATAAAGCAGTCGCTGTATTGCTGATAAAACCGCAATTTGAACTTTCCAGAGAATTTTTACGCAAAGGGATAGTTAAAGATGAAGAGTCTAGATTAATTGTCCTTAGAGAAATAGAAAATTTTATATACACAAACTTAAAAGAATGCGCAATTGAAGGGTATATCGATTGCCCTATAAAAGGCAGTCATGGCAATAGAGAATTTTTAATGAAGATTTACAAAAAGGGAGTTTAGATGAGGAGAAATGTGATTCCAGCTGTTCTTTGTTATATTAGAAAAAAAGGCAAGACTTTGATGCTTTTTAGAAACAAAAAAGAAAATGATATACATCAGGGCAAATACAATGGCTTGGGTGGAAAATTTGAAGCGGGAGAAAGTCCTCAAGATTGTGTCAGACGAGAGGTTTTTGAAGAATCAGGCCTGAGAATATTCAAACCTCAAATGAAAGGGGTGCTTTCTTTTCCATCTTTTGATGGGGAAAATGACTGGCTTGTCTTTGTTTTTACAGCGGATAAATTTAAAGGGAAGCAAAAAAAATGCGATGAAGGGGAACTTGTCTGGGTTAAAAACGAAGACTTGCTTTCTTTGAATTTATGGGAAGGCGATTACATATTTTTGAAATATCTGGATTTCAGCGGCTTTTTTTCAGGATACTTCAAATACAAAAATAAAAAGCTTGTCTCATGGAAAATTGACTTATATTCAGGTAAATCCATTAAAAAAAAGAAAAACTATACAAAAATGCCATAAAATGAAGGCTATTATAATATCAGCGCCAGTTAATTGGGGAAAAACATCTTTACTTAAGCATCTTCTTTTTGAGCTTGAAAGAAAAGGGATAGGTGTAGGCGGTTTCATTTGTGAAAAAGAAATGCTTAAAGACTCCAGATTGTATTTCGCTTCTATAGTTAATTCAAGAGAAAAATTTTTTCTCGTAGAGGTGCTTTCTGGATACCTAAGATATTGCCCTAAAAACTTTTTAGAAATTGAAAAAAAAGTTCTTAATCAAATTTATAAACCTATAATCATCATAGATGAGATAGGTCCATTGGAAGCGCTTAAAAAAGGGCATGCAAGTCTTCTCAAAAAGATAATAAAGCGGTATAAGGGTATTCTGATAATTTCATGTAGATCTTCTTTTTCTCCTCAGTTGTCGCTTCTTTTTAAAAATGCGATAGTTCTTTATAAACCTTCTATTAAAAAATTGATTAAATCCATATGCTTAAAATAAAAAATCTTTCACTTAGATGGCCAAATGGCGAATATATCTTAAATGAAGCGTTTATGGAAATTCCAGATTCATCTATCTCTTTTATAAGCGGGGAGTCAGGCAGTGGAAAAAGCTCACTTATGGCGGCAATAGCTGGGATAATACATCGATTTTCAAATTGCGAGATTTCGGGAGATATTCGCTTTAATGAAAGATCTGATTTCAATACAAGGGTTATCCTTCAAGATTTAGATAGCCAATTCTTGGGCGAAACAGTTTTAAGAGAGGCTGAATTTTTTTCAGAAAATTCAGAATCATTCGATATTAAAAAATTTATGGAAAACTGCTCAGAACTTGGTCTAAACCATCTTTTAAATCGCAATACTCGTTTTCTTTCTTCAGGGGAAAAGCAGAAAATCTTGCTTGCTATGTCTTGCGCTCAAGAGGGCATACTTTTATTTGATGAGCCCGGAGCTTATTTAGATTATGAATCAAGAGAAAGAGTAAAATCTTTTCTCATAAATTTGAAAAACAAAGGAGAAACTATATGTCTTTTTGGATCAAAGGACAATTTTTTTGAAGAATTTTCGGATTTTAAATTCCACATAGAGAAAGGAAGAATAGAAAATGGCTCAATAGATCAGATTGAAAAACAAAAGAAAATAAAACTTACACCTGGAGAGCAGATTATCTCATTTGCCAATGTCTCAGTTTCCTTTCAGGGTCAGAAAATATTAAAAAATTTTTCAGGTTCATTTTATAGAGCTTGTATCAATGGCCTTTCTGGCGCTAATGGCAGTGGAAAAACTACTTTTGCCAGAGTGCTGGCAGGTTTTATTGAAGATTATTCAGGCGATATTAAAAAGCCGTCCAAAGTTTTTCTTGTGCCTGCATGGCCATATACGGCCCTTCCCGGTCAGACGCTTATGGAGAATGCTTATTTTTTTTTAAAGCGCAGAGAGGCTGAACGCTTTTTTCAAAAATTTGATTTCTTTAAGCCAGAACATTTTATTTCTAATTTAAATTGCAGAATGGCTCAAAAATTTCTTTGTTTAATTGCTTTTGAAATGTCGCCAGAATGCATAATAATAGATGAGCCGCTTGATGAAAGCTACGCTTTATTAGATAAAATATCTCTGTATGCTCAAGCAGGTGGATGCCCTGTGATAATATCTCACAGAAATAATCTGCTTAACAATATATGTTCTCATTTGGAAAAAATTGTATGAATTATTTGGAAAGAATAAAATTTTATTCAACAGTTGCGATATTTGGCTGCCTGTGGGGGGCTATGGAAGTATTTATTGGCTCATATATTCACTTGCTTAATATTCCGCTTAGAGGCGCATTTATGGCTGGTATGGCTTCTGTGATATTGGCTGGTGGAAGGGCTTTTGCCAACTTCAAAATGTCTTCTCTCTATATCGCCATTGTCGCTGCGCTTCTCAAAATGATTGGCTTTGGCGTTTTCAAGCTTGGACCTGTAGCTGGAATATTGATAGAGGGCGCAATGGCAGAAATAATTTTTTCTTTTTTGGGACTAAAAAAAAGTTCAATTTTTCTTTCTTCTCTTGTTTTGTCTCTTGAAGGTTTGCCTCATTTTGTAATGACTTCATGGATAATGTATGGTGGAAGTATATTTGAAGCTTATTTGAAAGTTTTATCAAAGGTGTCAACTATTTTCCATTTGCCTAAAAATTTTTATTTCACTATTTTTTTTCTCTGGCTGTCCGCTCATGTAATTATTGGCGCTTTTTTTGGCAGAATATCTATTATTGTAGTGGGGAAAGTTAAAAATGAATTCTAGGTTTTTATATGTAAAAATTTTTACGGCAGTTTTTATTCTTTCTCTTTTTACATCATCTATTCTTATTTTGTCTTTCTTGCTGGCTATCACGGCCATTTTATTCTATTTTGCCGGCATGTCAAAAAATCTAATGCTTTCTGGAAATTGGCGTTTTTGGCTTTTGCCTATTATTTTCCTCGCTCTTGCGCCTTTTTTTTATTCGGATTTCCCTTCTTATTCCATTGAAGGAGTTAAAAAATCTATCTCAATATTTTTTCATCTTTATTTTTTCAATTGCGCTATAAACCTTCTTACCTCTCTCTTTGGCGCGGCGGATCTATATTCATTTCTACGGGGTCGCGGATGGGAGAAATCTGCTATTTCTGCTTTCATAGCGCTTTGCTCATTTTCAAGGATTAAATCTGATATATTCGATTTGCATTCTTATTCCCGTCTATACCTGCAAAGTAAATATTATTTTTTGAAAAATCCAATACTTTTTTTCTATGCTATGATAAGAAATTCTGCGTCAGCCTCGCATGAAATGGCTCGTTTGCTTTACTTGAGGAAAATAAAAATATGAAAAAGAATATATCTGTTTTGGGTTTGATGTCTGGCACCTCAGCTGATGGCCTTTCCATGGCATATTGTATTATAGACATAGGTAATAAAAAAATAAAAACCCTGGCTTTTGATTCTAGGGATTACAGCAAAGATATTAGAAATAGGATAATTTCAGCCAGAGATATGAAAGTTCCACAACTTTCAGCTTTAAATTTTGAACTGGGCAGGCTCTGGGCGAATATGTGTAAAAATTTTCTGAAAAAATTTTCTCTGCCCCTGCCTTCTCTTGTTTCATCTCATGGTCAGACTGTTTTCCATGACTCCTTAGGTAAAAACACATTGCAGATAGGCGAGGCATCTTTTATAGCAGAGGAACTCAAAGTCCCAGTTGTATGCGATTTTAGACCTATGGATATAGCCGCCGGGGGAGAAGGCGCGCCTCTTGTGCCATTTTTTGATGAATTTCTTTTTGCCGAAAAAATGCCGGTGGCTCTTCTAAACATAGGCGGAGTGGCAAATATATCATTGGTTGGGAAAAACATAAAAACATTTGGATTTGATATAGGACCTGGCAATTCTCTTATGGATTGGGCTATTTCTTACTATTCGAATGGACGGCTTTCATTTGATAAGGACGGAAAATGGGCTTTAGCTGGTAGTCCTGACAAAAAAAAGGTGGAAAATATTCTCAAATTAAGTTTTTTCAGAAAATCTCCGCCTAAATCTCTGGATAGAGAAGAGTTTGGATTTGAGTTTTTTAAGAAAAATTTTTCGCATATGAAAAAAGAGGACGCTCTTGCCACTCTGAATTATCTGACAGCTTTGGGGATAAAAAAGGCAGTTGAGGATTTCCTGCATCCAAAACCAGTGAAAATCATAGTAAGTGGCGGAGGAGCCCTTAATCCAGCACTTATGAAAAACCTTTCTGTTTTACTAAATGGAATAGAAGTAATTTCTATCTCTTCTCTGGGCATGCATCCTCTTGCCAAAGAGCCAGCGGCATTTGCTTTGCTTGGAGCTATGGCGTGGCTTGGCATTCCCAATTGCCCATATTCCTCAACTGGAGCCAGAGGAAAAAGAATCCTTGGGAAAATATTATATCCTTTTGGTCGCGGGAAATTATAAAATATCTATATGAAAGAAGTTCCAGTCAATTTGGATTTGATACTTAAAAAAGTTTCCAGAACTCTTTATATAAGTTTTGTGGTCTTGCCAGAGGATGTGAAGAGGCAGCTATCTGCTGGATATCTCATATGCAGGGCAATGGATAGCGTCGTAGACAGTGTGGATGTTGCTCTGGAAGAAAAGAAAAAACTTTTGGATTTATTTGTTTTATCTGTGGATGGAGGATCTGAAGAATTTTTTGCGTCACTTTTTCTTGTCTCAGAAAAACTTTCAGATAAATGGGAAAGGGCTCTTATAAAAGAATTTCCAGCAGTGTGTAAAATGGTGTCCTCATTTTCTCAAGATGAAAAGATTCTTTTAAAAATGCTAATACTCGGAGTTAGCTCAGGAATGAAAACAGATCTATCTGCTTTCTCTGGAAATGAAATAATGGCTTTTCAAACTGGAAGAGAACTTATCAACTATTGTCGTAAAATAGGCGGTGTGCCGGGTATTTTCTGGTTTAATGTGTATAACTCTTATTTTAAAAGCAAATTGGGGAATAGAGACATAATGAATGCTGCCTATTCTATAGGCACTGCCCTTCAAATGACAAATATCATAAAGGATATTCATGAAGATTTATTAAAAGGAAGATGTTATTTCCCAGTTGAGGAATTGGCCAATAGAGGGCTGGCTCCCTCAGACTTGCTTAAAAAAGAAAAGATAGATATATTTAGACCCATACTTAACAATTGGATTATTAAGTCTGTGGATTTGCTTGATTCTTGTGAAAATTTGGTGTTTTCAATAAGTAAAGCTAAATTCGCTCTCAGAGCGGCTATTATATGGCCAGTTTACTGGGCTATGGATACTCTTTATGAAACAAGCATTTGCAATCCTCTTGCGGGTAAGGTGAAAATAGGAAAGAAAAAAATATATTCTACACTTTTTAAAACTCCATCTATTCTTGTATCCGATTCTGTTTTTCAAAGAGGATACAGATTTAGAAGGGAAACTCTTATAGCGACTATCGCTCAAAATTTATGAAAAAAATTATTTTTCTATTCTTTTTGATTTCAGGATGTCATACATACACTGCAAGTGATAGAGAAGAAAAAAGGCGCGCAGAAGCTGAAATGAAATCAGTTCTTGATATGGTTGTCACAAAAGAAATAGCTCCTATCGAATTTGAGACAGGATCTGCAAAACTTAAGCCTTCATCTTTCCCGCTGCTTGATAAAGTTGCCCAGGTGCTTTTAAAATATCCCAAAATAAAATTGATAGTGGAAGGTCATACAGATGATGTAGGTGGGGAAGAGTACAATAAAGACCTCTCACTTAGAAGAGCCGATTCAGTAAAAACTTATCTTGTCAGAAAAGGAGTATATCCCGACTATATAAGAATATACGGCTATGGAAAAAGCCGTCCGGCTGTCAAAGGGACTTTACCTAAAGACAGGAAAATGAATAGAAGGGTAGAATTCAGACTCACCACCAGACATTGGGCCACAGTTTTTTAGCTTATCTCTGGATTACTTTCTTGTTACTTATCCTTTTCCTTTTCAGAAAGCATAGAGTGTATTAAATCTCTGGCAATGTCTTTTGCTCCCAGTCCCACAGCTATTGCAAAGGCAAGGCCCAGAGATGCCATAAGTATGTTTATGCTGGAGCGTATTATCTTCATGTCTAAACCGAGATGTTCTATCGCAAGAATGCCGGTAAATACCAAAATCACAAAGTTAATTATTTTAGCAAAGGATCGTCCACCTTTGAGATTATTTGCCACAGCTGAATTATAAACAGTATTCTCCACAAAACGGGCAAGCAATAGTCCCGCAAAACCTATTATTATGGCTGCTATAACTTTTGGAAGAAAGTTTAACAGAAATGTTTCAAGAACTTTCGAGAAAAAACTGAGGTTAAGAACATTGGCAGCCGAAATTATAAAAACCAACATTATAAACCAATAGAAGAGAGCTGAAAGAAACATTGTTGGAGACTTCCCAAGCCCAACACGCGCCATAACCTCATTAAGACCTATTCTGGAAGTCCAATTGTCCAATTTTGCCTTTTTAAAAATATGTTCTACAGCGGAGGCTATAACCCTTGAGATAAAGAATCCCAAAAGTATTATAAGTATTGCAGCTATGAGATGAGGGATAAAGTTAATCAATTTTTCCCATATACCTAAAACAGGTTCCAAAAAAAGAACCATAAAATTATTAATCATTTTTCCTCCGAAACAAACTAATTAGGGTTCCCTAAAAAAGTATTCAGCTAATTTTAACTGTGAATATACTCCTAAGCAACCTTTGATATCAATTATATCAAAAAGAGCGAAAGGCTCAAACCGTAAACTCATCAAAAATTTTATTTGCTTGAAAAGGGAATTTTTTGCTATCATATATCTACTATGTACGCTATAATAAAAACTGGTGGAAAACAATATTGGGTTGTCCCAGGAGAAGTTTTACAGGTCGAAAAAATCAAAGCAGAAGCTGGCAAAGATGTGACCTTTGACGCTCTTTGGTCTGCAGCCGAAAATGAGACACAGAAGGCAAATAAAGGCGGAAAAGTGACTGCCACGATTTTGAGACATCTGAAATCCCCCAAAGTGATCGTATTCAGAAAAAGATCTAAAAAAGCATACGAGAAATCCAAGGGGCATAGACAGGAACTTAGCGAAATAAGAATAAAGGATATACAGCTTTCCTGATCGTTTAAACAAAGTTTGGAACGGAGTAGATTATGGCTCACACAAAATCGCAAGGCTCTTCGACTAATGGAAGAGATAGTCATGGGCAAAGGCTTGGAGTAAAAAGATACGGAGACCAGACAGTAAAAGCTGGGGAAGTTTTAGTAAGGCAGAGAGGGACTAAGTTTTTGCCGGGAACTAATGTAAGAAAGGGAAGTGACGACACATTATTTGCCACTGTCTCTGGAAAAGTAAAATTTGAGTGGGCCAAAAAAGACAAGAAGAAAGTAAGCGTCTACCCAAATTAAATAAACCAATACCAAAGGCCCTCCCACTAGTGTTTCCTAAACGACTTGGGAGGGTATTTTTATGAAAGAAAATATAGATTTTTTTGATCATGCCAAAGTTTATATAAAAGCCGGCGATGGGGGCAATGGATGTATGTCTTTTAGAAGAGAAAAATACATCCCTTTTGGCGGGCCAGATGGCGGCAATGGGGGAAAAGGAGGAGATGTATATTTAATAGCAAAAAGCGGTATAAATACTCTTTTTCAGATAGCATCTCATCCTCACCTAAGAGCTAGTGACGGAGAGCATGGTCAAGGATCTAATCTACACGGAAAGAAAGGGGAAGATGCTTTTTTTTATGTTCCATGTGGAACTATTGTAAAAGAAAATGGAAAAGTGGTAACTGATTTAAAAAAAGAAGGGGATACATTTCTCGCGGCAAGGGGAGGGCGCGGCGGCAGAGGAAATTTGGCTTTTAAAACACATAAAAATACTGCGCCTAAATTTTGTGAAAATGGAGAAAAAGGCGAAGAAAAAGTTTTACATCTTGAGCTTAATCTAATCGCAGATGTCGGCCTCTGCGGTTTCCCAAACGCGGGCAAATCAACCATACTTTCAGCCTCTACCAAGGCAAGGCCAAAGATAGCAGATTACCCATTTACAACGCTTACTCCAAATCTTGGAGTGGTGAATCATAAAGGAAATCCTTTTCTTCTTGCAGATATACCGGGTATAATAGAAGACGCCCATAAAGGCAAGGGCTTGGGACATAGTTTTTTAAAGCACATACTCAGGACAAGGCTTATACTTCACATCATTGATCCATATGGTTTTTCATCCACAGATCCAATTAAAGGTGTATCAGTAATAGAAAATGAATTAAAAAGATTTTCAAAAAATTTTTCAAGAAAAGAAATTGTTTTAGTTATAAATAAATCGGATTTGCCAAATTCATCAGAAGTGTTTTCCAGAATAAAGAAAAAATATCCTAAAAGAAAAATTTTTCTCATATCAGCAGTCACAGGGGATGGATTAAGCAAGCTTTTTGACTATGTGATAAAAGTTTTACCTAAAATTCCTGTTCCAGAAGTGTATATTCCCGAGGATAAAGATGAATCCATATTGAGAGAAGAATCAGGTTTCTTCATTGAAAGGAAAGAGGATGGGTATTACGAAATAATAGGCAAAGAACCTGAAAAACTGGCACAAATGACCAATTTTTCCCATGAAGAGGGTGTGATAAGACTTATAAATATTTACAAAAAAATAGGAATTGTAAAAGCGCTTAAAAAATATGGAATAAAAAATGGAGACATCGTCAAAGTCGGAGATAAAGAATTTGAATGGAACGATGAAATTGATATAACACAAAAAAGGCCTTACAAAAGAATAAAGAAATAATCCATACTCTTCAGTGTTCCTTGAAAAAGTCTAATGGAAAGATGTTTTTTTACAATTTAATGCTCTAATTTCACTCAGTATAATCTTTTATCATTTTGCTTCTGGATGGATGTCTGAGTTTTCTTATAGCTTTGGCTTCTATCTGTCTTACCCTTTCTCTTGTTACTCTAAATATTCTTCCAACTTCTTCAAGCGTTCTTGGATACCCTGTCTCTATACCAAACCTGAGTTTTATTATCTTGGCTTCTCTGTCGCTTAGAGTTGAAAGTATTTTTCCTATTTCTCTTCTTCTCAGAAGCTCAACGGCTGACTCGGAAGGTGGGCGTTCATTTCTATCTTGGATAAAATCTTCCAAACGAGAATCCTCATCTTCGCCTATTGGAGTTGACAGAGATATGGGATCTTGCATTATCTTTATGGCGCTTTTCACTTTATCTATTGAAATATGTAGGTGTTTAGCATATTCTTCCACCTGTGGCTCTCTTCCGTATTCTTGTCTGTATTTTTTTGCCACTTTTGTCAATTTAGATACCAGTTCCTTCATATGCACGGGAATTCTTATTGTTCTTGCCTGATCGGCTATGGCTCTATTTATGGATTGTCTTATCCACCATGTGGCATAAGTTGAAAACTTGAATCCTCTTTTGTATTCAAATTTTTCAACTGCTTTCATCAGTCCAAGACCTCCTTCCTGTATGAGATCAGAAAGCTCAAGATTGGAGTTTACATGTTTTTTTGCTATGGATACTACAAGCCTTAGATTTGCCTTAATGAGCTTTAATTTGTCTTGTAGTATTTGGTTTTCAAGAAAAGATATCTTTTCATTTAGTGAAAGTAGTTCGGATTTGTTTACCGGAAGATTTTTCAGGTATTGATTTTCCTTTTCCTTTATTGCTCTTATATTCGAGATAGCTGCTTCCACTTCCCCCGGGAAATATCCCCATTTTTTCCTAAACTCTTTCTTCCCCATTTTGTTCTTAGAGAATAAATCAAAATCATTTTCTAATTTTTCAAGGTCTCCATAGTGTTTGGAATATCTTTCAAGTTCAAAATCATATTCTTTTAATCTGCCTGATATGGTTTTTATTTTATTGGTAAGTCTTTTTATCTTTTCCTGGTTTAGATTTAATTCAAGAATGCTATTGACTATATTTTTCTTCTTTTTATCCACTATGGCTTGCAATTTTTTCTTTTTTTCATTTTGTTTTTCAGATGATATCTTCTCTTGAAGCTCAGTTATCTCTTTTTCAGTTCTATTTATAAGTTTAGAGATATTTTTCATCTTTTTTTTCATATTCTTAAGTTCTAGATCTGTCTTTCTGCCTCTTGGCATAAGCTCTTTTGTTGTCATTTCATCTTGCTCTATCAGGGTTTCCCAGCTTCTTATTTCTCTCATGGTAATAGGAGATTCAAGAACCATACTCCTCAATTCTCTTTCTCTTTCCCTTATATTTCTGGCAAGGGTTATTTCTTCATCTCTTGAAAGGAGGGGAACTTTTCCCATCTCAGCTAAGTACATTTTTATAGAGTTGGATACATCTGTGCTTGATGCCCATTCCTCTGTAAATGTCTCTTTATCATCTCCAGCATGTTTAAATTTTTTCTTGCCTTCAATAACCTGTATACCAAGATCTTCTAAATTAGTCATTAAATTGTCTATCTCTTCGCTTGACATTGAGGAGGATGTCAAAGACCTGTTCACATCTTCAAGTGTGATATACCCATATTCCCTTCCAAGTTCTATAAGATCCTTCAAAGATTTTCTACCAGACATAATGTTCACCTCTTTATAATTTTACTAAGTTTGTTAAATTCTTTCATTTCTTCAGGACTGAGAGAATTTAAATTTTTTTTCATTTCTTTCCATTTTCTTTTATGATAATGGTCTACAATCATTTCTTTGGCTTGGAGAAAATCAGAAACCAGGTCTGTGTCCATATTTATTTCTTCCATGCTCAAGGCCATTAGTGGGGCATAATAATCTGGATATTTTTCAGCTATTTGTTCAATAGTAATTTGACCTTCCGATTCAAGTATCTCTGAGTATACAGTTCTAGAAAAATCGTTTGAGAGAAATTGTGGAGAAAAATTTTCAGCTTCTCTTAGGACAGATGGTTTTTTGAGAATAATGTGTATTAATCCTTTTTCCAGAGGGGGGACAGATTTAAGAATAGTGTCCTCATTCTTTATGCTTTCTTTTTCTTTCCCAGCGCTTGCTGAAAGTAAAACGCTTTCAGGTATATCCAGTTCCTGCGAAATTTTTCTGGTCCATTCACTCTTTATAATTTTATCTTTTTGCTTGAAAAGAGTTTCTCTTAGAAATGATACGGCTTTTGATTTATCATTTGGTTTTTGTGATTTTAAGTTATTTTTTATGAACTTTATTTTAAATTCTATTGGATCCATAGCGGATTGAAGTTTTTCATAAAATGCTTCAGCGCCTTTTTCTATCAGAAATTCATCTGGATCTTTGTTTTCTTCCAAAAGGCATATTTTAGGATACACTCCTACCTCTATAAGTTGATCCGCAGCTTTAATCGCGGCATTTATTCCCGCAAAGTCTGGATCAAATATTATTGTCGCTTCATCGCAGTATCTTTTTATAGTCAAGGATTGCCCCTGTGTAAGAGATGTTCCCAATGGTGAAATGACAAAAGTGATGCCATATTGGTGAAGTGTTATTACATCCATATACCCTTCAACAAGCGTAACCTTTTTTATTCTTCTCATAGTTGGCAGAGCTTGATGAAGGCCGTAGAGAACATTTCTCTTTGAAAAAACAGTTGTCTCTGGCGAATTAAGGTATTTGGGAGAGGATTGTCCATTTGTCCTTCCTCCAAAACCTATAGTGTCGCCATTAAAAGCTTTTATCGGAAACATTATTCTATCTCGAAAAAGATCCACAGGTTCTCCATTCTCTCTTGAAGTAAGAAGTCCCGCTTTTCTGGCAATATCCTGTTTTATCCCCAATGAATATAGTTCTTTTATTAGAGCATCTTTAGAATTAGGGGATAATCCTATCTGAAAAGCTCTCAAAGTCTCATCTTTTATTCCTCGTTTCTTTAAGTATTCCACAGCGAGGTTACCTTGAGAGCTTTTCAGATATTTTGCATAAAAAGCCGCCGCCGCCGAAAGCGCCTTTTTTATATCCACTTTTTCTAAGTCGCTTTGGGAAATTTTATTAAAATCTTTTTCATCAATAAGTATGCCAACTTTATCTGCGAGCTTTTTGACTGCTTCTGAAAATGTGATATTCTCTATATTCATTACGAATTTTATGGCGTTTCCTCCACTGTGACAGCCAAAGCAAAAAAACATCTGTTTTTCTTGATTTACCGTAAATGATGGAGTCTTTTCGCTATGAAAAGGACAAAGAGTTTTGTAATTTCTTCCAAGTTTTTTTAGGCCTGGCAGATATTCTCTTACAACATCTACAATATCTATTTTAGAAAGTATTTCGTTTATCTTATTCTTTTCTATCATTGAAGCTGGAAAACAAAAAATCTTCCAAAAAAACACAAGACGCGCCCCACATTAGCAGGGCGCGCGGGTTTCTTTTTGTGAGAAACTTAATGAAAGCTTATCTTCTAAGCCTTCTGAGTTTTCTTTTCAGTTCCTGTGTTTTTACCTTTTTTTCAACGCTTGGGGCTGTATAGAATTCTCTTTTCTTTATTTCCTTGAGAATTCCATTCTTTTCGCATTCATGCTTAAAACGCCTCAGCGCTTCTTCCACAGATTCTTCATCTCTAACTTTTACGAATACCAAGTTAATCACCACCTTTTTTTTAAAAATAAATTCACCCTGGAGGCCATTTAAATCTTCTTCCAGCAAGAAGGTGATAATGCAAATGTTTCACTGTTTGACCCGCTTTTGTTCCATTGTTTGTCACAAGTCTAAAAGCATCTGAAATGCATAAATCATTCGCGATTTTAGATGCAACCAACTGAATTTTACCAAGAACACCTTCATCTTCTTTCAGACAATTCGAAAGTGAATCTATATGTTTCACTGGCACAATCAAAATATGAGTTGGAGCCTGAGGATTTAAATCCTTAAAAGCCACCACATCCTCATCCCTATATACTATTGAAGATTTAATTTCTCCAGAAATTATTTTACAGAAAACACAATCCATTCAGTATATTATAGCATATATACCAGACTAATCAAAATGATGAAAGAGGCAATTTTTTTTCAGAAAATCTGCCTGGTTCATATGAATATTGGGCTTGCGAATTTGAGCCTCTTTCAATGCGAACAGGTTTTACTTTGGCTTTCAATGCCTGTATGATTCCCTCATCTGAAGCGCAAAAGTAGAGGAGATATCCTTTTTTTTCAAGTAGCATGTATTTTTCATTTAAATCTTTAACAAAGAATAGTTTTCTTGATTTGCCCCAGCGATTTATCAGACAAGTATTTTCGGGCCTATCAAGTACAATATGAGTTTTTATTCCAAAGATTCTAAATGTTGAGGAGATTATGGCGGGCATTATCTTCATCCTGTCAAGATGGCAGAATTCTCCGGCTTTTAAAACTATTTGAGAGTAGTCTGTAAGATTGTAGTCTTTCTTTGCTTTTCTAAAAGAATCGCCAGAATAGGCAAACCCATCATCATATTCAAATGCTATTTTTAGGTCAAGTATTGTGCTTACTGAAAATATAATAGCCCATAGAGAAAAGAGAAAAGCAAAAATTTTTATTCTCATAAGCCATTTTGTAAAAAAATTTTTTAATAATTCCATAGTCACTCCACTTTCTTATGAGTTCTAAAATACCACAGAGCAGCATCAATTGTCGATCTTGGTAAAACGGAAAATTCCATGGAATATGCTAGAATAGAGTAATCCTTATCAATGCCGCTTTGATGTGTCAATATCCTGTAAAGTTTGTCCTTTTTCAAAGGTTTTCCAGCTATGTTTATTTCCTTTTGTTCATTTATTTCAAAAGGATAATATTCCATATTTGATGTGTATGAATATTTTATCATCTTTTCTAAGTCTTGTCCTTTTATTTTGCAATATATAAGTCTGTCGTCTATAGGTATTGCTTTGTAAATGTCTTTAAGGGTAATATCACCTTTTTTTATATCAGCATTTAGAGCATCTTTGCTATAAAAGGCTCCATTTGATCTTATATATGCGGATAATATTTTAGACATCAATTTGGCCAGTGGACTTAATTTTCCATCTTTTCTTTTTAAATCTCTTAGAGCTGTTGAGTATTTTTTGCTCATTTGCTTCTCTTTTGTAGTTCTTATTTTTTCAAGCTCAGGGATAATAGAACTCTCTGAGCTTTTTTTATTTGGATTAATTTCTGTCATTACTAATTTTTTAAGCCTTATTACTGGAATTTCGTAAATTAAAATTCTTAATGCGGCAGATTTAAAGCGAGCTGAAGCTATTGAGACATTTTTTTCTTTAAATGATTTGAAATATTGTGGCGCGTCTATTATAATGAGAACTGGCTTTATTGGCATCCTTTCAATCAGATTTGAAAGAGCTTTTCGGTCCTTGTCTCTATCAAAAGCGTTTAAATTAATGATTAAAATTGAAAAAGCTTCTTCTGCTTTTGATTCTTTCATATTCCTGTTTATTTCATATAAGGGATTTTCCAGTCTATATTCTTTTATATAGGTATGCTTTTCTGGATTTAACAGGTCTTGAATATAGACTGACATTACACATATTTTAGTCTTACCATTTTTACAGTATAGCCTTGTTGGAGAAAATTTTTTTCTATTTTTTAAATATGCGTTAGATGATAGAACTATTGAGAGATGATCTGCTGGAAGTTTTGAATTTTTAATATCAAAAAAAAATTTATTTGCAGATATAGCGTCAACTCCAAATATTGACGCAGCTTTTATTGAAGCATCCCAGGAATCCAGAATATTTTCAGGATGTTTAGGAGAAAAAAAATCGCCTATTTCGATTGTTATTTTGGGATTTGGATCAGAAGATATCTTTTCTCTAAGTGAATAGACACTTTCATCATGTTCCCAGAAAAGAGAACTCAAATCCGAAGTTAAATATATTGAGACTCCCTCTTTTCTGGAAGAACATGAAAAAAGTATAAAGGCATAAGCAAAGATAACAGCCTTTTTCATTCAATCATTTTATTTCCACAAATCTTCCTGTGGATGGGGCTGAAATTTTGCCTTTTTCCTTTACATAGTCTATCAAAATCTGCCTTACAGGCACCATTGTATCTTTTGTGTCCTGACTTAGTTTAAACGCTCCGCCCCCTGTCCCTCCAGTTGTCAGATAATTGTTTGTGACAACTGTAAATTTATCATCAGGGCCTATCTTTTTCCCGTCTTTTTCAAGAAAGAATTCTTTTACTTTGTCATTTTCCATTTTATACTTTACTGTAAGCCCTGAGATTTGCATTGAACTCCTTTTCCTTTTGAAATTATCTGAAATTAGCTTTTCAAGTTGGCTTCCAGTCATTGTAAGTTTTACAAGAGTGTTTTCAAAGGGCATCACCTGATATATATTTCGTATTTTAATCTCGCCTTTATTTATTACATTTCTTATCCCGCCAGAATTTTGAAATGCCATATCAACGCCCGCAAAATTTCTCATTACATCCGTCATCCAGTTCCCAATTTCCGTGTCGGGCGTATCTACATAGCCTTTAATGTCAGTAATGGCTTCTCCGAGCTTCTTGTCCATTTCCTTGCTGGTCTCACTGGATACTTTCTCAGTTATCTTAAGTATTTCTGGATCTTCTCCATAAATGTCTTTCCAGAGAGGGATGAGCGTGCAGGATGAGTTTTTAAGTTTTCCCGTTTTATCGTCAAAATCAAGCTCAACTTTGGTTACATCGGTAAGGCCCCAATAGCTTTCGCATATTAGTCCGCCTTCTTCATCTCTATATCCATTTAATAGTCCTGTATGGTTATGTCCGCCAAGTGTCACATCCGCTTTGGCAGCTCTGGCAACTTTTATTGTGGAAAAATCTATATTTTTGTCAGAATAATAATTTGCTGGTATGTCCTTTTTTTGCTGGGAAAGGGAACCATCAATACCTATATGGGGTATAACTATTAAGACATCTGGGTTTAAAGCTCTTATTTCTTCGGCATACTTAGCGGCCTCCTGCGCTTCATTGAGAAAATCCAAATGTTTGACATTATCTGGCAATGTGCTTGTTTTGGTGTGAGTTCCGGCCAGTCCAAGTATGGCTATCTTTTTTCCAGCTTTTTCAACTATAGTGTAGGGTTTAAGATAGTCTGGTCTCTTCCCTGTGTCCTTTATATAAACATTGGCTCCAAGAAGCGGGAAAGATGCTTTTGATACAATAAACTCGAGATTTTTCTCTCCATAGTCGTAGTCGTGATTGCCGACTGCGGCTGCTGAATAGCCAAGAGCGTTCATATATTCTATTGTCGCAAGACCTTTAGTAAAATTTCCCTCAGGGGTGCCCTGAAACATATCTCCAGAATCTATTAGTATATAGGGATTTTTATCTGCCTTAACCATTGAGGAAAGAACCGCAAATCCTCCTATTGTCCTAGTAGAGTTCTCTTTATCCCATTTAGCTTGTCTTGACATATACCATCCGTGCACATCGCTGGTATGATAGATGTCTATCTTGAGCGCGTACGCGCCAGAAAAAAGGGAAAGTAAAAAGACAGAAAAAAGAATTTTTGATTTCATAATTTTTCCTCCGACATCGTCTCAGCCATTTCTTCCAAAGTTTTAATCAGGGCAGCAAGCTGAGAATATATACTATCATATTTTATACTTGTGATGAATGATTCATCTTTTGTGCGTTTTGACATTCTGCTTAGATTATATTCTTTCAATGCTTCGCTTGTCAATATAAGAGTTTTTTCCTTTTTTCTTTCCTTTATTGCTGTAATAGAAGCATTTAAGGACTTGAAAAGATAAGCTATAGAAGGATCTTTCCTTATCTTTTCCTTAAGGAGGTCTGCATAAAGAGCCCTAAGTCCAAATATAAACTTTATCGATTTTATTGAAAGGGAGGGGGAAATGTTTTCTAGTTTTTCAGCTTTTTTTAGGGCTTCTTCAAGTTTTGATAAATCTTCCTCAATTAAGTCCCATGGGGCATAGGATGTCAAATTTTCTAGGTCGTTTAAAAGTGAATTTATTTTCATATAATAGAAAAACCCGCCTTCCTACGATATAAGAGGGCGGGTTTTGTAGAAAAATATTATCTCTTAGAGAATTGAAATCTCTTTCTTGCTTTTGGTCTTCCAGGTTTTTTCCTTTCCACCATTCTCGGGTCTCTCGTTAGAAATCCCGCTCTTTTCATTGAGATGTGAAAACTTTCTCCAAGTTTTGCTATAGCTCTGGCTATTCCATGTCTTATAGCTCCCGCTTGAGATGAAACGCCTCCGCCACTTACAAAACTTTCGCAGTCAAATTTTTGATCTTTCACATAATCAAAAGGGGATGTCACCATATACTTAAGCCTTGGATTATTGCCGAAATATTGGTCTATGCTTTTCTCATTTACCTTTATTTCGCCTTTCCCGCCCGTGCTAAGTATCACCCTGGCGGTGGATGTTTTTCTTCTGCCTGTAGCTTTTATATTTTCCATTTTGACCTCTTATTTTTTTACAAAAAAATCTTTTTGATCAGCTTTATAAATCTTAAGCCTCTTGAGCCTTTTATCTCTGAGCCTGTTGTCATCAAGCATTCTTCTCACAGCAAGGTATATGACTTTAGTGGAATCATTTTCCATTTGCCTCTTGTATGGTATGACTTTCGCTCCGTTGGCGTATCCAGAATGTCTAAAGTAAAATTTATCTTCTGCCTTGTTGCCAGTTATCTTGATCTTGTCGGAATTTGTCACAACTACAAAATCCCCGCAATCCATGTGAGGGGTAAACTCTTTTTTGTGTTTACCCATAAGCAAATTGACTATCTTAGTTGACAATCTGCCGAGAACCTGATCGGTGGCATCAATGAAATGCCATTTTCTATTCTTTTCAATTTCATTTTCTTTTGGTAAATAAGTTCTTTGTGCCATAATACAATAATGATAGCAAATTAAAGACTATATTGGCAAATTTTTTGATGTCCCCTTTTTAATCTATTCCATTCCAGAGCTTATTCTTGTAACAGAATTTTCTTTTTACATCGGGTCCTGAACCAAAAAATCCGCGGTGTGTTGATTTTTGTGCTATTTCCTTGGCGTTTCCATTGCGATAGTTGAGTACATAAATTGATATCATCATAGCTTCTTTAGAGCAAATGCCTTCCTTATAACATGAAAAATATCTCAATCTGTCCTTTACTTTTATGCTCTTCATATCGCATGGCGCAGACATAAGAACACTCTCCGGGCAATCTGTTTCATGCATAAGCCATTGATACTCGCTTTGGCTTACTTCCATATAACCTCTTGAAAGAAGAGCTTGTATTTCTTGATTTGTCTCGGCGCTATCATCTGATCTGTCTGATGCTGGAACTTCTTCGTAGCTTCTGAGCCAATTTTTGGAATTTTCATCTATCAGGCATGAAAGATATGCAGAAAGGCCTTCGTCAGTGAGTTTTCCTGTTTTGTCAAAATAATTTTCACCTTTAAGTGTTCTCAGCGCAAACACTTCATTAAGAGGTATTCCTTTTTTCTCAAAAAATCTCACAGCTTTTTGTGAAATGTCGCGCATATAGAGGTTGAATCCTTTGAGAGTCAACTTATATGTGAAATCTTTTCCTTCCAAAGTCTCAATAAGGAGTTCCGCATATCCCATATATTTCTTTCTTATGTAATCACAAGCTCCATTTCTTTCAACTTCGCGCATAGAGAAAAAAAGTTTTTTTTCATATGGGTTCAGAAAAGAGGTTCCCTCAGTTATAACCTGTCTCTTTATTAAATCTCTTATTATCTCTTCATCTGTGAGCGCCCTATCTTTCAAATATTCAATGCGAGATATATCTATGTTTTCCTTTTCCTTTATACTAGAGATGGCCTCAAGAGCTGCTTTATAGTCTCCTAAATCTTCAGCTAATTGAGAGTATTTTCTAAGCCAAAAAGGATCGTCGAGCCCAAGTCCTATGGCTCCTTTCAGGTCATTTAATGCCGATTCCTTGTTTGAAAATTTCAAGTTGAGATCAGCGGATATCAAAAGCCATTGTAATTTATACTTCATGGGTGTGATGTTTTTTTTAGCTTTCGAGAGTATTTGTTTTGCTTCCTCATACTTGCCAATCCTTGAACATATCTTTGCATAAGATAGGAGGAATGATTCATCCGATAGCCCAAGTGAAAGGCATTCTTTGCCTTTATTGTATCTTTCTTCATCGCTTTGTGATGAGATATTTAGGTAGTTTTTGTGACAGATTAAGGTTTTTTTAAATGCATTCTCTTTTTCCCTTGTTCTTTTTAACTTTTCAAGTTCTAAAATTTTTCTTTCAAGAGCTTCGATTTTCTTTTTAGAAAATTCATTTCTTTTTATAGAACTTTTAATTCCCTTTAGAGTTTTAAGAGCCTCAGAGTAATTTTTGAGTCTTTCATTTGATAAAGCGTATAAATAAGCAGCTTTTTTATTTTTAGGGTCGCTGGCAAGGGCTACAGAAAAATTTTCAATAGCTTTTTGATTTTTTTTGTATTGCAGATTTATTATTCCCATCTCAATATGTATGTTTTCATTAACGGGGTCCATGCTAAGAGCCTTTTGGCAATTTTCCATTGCTCTATCATAAAGCTTTTTAGATCTAAATTTTTTGCAGAGACAGAAAAAATAGTATGGATCTTTTAAATTATTTTTGCAGTTCAGTTCTCCCGCCAGCAAAAAGTCATTTTGGGTAATGAGAGAATTAATGCACTCCCTTGAAGGATAAGGATCGCGGCATTTTAATGCCGACACTTCTGTAGAGGTTAAGAAGTTCGAGTCTAGATTTAGAGCAACTGCGCTGACAGGAATAATTGAGACATAGATAATAGTCAAGAAACGAATCATTTTTTCATTCTTGGCAGAGTTACGCCTTTCTGAGATTGATATTTTCCTTTCCTGTCCTTATAAGATGTTTCACAAGGATTTTGCGCTCCAAGAAAAATCAATTGAGCAATCCCCTCATTGGAATATATTTTTGCTGGTATTGGTGTTGTGTTTGAAATTTCTATAGTAAGATGTCCTTCCCATTCCGGTTCAAGTGGCGTTATGTTTACCACTATGCCGCAGCGGGCATATGTGCTTTTTCCTATGCAGAGTCCTATCACACCTCTTGGAATTTTGAAGTATTCTATTGATCGGGCAAGAGCAAAAGAATTTGGCGGAACTATGCAATAGGGAGCTTTCAAATCCACAAAGGCTTTAGGAGAAAAATTTTTAGGATCTACTATTGTATTGTGAACATCTGTGAAGACCTTATATTCATTTGAGACCCTTATATCATAGCCATAAGACGAAAGTCCATAGGATACTTTCCCTTTTGTTATTAGATTTTCACAAAATGGGGAAATCATTTTTTCTTTGAGACACATTTCTCTTATCCATTTATCGCTTTTCAACATAAAATCTCCATTTTTTATTTGCTGTGTCAAAAAAAAGCTTTTAACACTGCCTTCATTTTTTCATTTAAGTTTAGTTTTGGAACCATAGTAATTATATCAAAATTTTCAGCGCTCATCTTGATGAGAATAGAAGAATAAAGATTTTTTATTATCTTGCTTACAAGCAATCCCTGCCCTTTATGCATACTCATTATTTCATCGGCTTGTTTGTAAAAATTCATTGCTCTGTTAACTTGATAATTTATCAAGGCCATTGTTCTTTCGTCCTTTATCTTCTTTTTTATATCATCGAAGTCCACGGAAAATTTTTTTAATTCTTCGCAAGGTATATAGCATCTTCCCATATCGGCGTCTATGTAGATATCCCTTATGATATTAGTAAGCTGAACAGCGTAACCAAGTTTTTTTGAAAGAGCTATATTGTCTCCAGTATATCCGCATATGAGAAGGGTTATATTGCCAGGCGCCACAGCTACGCCATCCATGTAAACAGATAGTTCATCGAAGGTTTGATAAGATAATGGCTTTATATCCATTGAAACGCCATCTATTATTTTTGAAAAAAGTTCTTCTTTAAGAAAAAATTTTTTAGAAGCCTCTAATATATCAATGAACATTTCATTTTCAGGTTTTCCACTAAAGCAAAGTGAAAGTGATTTCCTTAAATTAGAAAGTTTTTCTTCTTTTTCTTTTGAGCTCAGCGATACATCGTCAGCTATGTCATCTGCCAGTCTGCAAAATGAATAAACCGCAGATAGCGCTTTTTTCTTTTCTGGCGACAAGAGAAAGAAAGCCGGAGCGAAAGTAGATCTCTTATATTTCCCCAGATAAGAATTGCTCATTTTTTAGATTCTTCAATTCGCTTTATCGCTTTGCTCCATGAAGTAGCTTTTTCAAAAGCAAGAGAGGAATATGTTTTATGATAATCTATCAAGTGTCCCGGTTCTCCAGGTATATGAACGGAAATTCCATGCGCGTTTGAATAGTCTTTCCCCGTCCTGTCTTTATTGAGGTATACATTGGAGACCACCAGCTCTTTTTCAAGATAGTTTTTTATTTTATGGTAAAACTGTCCGGCTTTGTCTTTTTTTATTGGATCTAATGTGTTTTCATACAGAAGTTGCGCAAAATGGCATATGTCGGCATAAAATGAAATAAGCTTGTTGGGGTCTGTCACTTCATCTCCCACTTCAAACCTTAGAACATCCTTTTTAGCTGCTAAAATTGCTTTTTCTTCAGCCTCAACTGATATATATTTCGAGTATTCTTTCATTATTCTTGCAAACTCATAGAGTTTTTTGCCCCTTATGGCTGAGAGCTGTGTCCCGTATTTAGTTGAAATCAATAAATCCTGATACTCAGGCCTTGAATACATTTCCTTAAATGTTTCGGTTAGGTAAACCCCAGCTTTCTCTGCATCAGCATGTGGATTTTTTTTAAGCAATGAGAAGAAATCTTCAAAATTGAAGCTTGGCAATTGTATAACCTCTTCAGACCCCGCTATAACCTGAGCGTAGTCCCTTATTTCATAAGCCACCTCGGCCATTTGCATAAAGCATGCCATTGATGCATATAAGTCCACTGTGCCCGCTTGTTTGAATATATTGGAGAGCTCTGTTGTTTTTATATAATTTCCTGAGACAAAATCATGGGATATTGACTTGTTTTTTCCGGCAGGGTTTTCCCCGGGTTTTAGTGGATCTATCCATCCCCAACCGTGGTCCCATATTATAAACATAAATTTTTTTGCTGGGTAATTTTCTTTTGCCCAAGACAAAAAATCTGCCGCTTTCTTCCAGTCTCCCATATCTATTTCGCCTAAATCTTCAATCGGGATTGAATTCACTTTTTGTATGTCTTCATCTTTTGTCACATAAAATCTCTTTACCCCAGACCAATCTCCGTCTTGTGTTGTGTCATTTTCAAGCCCCTTAGCACGGCCTATTTCAACGACTATATTTATGTTCTCATCAGAGCCCTGAGTCTCTAATCTATTCAGATCTGCTAAAGCAAATGGCTCTATATTGCTCCTTCCATTCATATATATAGCTACAGTCCAATCCTTCATTGTGGGGGATGGAACTGAAATATTTTTTTCATTTATTAAATCACGGCTTACGCTCTCTATGGATGTCGCCTTGCAGAGCGCAGATGAAAATAGCACAATAAATAGCAAAATTTTCTCCATTGTATCTCCTGTTAGCAAAGTTTATAAATATTTTTTGACCTTAGTCAAGTGCTTGATGCAAGTTTATCGTGCTTGAGTTTTTCAGAGAGTATTTGGTCATAAAAAACTGCCAAATTCTCTCCATTCGCGGCAGATTTAAATGTCTTTCCTATTGGGAAAATATAGGTTCTCCATGGAAGCTCCATAGACCAAAATCCGTCATTTTTTTCTACATTAAACCATTGCGCCTTAAAATCCCTAATTAGTATCTCTGTAAGGTAGTGAGCATAGCATCTAAGCAATCTCCATCCATCCGCTGTGGGGGGAATTTCTGGCTTAAATCTTTTTTTTATTTCACGGTCAATTTTGGGCACTCCTGTCCTGGCCAATTCTATGTTGGAAAATTCTTCAAGACTTTGAGCTAATGTAAAAATCCTTTTATGCTCGATGGATGCGTCAAAAATTTTCTCCGGGTGACTTTTTACTTTTCCCTTGACTGCATTTACTCCCCAATATGACGGTTCAGGGGAAGAAAATTCCTCGCTAAGATATTGGAAATATTTCACAGTCCAGCCTTGATCTGGGAGGGCTGTTCCCCATATTATTCTCCAGACCCTTGCTATTGGGTAAGTGATTATCTCAGAATTTCCCTTGCTTATCACGCATGGCCATGCCCATTCATCAAAATCTTTAATTTCCAGAAGTCTGGCCTTGTATCTTTCCTTTAGCATATAGCAAATGAATGCGCCTGCATCTTTTACTCTTTCAGTCAGTTGAAAAGGGTCTATGTTTTTTTGTATATAGAAAAGGCGTAAATCTCTTTCTATGTCTGAAAGCCCTTCGAGATTGAAATATATTTTTTTGTTGTATTCATCTTCAAGCCTTGAAGAAAGTGAAAATGCTCTGGAGATAAAGCCATTCTTATCATCTTCAGAAAAGGAATTTAAGGTATCCTTATTTAGATATGATTCGGGAATACTGCTTTCAAACATTACCTTGTCCTGCTTTATGGAATGATTCGCAGATTTTTCCGCGCTTCTTTTGGAAATATCTGAAGGGTCGAGTGATGCCCTCACTTGAACAAAAGTTTCATGCTCTATCTCGATTTTTTCAGGTGTCAATGGCTTTTCTTCCGATATTATTTCAGTCCCTTTGTATTTAGCTGAGCTTATGAATGATGGGTTGATATAAGAAAAAATTTTTGTAGCAAAATTGACATTAAATGCCGCGCAAGAACACGCGATGTCATAAGCTTCTTGCATGTCTCCTTTTTGGGCAAGAGCTATTCCTATTGCGCTAAGGATATGAAGAGAATTGTTTGTGGCGTAAGCTTTGGAATAAAAGTCCAAAGAGGTCAGATAATCTTTTTTAAGCAAGCATATATTGCCAAGCGCGGTATTTATGTTCAAGGTATATTCCCCTGGCATTTCTGATGCTTTTTTCAATTTTTCCTTTATTTCATTGTATGATAATTCCAGTGAAGCTTTTAACATGCATAGTGCGCTTCCATAAAGGGCTTCCTGAGAGTATTGGGAATTATCAAAAGCCAAGAATATCTTTTCTGCTTCTTGAGCTTTCCCGGTCAAATACAGGAGCCATGCGTATTGTATATACTTTTCAGCTTTAAATTTTTCATCCTTTATTGCTGCTACAGCTTCGCCTGCGCCCCTTATGTCCCCTTTGCCTCTGAGTATTCTTGCCTTGAAAACCAGCTTTTCATCCCCATCCAGATGTTCAATCATTTTTATAGCATCTTCATAAAAACCAAGATTTATAAAAGCTGATGCTGCGTTTCTGAAGTTTTTTTCCTTGACAATAGCAAGATGAGCCGCTAAATGAAATAAAGATGAATTTAAAGCTTTTGTAGAATTTTCCGCGCGCTTCTCTTGAAGGCGACCTATTAAAGCTGATATCTCGTTTATCTTTATTTCTTCATGTGAAGGATTTTTAGGATCAAAAGTCAAACCTGATGTCCTGCCAGAGTAAAAATATGATGAAAAAAATTTCTCGCTTTTATTGAAAAGTTTTGGAGAAGGACAAGCTTTTTCCTCAGTAAAAACTGGTATCTCTTCGCTTCCATCGGCTTTTTTTATTACAGGCAAAGTCAAAACTTTTGATCGTCCCGCATTAACCTGCGACAGTGGGCAATAAAGATATTTGTTTTCGATATGTAAAGCCAATTTTTCAACTTTTTCTTTGCCAAAAGCCTCAAAATTTTGCATTATAGTAATTATATATTTTAATGGAGCGAGGCTGTCAAGAAAAATATGGAAAGACTTTTTTTAGCCACTGGCAACAAAGAGAAAATAAAGGAAGTAAAGGCTATATTGCCTTCTGGAAAATTTATTCTTGAAACATGTCTTGAAAGGCCTGATATGCCAGAAGTTCAGGAAGATGGCGCAACCCTATTAGAGAACTCAATAAAGAAATCCATCTCTGCCGCTTCTTATTTCAAAATGACGGCTATTGCCGACGACACTGGCCTTGAAGTAGAAGCTTTAAACGGATCCCCTGGAGTTTATTCAGCTCGTTGGGCGGGGGAAAACTGCACATATATGGACAATAATCTCAAGCTTTTGAGAGAGTTGAAAGGCGTACCGTGGTCAAAGAGAAAAGCCAGATTTATTTCTGTCATTACTATCGCTTCCCCGTATGGCAAAATAGAATCTTTTGAGGGAATTGTTGACGGATATATAACTGAAAAAATATTGGGAGATGAAGGTTTTGGCTACGATCCGCTATTTTTTGTTCCTGAGTTCGGCCTTACTTACGCGCAAATGCCGGCATCTATGAAAAATAGGATAAGTCACAGAGCAAAGGCATTGAAAGCCTTGTCGAAGTATTTAGAAGAACTAAAATGAGATTTATAAATCTTAAAATGTTCAAGTTTAAACTCAAGATAAATCTTTTCTATAAATTCCTCATGGGAATTGGCCTTGCCTCTATCTTGCCCATTCTTTTTCTTGGATATTTTTTGATAGGCAAATTTCAGTTTGCCCTTGAGACTCCTATAACGGAGTTGCATCTTAACCTAGCCGAAAATATAAAGAACAGTATTGAAAAGGAGATTCACAGAGTTGACAAAAATGCCATTTTTCTGGCTGATATAATGGGGAAAATGGATTGGCAGTCAAGACAGAATACAATGCTTTCATTCTTAAACACAGAGCCTTCTATAAAGGAAATTTCCCTTGGGGATACAAAGGGTGTAGAGGTTTTAAAAATAAACCTTGCCAGTGAAAAAAATGACGAGCTTGAAAATTTTTCAAACAATGAATCTTTTAAAAAAGCGATTGAAACAGGAATTAGGCAAGTAAGCATAGATCCATATCACGACGACATAATTGTTTTTTATCCTTTCGCTAACTTTTTCATGAAATTCAAAGTTAAAAAAAGCGATTTTTTCAATTCTATTAACCTTTCAAACATAGGCTCAGATGGAGTGATGGTTATAGTAAATTCCCAAAAGAGAGTTTTGGCTACATCTTCTAAAGCTGAGGTTGAGGATATTGAATCATGGCCTATCGTTGTTCAGGCGCTTAAAAATCTTTCAAGCGCAGCCACATCTTTTAAGAGCAGCGATGGCAGGGAGTATCTTGCCGCATATTCATATGTGCCTTCTATCTCTTCTGCTGTCATAATAAGACAAGGAAGAAATGACGCATACAAATATGCGCTATCAATGAAGAAAGAAGCTTTGTTAATAGTGCTCCTGTCTGTTATTTCTGTCTTGCCGGTAGCGTATTTTATTTCAAGAAGTATGTCGGCTCCAATAATAAAGGTTACTGAAGCTGCTAAAAAAGTTTCTCTGGGGGATTTCAATCATTCTGTGGAAGTTAAAACTGCTGATGAATTGAGAGACCTCGCAGATACATTCAATAATATGATCCGGCAGTTAAAGCTCTACTCTGAAATGCAGATAGAAAAAATACTAAAGGAGAGGAAAAACACTCAGGCTGTTCTTTTTTCAACTGAAGATGGTATCATTATGTTAGACTTGCAATACAATCTTCAGCTTATAAACAGAAAAGCGTCTTCGCTTCTAAAAATAGATGATGGTTCTGAAAATTCAAATTTTATTTCAGCAATAAAAGAGGATAGCCTGAAAAGTATTTTTGCTGATATGCTTAGGGATAATTCAAGTTCGTCTTCAAAAGAGTTTGAGCTTGATACACATGGGGCAAAACGATTCTTTAGGGCCAGCTTAAGCGAAATAACTTTGCCTGACAAGAATGAGAAAAGTGGATACCTTATAGCGATTTACGACATAACACTTGCAAAAGATCTTGAAAGGATAAAGGAAGAATTCCTTCATTCCATAACTCACGATCTCAGAAATCCTATGGGCGCGATAAAGGGTTTCGTTGAGTTTATGCTCAAGGAAATACCTGGCCCTATTACTCCTGCCCAGAAAAAAATGCTCATTTCTATGGACAGAGCGGCTTTCAGATTGCTTGGAATGATAAATAATATTCTAGACATAGCCAAAATGGAAGCAGGCAAAATGGATATAAATTTGTCTGAAGTGGATCTTGTGGATGTGGCCAAAAAAAGCGTTGAGTTAATGGAGTCCCTTGGGGAAAAGAAAAAGATAAAATTTGAAATTCTTGAAAATTCGCCTTTTATTGTCTCATGCGACCCACAATTGATAGAGAGAGTTTTCATAAACCTAATAGGCAATGCCATAAAATTCACTCCGGAAAATGGAAAAATAATGATAGGCATGCGAAAGGATCGTGAGTGGTTTTATTCATGGGTAGAGGACACCGGCGAGGGCATTCCAAAGGATTATCTAAGCAAGGTGTTTGAAAAATTTGATCAAGTAAAAGGGCAAAAAGCCGGCGGCACAGGATTAGGACTTACAATATGTAGGCACATTTCCAGAGCTCATCTTGGCGAAATATGGGCGGAACAGGATGAGGGAAAGGGAGCGCGTTTAGTTTTCAAGATACCTATTGGTCTAAAGAAAAAAGGGGATAGGCTTTATGTATCTCGCTAAGTTTGCATTATTGCTATTGGCATTTTCAGTTTCTCTTTTTTCTCAAGACCAGTTTCAAATTGTAAGGATAAGTCCCGGCCAGACATTGTGGGATATATCCAGCAAATATCTCAAAGATCCTACAAAATGGGATGTACTTGTAAAGTACAACAATATCCCAGCCGATCCCTCTAGAATTTTGCCGGGGATGTCAATAAAGGTTCCTGTGAATTTGCTTAAAGAACAGTATATAGCGGCAAAATTTATAGAAGTGGTCAATGATGTCCGCTTCAGAAAAAATGGTGTCTCTCAATGGGAAAAAGCTTCTAAATCTGAGGAAGTTTTTAATGGCGACACTGTCAGGACAAATTCAAATTCAATGGCTGATGTGAGATTTTATACTGGTCAAATGCTCAATATATTTCCGAATTCAATGCTTGTTGTTCGACCTCCAAGGGAAAAAGGAAATGATATAAGGCTAATGACGGGACAAATACGAGTGGTAAATTCCAGAGTTATAACTCCCAGCGCAAAAATAGTTCCTAAAACTTCAAACACTGAATTTGGCGCCAAAATAAAGGATGATTTGACTACATCTGTGGAAGTTTATAAGGGGGTTGCGGGAGTTTCTTCTCCAAAGGGCAAGGAAGTTGAAATAAAGGAAGGATTTTCTACAGAGGTTAGGCTAAATATGGGGCCATCTAAACCAATAAAAATGGACAAAATAGAAAATTTGTCAGAAATGAAGACTAGAATTTCATCAAATTTCAAAGTAAGACTTTCCACTTTTTCAGCTTCTTCAATTCCTTCAGGAGAAGTAATAAAAGTTGGTCTTTCAGGAAATATCAAATTTTCCACTCTGACTGCCAGAGGAGAGATAAACGCTCCTCCTGTATCGGAGGGTGGAAAAATTCTAAATTTATCGGAAATACCTGAAATGCTTAAGGTAGACAATTTAGCTGGAGGTTACAGGTTTCAGGCTGCTAGAGATAAAAATTTTTCAGTGATAATTTTTGACAAAAAATACGATGCATTGTCCAAGCCGGATCTTTCAAAAGATCTTCCTAAAGGCATTTATTGGGTGAGGTATGCGGTTTTGGATTTGCTGGGCGAAGAGGGGAAATTTTCCGAGCCTAGGCTAATTCAAATTAAGTAGAATTAAAATAGGCCTTGACAAGTCAAGATATTTCTGCTATATGTATACTTGGATTTATATCTGAGGGAGGCAAGCGTCTAGGCGCTTATTAGTTAGCGTGGCGGATGCTGCACATGCAGGGAGCGCGAAAGGATGTTTGAGAGGATGGGTCCTTTCGCGCTCTCTCTTTTTCTGCAAAATCCCCCAAAATGATTGCCAATTTAATAGAATATAAGAGATGGATAAAGCTTTGTTTGCGATTATTCTTTTCACTCCTTTTACTCTATCCTTTGCGCTTGCTCCAAAGCCAGCTTCTGAAACCTTTTTTGACAGGCTCATGAAAGAGCAAAGCTCCATTGATCTGATAAAAGGGTCGCAGTTTATGCGAGAAAACAGATATAGAGAGGCGGCCGTTGAATTTGCTAAGGCTCTGGACAAAAATCCAATATCTGCTTCATACGCTATGTATGGCGCAGCTCTTTATTGGCTTGGGGATATAGACGGCTCAATACAACAATATGAAGAAGCAATAAAAAAGGACGATAAGAACGCCATTGCATGGCAGCTTATGGGAATTTCAAAAGCCAGAAAGGGAATGGCAGATGAAGCTTTGAATGATTTTCTAAAGGCGCTTGAACTGGATCCTTCTCGTCCAGATGTCAATATGAACATAGGTTCCATATATTTCTCAAAAGGTTTTATGGAAAGTTCTCTTTCCTATATGAAAAATGCTCTTCGTCATGATCCATACAGTCCTCTTTATGCTTATCAGCTTGGATTGGTTTATTTTTATCTTGAAAGGTATCAGGAAGCTGAAGAATTATTTTCTAGAGCCATATCAAGTGCCTACGATTATGAAGAGGCGATATTGTGGTTGGGTTTGACTCTCGAAAGGGAGGGTAGAGAAAATGAAGCGATAAAAAAATATACTAAGGCTATTTCCCTTAAACCGGGCGATTTTTTCGCAAGGTACAAGGCCGCATCGATTTTTTTTAAAAAAGGCAAGAATAAAGAAGTTGTGTCTCAAATCGCATCTTCTTTATTGATAAGGAGATCAAGCCCAAATTCTGGATTATCTCTTTTCATTGCCTATGGCGGGGGTAAAAACGATAATAGCAAAGATGATTCAGTTAAAAAGTTTTCAAACTCGACTTTAGATCAGATATACAAGAATTTGATTAAAGCTCCAAATGACAGAGAATTGTCTTTTTCAATTGATATTATTTCAACTCCAAGACTTAAGATTGAAAAGGTAAAAGAAAGGTCTTATTCTAATAAAAAATATTCCAATACCAAAAAAAGATACGCAGGTAAAACTATAACTATTCCGCCCTCATCTATTGAGCAAAGAGAATCTGCTATTTCCTCAGCGCTTGCCTCTCTGGAGAGTGAAACTATTTTAGATGATGCAAATTATGATCACAAAATAAATTTTTATATGTCTTTTGGTCCATCTGCCAAAGAGAAAAAAAACACAGCTGTCTATTCCCCAAGAGAAGTTGGGAATCAAATGGGCTTATGGGTGTATGGAAACAATTGGCTGGATGTTCTTTCAGAAGATATTGAAAATTTTCCTGAAACCCCATCCTCAGATGTGGAGGCTATGCTTATGGGACTTGCCTTTCTCCTATATGGTGACGGACAGCAGGCTTTTAGATTTTTTGATATGGCTTCAGATTCATTTCCAGAAGAGGCGTACCTTGGCAAGGCTGCCGCACTGGTGAGCGAGGGGAGAGAAAAAGAAGCCGAGGGATTGCTTGATATGGCGTTAAAAAAATATCCCAGGAACAAACTGTTGATAGAAAATTTAAAGTGGCTTAAGAATGATAAATAAGATACTCTTATTGTCAGAGAAGCGAGATATCGCCGATATGGCTTTTTCAAAAATACTTTCGGTTGGAGCACAGTATTTTTGTGGTTTTCAGACAATAAAAATTGAGAAAGATGGATTACTTATTGGATACGATCTGGTGACGCTTTCAGGAGAAAGAGTTCGCCTTGCCGGCGTCGATTTATTGAGCGATGTCTCGTTTAATAAGTACGGGCTAAATAGAAAAGCTGTGGAAGGACTTGCCTGTCAAAGTTTTCTTGTAAGAAATAAAATAAGTTTACTAAAAGATCCCGGCCCAATGTTTTTTAAGTTTGAATCTTTTGAAAAAAAATTTCAGCTGGCGCTTTCATCAGATCAACCCCTTGTTGTCGTTTCATTGGGAAGCAAATTTTTAAGATCTTCTTTTCTGTCTCTTGACGACTCTCTATGCGTAAAAATAAGCGCAAAAAATTATGTTTATTCAATGAACATCATTATGGAAAATATTTTAAGTTTTTTGAGGAGGATTCAATGACAGTAAATATGTCGCTTGAATCTATAAAGAAAATTCACTTTGTAGGGATAGGCGGAATAGGTATGAGCGGTTTAGCCAGAATAATGAAGAGAAATGGATATGCGGTAAGCGGATCTGATTTAAAAAAAAGCTCCGTTACAGATAGTCTTGTGAATGAAGGTATAAAATTTCATTTGGGGCACAGGGCATGCAATTTACCCAAAAATTGCGATGTAGTTGTTGTTACATCAGCAGTTTCAAGGGACAACAATGAGGTTGTGGAGGCTAAGAAACGCCAGATCCCTGTGATAAAGAGGGCAGAGCTTTTAGCATTGCTATGCCATAATAAAAAGACAGTTGCTGTGGCTGGCACTCATGGAAAAACCACAACAACTTCAATGATTTCTCTTGCTATGGATTATGCAAAGGCTGATTCCACCAATGTGATTGGAGGCATTTTTAAGAACATAAATTCCAATATAAGGATAGGCAAAGGGGAATATTTTGTCACTGAAGCAGATGAGTCTGATGGAACATTTCTTTTGCTTTCTCCTCTTGTGGCCGTGATAACAAATATTGATGACGATCACCTTGATTTTTATAAAAATATGGATACGCTAAAAAAAGCATTCTGGCTTTTTGCTCAAAAAATTCCAGCATATGGACGTCTTATATCATGTTGTGACGATCCCATAGCCTGTGAACTTTTAAAAAAAGTTAATGTTCCATTTTTCTCTTATGGCCTTTCAAATTATTCAATGTACCAAGCGAGAAATATAAGAATGAGTAAATATGGTCAGTCTTATGATATTTTTTACAAAGGGAAAATGGAAGAGAAAATAAAATTGCGAGTTTTTGGACTGCACAATGTAAGAAATTCTCTTGCGGCGTATATTTCAGTTCGTTTCTTGGGTTTTGATAGATCAGCCATAAAAGAAGCTCTTGAAAATTTTTCTGGCGTTAAGAGAAGGCTTGAAATGATAGGCGAATATAGTGATATCTCTTTCTATGATGACTATGGTCATCATCCAACTGAAATAATCAATACACTCTCTGCCTTGAAATCTTTTTTCCCTGAAAGAAGAATAAGAGTGATTTTCCAGCCTCATCGTTTTACTCGAACAGCTTTGCTTTATAAAGAGTTCGGTCAAGCTTTCTCAGATGCTGATGAGGTTTTTGTTTGTCCTATATATCCTGCCGGGGAGAAGCCTATAAAGGGAGTAACTTCTGATCTGATAATAAAAGAACTTAAAAAAAGTGGCACACAGGCTTTTCCATTCACAAGCTCTTATGAAATAGCCATGTCAATGAAAAGCAAAGATATACTCCTGACGCTTGGAGCTGGGGATGTGTGGAAGTTGGGTTATGAAGTAAAATATAAACTGGAGAATATGTCCTGATGATAAAATTTAGTCAAGTTTTTTTAAAAGATATTTCCATGAGAGAGAAAATAGCGGATTTAGTCTGCTCTATGGCAGATTTTTCTAAGGACAATGCTCTAATTGAGATAGGTCCAGGTCAAGGAGCTATAACATCTCTGGTATTTCCAAGAGTGCCTTCTATGAAAGCTGTTGAAATTGATTCTCAACTTGCTAGTTTGCTTTCTAAAAAATATCCATCTCTGGATTTGATAAACTCAGATTTTCTTTCTATAAACCTATCTCTTATTCTGCCTAAAACTAAAAAGATTTTTTTCTTTGGAAATTTGCCATACAAAATCTCAACTGCCATAATGGAAAAGGTGCTCGACACCGCTGGATTTGGTGGAGCTGTTTTTATGTTTCAAAAAGAAGTTGCGGACAGACTTTGCGCTAATCCCGGGAGTAGAGATTATGGATATTTTTCAGCTGTTTGCTCTTTTCAGACAAAAATAGAGCAAGTCTTATTTGTTCCGAGAGGATGCTTCACTCCTGTTCCGAAAGTAGATTCTGCTGTCGTTATGGTAAAACCTCTTGAAAATGTTCCCAATATATCATTGATAAAAGGTATGAGAAAGGTGGCTTCTTTTTGTTTTGCGCATAGAAGAAAAACCATAGCTAATTCTTTCTTTCTATCAAGTGGGGGAAAATTAAGCAGAGAGGAAATATCAGACATTATGTCTAAGTCTGGCATAGATCCTCAATTGAGAGCTGAAAAGCTTTCTGCAAATGATTTTTATATCTTGGCTGAAGCATTCAAACAAAGGCTTGAAATTTTTCAGTAATTTTATATAATCAATTCATATGAATATACACGCTAAAAGAATATCTGATATCCGCAAAATATTGAGTGAAAAAAAACTTGATGCTTTGCTTCTTACTCAAATAAAAGATGTTTTCTATGTAAGTGGTTTTCATCAAGATAGAACAGCTGTGCTCATAACCAAAAATAAATCTTTTGCTTTTATTCCTAAGATGTTTCTTGAACACTTTAAAGAGATAGCTTCTTTTATAGATACCGTAGTTTATGACAATTACCATGAAAGCGTGCTTTCTAAGATAAAAGAGCTTGGACTGAAAAAAACAGTTTTTGATCCATCTTTTGAATCCTATACAGAGGGAAAATTCTGGGTATCTGGCGGTTTGCAGGAATGTTCGGGCATATTGACCTCTTTGAGGATGATAAAGGAGGGCGAAGAGCTTGAAAATGTAAAAACTGCTTGCAAAATAGCTGCCAAGACATTCAAACTCATAAAACCAAAAATAAAAGAAGGGATAAGAGAAGTGGATGTCGCCGCTGAAATGGAGTATTTAATGCGCAAGCAGGGCGCAATGGAAAAATCCTTTGATCTGATAATAGCTTTCGGGGAAAATTCGGCATTGCCTCATCATGAAACTTCAACAAGGAAACTCAAAAAGAACGAGCCTGTCTTGATAGATTTTGGTTGCGTATTTGGCAGATATTGCTCTGATATGACTCGAACTTTCTTTTATGGTCAGCCTTCAGCGGAGTTTTTGAAAGTTTATTCTATAGTAGACAAGGCTCAAAAAGCTGGCGTCGCTGGAGTACTTGCCGGGCGAAAGGGAAAAGATATTGACGCAATTTGTCGTGATTATATCTCTGCGTCTGGATATGGTCAGTATTTTATTCATGGCACTGGACATGGAGTCGGTTTGCAAATACATGAAGAACCTTATATCAATACTAAGGGAGAAACAGAGCTTCGCGAGGGAATGATCATTACCGTGGAGCCGGGCATATACCTTTACGGGAAGTTTGGTGTTAGAATAGAGGATACCATCTTGGTTGGCAGAAAAAAATCGGTTCCTCTTACAAGATAAGGAGGGAAAATGACAATAGTTCTAATTGCGATTGGTGTTGTGGCAATATGGCTGGTGTTCACATACAATAGTTTGGTAAAGCTTAAAAATCAAACTGTTAATGCGCTTAAGCAGATAGACGTACAGCTCAAAAGAAGGCATGACTTAATCCCTAATCTTGTTAACGCCGTCAAAGGTGAAATGAAATTTGAACAAGACACACTTGAAAAGGTTATCAATGCGAGAGCAAAAGCCATAAATGCGGCCCAAAGCGGAAATATGAAAGAGGCCTTTGAAAACGAGAATATAATAACTCAGGGGCTTTCTAAAATAATGGCTCTTAGTGAAAATTATCCAAATCTCAAATCCAATGAACAGGTTAAACAGCTTATGGAAGAACTATCTCACACAGAGAACACTCTTGCTTTCGCTAGGCAGTTTTACAATGATATTGCTACAAAGTTTAATATAGCTCAACAGACTTTCCCAAACAATATGATCGCTTCAATGCTTGGCTTTACTTCATCTGAGCTTTTTGAATTGCCACAAAATTCGCAGGAAAGGGAAAATCCAAAAGTAGATCTTACTATCTGAACTTACGGGGGCCTGAGTGAATATATATGAACAACAGGCCAGTAATAAGAGGATCACATTATTCCTCTTTCTGGTCTTCTTTGTTTTTTTTGTCCTTCTTGGGTTGGGTTTTGACTATTTCTACCTTGGCAGCGTTCATTCTGGCAGCCCTAGATATGTCTTAAATAGCGAGGGCTATTATGATGTAGAGGGTATATCAGGGCAGTTTTTACCTATAGGAACAATAGCTTCTTTGGGAATAGCCGGTTTTATGTCACTGATGAGCATGTCAAGCGGAGCGAAAATGGTTTTGCGCTCTGCTATGGCCAGAAGGGCTGTGCAGATGAATCCATCTGAGAAACAGTATATAAACATTGTTAAGGAAATGTCCATAGCCGCGGGTTTGCCTGAGCCAGAAGCGTATATAATTCCTGATCCTGATTTAAACGCATTTGCCACGGGTTTTTCTCCAGAGAAATCCTACATAGCTGTTACTGAAGGTTTAATTGAGAAACTAAACAGAGAAGAGTTGCAGGCTGTGGTGGCGCATGAGATGAGCCATATAAGAAATTATGATATAAGAGTGATGACTGTGGCTGCGTCGCTTGTAAATGCCGTATCCCTAATAAGCGACTGGTCAATGAGAAGTGTCAGATACTCAAGAGGCAGAAGTGTTTCCTCTTCACGCTCAAAAGGAGGTGCTGGAGGAATCCTTCTCATAATATGGTTAATTTTTGTCATACTTGCTCCCCTTATTTCTAGGATTCTGGCTCTTGCCATATCCAGACAACGCGAATATCTAGCGGATGCCTCTGCCGCGGAGCTGACCAGAAATCCTCTGGCCCTTGTAAGCGCCCTTGAAAAAATAAGGATGGCTGTCGAACCAAGCTATGCTGTGAACAATGGCATAGCCCACATGTGTATAACAGACCCTAGGGGTAGCCTCATAGAAGAAAAAGAAGGACTTATAGGAGATCTTTTTGCCACTCATCCTCCAATGGAAAAGAGAATACTTGCCCTAAAACTAATGGCCTATCAGCAGTATGGCTCAAAGCCAAAATTTACCGGAGAAAGGATTTCTTGATAGACCTTTCATCTATTTCATAAATATTATAAAATTGTCAATATAGCGAATTTGTTAGGTAAACACTCTTAGGAGGATTCAATGATACTTGCCACAGAATTTAAAGAAGGAACTATATTCATAGACGAAAATGGAAACACTGTAGAGGTGCTTGAATATCAACATCATAGAAAATCTCAGGCGAGGGCTGTAGTGAGGGTTAAGCTTAGAAATCTTGACACAGGATCTATCACAGAAACAAGATATAGGCCAGAAGATAAATTCAAAGATGTTATGTTTGAAAAAAGACCAAAAGTTTATATGTATTCTGATGCTCAAATGGCTTATTTTATGGATAATGTCACTTATGAACAGGTTGGCGTTCCACTTGAAAAAATGGGAAATACAGTAAAGTTCCTAACTGAGAATATGGAAGTGGAAGGTCTATACCTCAATGATAAGTTCTTCAATATAGTTCTTCCAGCGAATGTTGTGCTTGAAGTGGTTGAAACTGTCCCCGGAATAAGAGGCGATTCAGCCAGCAATGTTACCAAACCAGCCAAACTCTCAACGGGTATAGAAATTAAAGTTCCTCTTTTCGTAAATCAAGGGGATCTAGTTAAGGTGGATACCAGAACTTCTCAATACATAGAAAGGGTCAGTAAATGATAAAAGCAGTTATATTTGACATAGACAATACCTTGATGGATTTTATGAGAATGAAACGCGCCGCTGTGGATGCGGCCGTGGATGCGATGATAGACGCAGGATTGAATGTCAAAAAAGAGGAAATGATTGAAAAGATATTCAAAGTGTATTGGGAGGAAGGGATAGAGGACCAGAATATATTTGACAAAGTCTTAAAAAAAGAGCTTGGTCAAGTCGATTATAAACTTTTGGCCGCTGGAATCGTTGGTTACAAGAGGGCAAAAGAAGGGCATATGACACTCTATCCCCATGTCAAGTTAACCCTTACTGAACTAATGAAAATGGGGATAAGAATGGGCGTTGTCTCGGATGCCCCAAGACTTCCCGTGTGGCTTAGAATAGTAGGACTTGGTCTACATCACTACTTTGAGAATGTGGTTTCATTTGATGACACAGGCGAGAGAAAACCAAATATAAAACCTTTCAAGAAAATACTTGAACTTATGCGCCTTACTCCTAATGAGGCTTTGATGCTTGGCGATTGGGCTGAGCGGGATATAGTTGGCGCGAAAAATGCGGGTATGCTCACAGCATGGGCCAAATATGGCAATCAATTTGACACGAAAATTTCAGGCGCGGATTTTGAACTTGACGACATATACCAACTCATAGACATAGTAAAAAAGGCTAATTTATGATAAAGTTTTTAACATTTCTTCTTTTAATACACCACTTAAATGCTTCAGAAATAACTTCTTGTAAAATATCTCCATCTGGAAAAGCTGAAATGTCTTTTGCTCAATCTTATACCGTCAAAAATATAGTGATGAAGGATGGCAAGATTGTTATGCCAGTTGAACAGCACAAAGAGCGGGTTTATGAAAATATAAGAATAATTTCAAAACAAACCTATGAGCGCATCCTTTCCATTTTTAAGACAGGAAAATGCGTTTCTGCCAAGAAGAAAACGCCTGTTAATTTTAAAGTTCGTTCAGTCAGGAAACTTAAATCAGAGTATAGAATAGCCAATGCCGAAGTTGAATTTGATGAAGACATAATGGCTGTTTTTGGGATAATGAGAAATAGAAAAGGTAATCTTTCTGTCTCTGTTCCAGCTGATTTCATTTTTATAGATGAATCTTTCAAACAGCTAGTTTTCAAAGATATAATATCACGCGCTCCCTCAAAAAATTTTGGAAAGGATAAATGATTCTTTTTATTCCAATTTTAATTTTTGCGCTTTCTTTGGGAGCTCAAACAGAGAAAGTTTCTCTCGCTTTATCTGGTAAAAGCCTAAACTATGACGCTTTTAGCGGCATGCTTATTGCTGAAATAGGTGAAGATGAAAGTAAAAAAAAGGCTCTTGAAAAAGCTGGTTACAAAATAATTGAAAAACTTTCAGATAAGAATTATCTTGTTTCATTCTCCACATCTTTGAAAGTAAACTTTGCCATGTCCGCTGTTAAAAATTTAGGAATAAAAGTCTCTCCCAATCGAGTTTATAGAATAAAATCTCTTCCAAATGATACATATCTAAGTTCACAGTATTATCTTTCTAAGACGAGTGTTTATCCGGCATGGGAATATGAAACGGGATATTCAAGCGCTGTGACAATAGCGATTGTAGACAGTGGAATCTTATCCACTCATGAAGATTTGCTTGGAAAGGTGAGCAGTTCAGGGAATGTTACAATATCGGCAGATGGTAGTACAGGCCCCGTGGATGAAAATCCTCCTTTACAAGCTTGTTATCATGGCACTGCGGTAGGAGGAGTCGCAGCTGCCTCAACAAACAATTCCAAAGGTATAGCCGGGTTTTCTTGGGGCGCAAAGCTACTCTCAGTGAGGATTTTTAATATAGATGACTGTAACTCTGATTGCTCAGATAAAAGTGAGAATGGTTGTACTACCAGCGATGCGGCTATAATAAAAGCCTTGAACTATCTTGAGAGTTTGCATGATTCACCCACTTATGGCAAGATAATAGCCAATCTAAGTATAGGGGACGATGTGCCATGCGATTCTAACTTGCAGGATGAAATTTCAGATACCATAAATAAAGGTATTATAATAGTGGCTTCCGCCGGGAATGATTCTTCTGAGGTGAATTCTCCGGGAAATTGCCTTGGCGTTTTACCTGTCTCAGCCACTGATGAAAATGATTTTCTGGCGCCTTTTTCATCAAATGGGGAAGCTATGTTAAATGGCGTTTCTGCTCCCGGCACCGGTATCTACACAACTTATACTTCAAGTCCATTTTATTCTTACGAAAATGGCACATCGTTCTCTGCGCCAATAGTTTCTGGGGCTTTAGCTTTGATGTGGTCAAATAAACCGCAATACACAAATTCTCAGATACTTGAGATCTTAAGAAAAACAGCTGATGATCTGGGAGAAAGGGGCCCAGATCGGCAATACGGTTGGGGGAGAATCAACGCTTTCAGGTCTATGCTTTTTCTTTCGGATTCCCTTTCATCTTTTTCATCTGAGAAAAAAATATCTGCCTTCCCAAATCCATTCAGGCCCGCAAAAGATGGATTTATAAATTTCTATGTCCCTCAGGAAATATCAACTTCCGATATGAAAATACAGATATACGATTTCAATGGAGATTTTATAACCGAAGTAAAGAGCTTTTCATGGGACGGTAAAAATTCCTCTGGCGCTTATGTTGCCTCTGGCGCCTATATAGTTCTTGTAAAAACTGACAAGGGCAAAGCTAGGGGGAAATTTGTCATTTTAAGATGAAGATATACAATGAAACTAAGAAAATAGAAATTTGCCAAAAAGCGCATATTGCCAATACTTTTTTTTCGCGTTTTTTAGGCCTTATGTTTAAAGTTAATTTGCCTCAAGGCGAGGGGCTTCTTTTATTCCCGGGAGCTATGATTCACACTTGTTTTATGCGTTTCAGCATAGACATTGTATTTATTTCAAAAGATATGGAGGTAGTATCTGTGTATACAGATCTTAAACCATGGCGATTTTCTTCATGGCAAAAAAACGCCTATTATGTTCTTGAAACCTCGTCTGGTTCAATTTCTGGTAAGGTGTATCCCGGCGACAAAATTTTGTTTGTAGAAACGTAATATGTGTTAGATCAAAACTGGATGCCTCTGAAAATTGATTTCCGGAGTCTTGTTAGACAAAAATATTTGTCTCCGAATTATTTTTGATTTTTGTTTTCGCTCTTTTGATAGTTCAAATAATTCTTCCAGGCATTTCTCCATTTCCCCTTTCAATTCTACCATATTTAATTTTCCCTCCATCTCTATAAGAGTCTCTTTTTCGCTTTTTAATAAATAAGAAGATTCTATTAACCTTTGATAAGGCGTTTTCGGTTTGTCGTATATTCTTTTTACGACCTTACCGTTTGCATTATAAATTTTCTTCTTTACCTTTGCCGAAGCTATAAAGAAATTATCAAACAAATCAGTTTTATGAAGCTGCCGCTATGTATGAGAGGAAATTCAAGAGAATCAGGCAGCTTTATGAATTGGCCATAATCGTTTTATTTTTTCCCCAGAATTCTTCGCTCTAAAACTTTTATTCTGGCTAACAAAATCTGGTTATCAAAAGGTTTAGCCAGATAATCATCAGCACCATATTCATATCCTGCTATTTGGTCTTCAGTAAAGGCTCTTATGGTAAGCATTATTACCGGCATTTTAGAAAATGTTTTATCTTCTCTTATTTTTGCTAAAAGCTCAAATCCACTCATTTGTGGCATATTGACATCTAAAATGGCAATATCCGCTTTTTCTTTTTGAAGAATTTTCCACGCCGAAAATCCATTATTAGCTGTAATTACTTCATAGTTTTCTTGCGCGAGAACTTCTTTTACCAAAGTTCTGAACACCTCGTCGTCGTCGACAACCAGTATTTTCACAATTTTGTCTCCTTATGTTAAAGTTTATTCTTTACCTTTATACATATATCCCAGCCCGTATATGGTTTTAATGTTTTGTCCAACGGAATTCAATTTTTTCCTTAAAATTTCTATATATTTATCCAAAATTTGCGGATTTATGTTTTCAACCTTATCCTTCCAGATGTTTTTCAATACATCGGTTCTTCTGACTATCCTGTTTTCATTACTAATCAGAAGTCCCAGAATTGATAATTCTTTTTGCGTCAGGATCACTTCTTTTTTACCTCTGATGAGAACTGACATTTTGTCAATTCGAATTTTTAATTCCCTTTTTTCCGAAGAAATAATGTTTTTATTTCGCGGAAAAGGAATTATTTGATTTTTATAGCCTGACATTCTTTTGAAATGAGATATTATTTTTGCTCTTAAAATAAGAGGGTCAATATTCAGATTTACATAATCCTCGGCCCCTTTTAAAAGAATTTCTGCCACCATGGAATTATTGAGGTTTTCTCCGCAAACTATTACGGAAATATCCTTTTTTGCCAGATATTCAAGGAGAGTTTCATAGAGACATATTTGAGGATGAATTTGAATAATTAAAAGAGTTTTTTCGGGATGAGGAGCGGAAATAAGCACGAAATTCTCAAATTCCGCAAAATTTCTAAACAGCAGAATGTCTATTTTTTCGCTTTTTAGGGTTTTTATCCATTTTTGCGAAATTTCCGTTTCATTTAAACAAAGGCAAAGTTTAAAATCATTTTCAGACATAAAATTAAAAAATCCTTATTTCATAATTTTTTCAGGATTTAAATTAAATTTTCTCTTATAATGTATTTCATGAGGAATATAGTATACCATATTTTTGTCGCTTTTTTTTCTATCCAGCCTTGTTGGGCTTTAGTATCTTCGGGGGAAAGTTATTCGCTTGAATCTTCAATAATAGCCAATTCCGGAGGCGAATATCTTTCATCTGATGAATATTTGTTAAGAGGAGCGTCGGGGCAGGAAATTTCGAGTGATGCTGATTCCATAACAAGGAATTCAAACTATTGCAATAGAAGCGGCTTTTACAATCCCCCATACTTTGCTTTTCAGAAAAAACTTGCCGTTAATTTTAAAAATTCAAAAATGGAGTTATATCTTCCGCCAAATTCTGTGGATAAAGAAGTTTTTGACTTATTTTTAAACGATAAAATAGATGAAAGTTCATATAAACCGATAGTGGAAAGGGCAAATCAGAAAGCCATAGTAAATTATGGTATACTTTCATATCCCATAGTATTTAGCGAATTGGCTTTTATGGATGAAGAAAGCATTTGTTTTAACGCTTTTAAAAACGATGGACAATTTTCTTATATAATCCAGGATGCGGATAGAGACGGCAATGTGGACGGCTACGATCATCCTATCAGAATATCTTCTTTGAGAGGTTATGTTTTGGACAAAGAGGACGCCATGTGGTTGAAAAGTTTTGGAAACAATTTAAGCGTTGAAAATTTGAAAGTTAGTTTTATTTTTAGAAAATCTGGGATTTACAGCTTAATGGGACAAATGGAAGAATCTGTAAAAGATGTTTTTGCATATCCCGTGCCTTTCAGACCTAATGGTCCTAATAGAGGTGACGGGGACGGGCAAACAGGGACGGAGGAAGACGGTATTACTTTTGCGAATATACCACAAAAGGGTAATATAGAAATTTATTCTATTGATGGCAGATTGGTTAAGAATATATCTATTCCGTGGGGTTTAGCTGACTCAAAGATAAAATGGAATGTAAAAAATAATAATGGGCAAAAATTAGCCAGCGGCGTTTATATCTGGAGAGTAGTTTCAGGTAAAAATTCCAAGATGGGGAAAATTGTAGTTATAAGATAAATCGGAGATGAGTGGTTGACGATTATGAATTGCGAGCAAAAATTATGAAAAAAGAAATAAAA
>DYLH01000047.1:5962-12706 GCA_020722185.1 Candidatus Avelusimicrobium gallicola | reverse complement strand
CTATATATACTATTTTAACAAATTTATGGGCGTTTTATTTTTTATATTTGCGATCTTAAATCGCTTGTCTATTTTCTATCCTCTTTTTGTCAGCACATATATCTTTCCATAAATTTTTTTCTGGCTTGAGTAAATTTTCCTTCGCTTATTGCTTCTTTCATTATCTCAGTTTGCCTCAGCAGAAACCTTAGATTGTGTATTGATAGTAGCCTGTGAGAAAGCAGTTCTCCAGATTTATAGAGATGCGATAAATAGGCTCTAGAATATTTTTTACATGTCTCGCAGTCGCATAATGGATCAAGAGGGTTTTCATCCTTCTTGTATCTGGCATTTTTTATATAAATTTTCCCTTCAGAGGTTAGCGCTTGTCCGTTTCTTGCATTTCTCGTTGGCAAAACACAGTCAAACATATCAACTCCCATTTCGACACATCTCCATATATCTTCTGGCGTCCCAAGCCCCATAAAATAAACAGGCTTATTTTTTGGCAAATTTTCCATAACAGCCGCAAGTGCCTCAAACATCTGTTCCTTGCTTTCTCCAACTGAAAGTCCGCCTATGGCAAATCCATCAAAATCTTCCTGAGCAGCTGCTATGGCGGCTTCTTTCCTTAAATCTGGAAAAATAGATCCTTGTATTATTCCAAAAAGGAGGGATTTTTGGGAGTTTTCCATAGATTTATTTATTTCATGATATCTTTTCTTGGCTCTCTGTGCCCATATCAAGGTTTTTTTTAAAGCTTCCTTTGCTTGAGAATACGATGCTGGATTAGCTACACAGACATCAAGACATGTCCATATATCTGAATCTATGATTCTCTGATAATCTATAACTTTTTCCGGAGTGAAAAAATGGCTAGATCCGTCTATGTGAGAGTTGAAGTGCACCCCATTTTCAGTTATTTTTCTAAGTTTGCTTAAACTGTAAACTTGAAACCCTCCGGAATCTGTAAGTATTGGTCCCGGATGGTTCATAAATCCATTCAATCCTCCAAAAACTTTCAAGGTCTCAAGCCCAGGTCTTAGATAAAGATGATATGTATTGGATAGAAGACATTGAGCTCCTATTTTGGCAATATCTTCTTGGCTTAAAGCCTTCACGCTTGCTTGTGTGGCAACTGGCATAAATATCGGCGTCCTTATAGTTCCTCTTTTTACGCGCAATTGGGCATTTCTTGCGTGAGACAATAAATCTTTTTCAATAATCTCAAAGTTTTCCATAATTTTCTCCACATTGGCATCATTGAGTAAATTTGTAAGCTCAAAAGAGCAAAAGTGCCAAATTACTCTCTATTTTCTATTCTCTACCTTTTCCAGTGATCCTCATAATATCATCATTGAATCACCATAAGAATAAAAACGATATTTTTTTTCTACTGCCTGCTTGTAAGCCTCAAAAAGTAAATCTTCTCCGCAGAAAGCTGCTGTCATAAAAAGGGGAGGGGAATTCGCCACATGAAAATTTGTTATGAATACATCTGGTATCTTGAATTTATATCCAGGATATATAAACATATCCGCCAAATCTTTTCCGCTTTTAATTGTTTTTTCATCAATGCTCATTTTTTCCAATGTCCTAATAGAGGATGTCCCTACCGCTACTATCCTGCCACTTCCAGAAGCTTTGATTTTATTTATGAGAGAGGCTGTTTCTAAAGAAACTTCACATTCTTCTTCGAGCATCTTGTGTTGTTGAGGCTGACTCCTTACGGGTCTGAATGTTCCCCATCCTATATGCAATGTTACATATGATAGTAATACCCCATTATTTGATAAACCTTTTAGAAGGTTTTCAGTAAAGTGAAATCCAGCTGTTGGCGCGGCTATGGACCCTGTTTTGCTGGCATATACCGTTTGATATCTTTGGGGATCGCTTTCAAATTCACTATCAAGTCCTTTTTCCTTTCTTTTTTTTTCTATATACACGGGCAGGGGAACTGTTGCGAATTCTTCAAGATATTTTTCAGTTAATGGAATTGAAAAATCAAAAGAAAAACTCCCATCTTCATTTAAAGCTATACATCTAGCCGTAGAATTGCCAGATACTTCAAATATATCTCCTGTTTTTGCTTTCCTGCAAAGAAGTTTCCATTTTTTTCTTTCTTCATCAAGAGGGGAAATTAGCAGGAAATCTGTTTTTGCTCCAGTAGTTTTTTTTGCGTATATTTTGGCTTTCCATACTTTGCTTTCATTTAAAACTATACAGTCTCCCGCTCTAAGATAATTTCCTATGTTAAAAAACTTTTCATGTATTATTTTACCGGAATCGCGGTTTACTATCATTAAGTTAGAAGAATCTCTTGGCTCTGCCGGTTTATCGGCTATTAATGGATTTATTTGAAGTTGAGAGAATTTTTCTAGCATATTATTGCGCAAAGAATTTTTCCATATCAGTAATTCTTGCCCCCGGATAGTAGAATGAAAGAATTCTTTTATAAGAGTAGCCTTTCCTCGCCATATTTTTAGCCCCTTCCTGACACATCCCAACCCCATGTCCCCATCCTTTTCCATAGAAAATATAGCCTTTGTTTGTCTTTTTTATTCTAGTTATAAAAGTACTCTTGAATTCAAAATTACCAAAATATTTTCTTACATCATTTGCTTTCATTCTAAAATTTGAACGATCTGTTTTAAATTCTAACTTTATAGCCCTTCCTGATTTATCTTTGGAGTATATCCTTATTCCCTTAAGTTTTAAAGCTGTCGATCCGCGACTTTGTATCATCCTCAAAATATCAGACTCTGTCAATGTGATATCCCATTCATAGTGATTAGATGTCTTGCAATATGGATCAATTACGCCTCTGAGTGGCTTTATTATATTTCCTTGAAAAGCCGCAGAGGGGGTAGTTGTTCTGCCTCCACAACAGGCATGAAAAAAAGCGGTTATCATTCTCCCATTGTAATAAAGCACTTCTCCTTTTGTTGAATTTACCGCTTCTATTATATTGGTATTTATCTTTTCAAGTCCGGTATAAACTTGATGAGAAGTATCATTTTCTACATCATATTCTCTACCTTTATTTAATAGTCTAGCCGCATATGTTCTGGAAGCGACTGCCTGTGCCTTTAAAGCTTCAATAGGCCAGTTCGGCCCCATTTCACAGGAGAGCACTCCCAAAAGATATTTTTCAAAAGGCAATTCTTCTATTATGATTAGAGAACCATCCCTGTGACTTATAGCTCTCAATTTGCCTTTGTATTTTCTGCCGTTTACTTTCAAAAAATTTTTACCGTCAGGTATAAAAAAATCGACAGGAGAGCTTAGTTTTTCTTTGCTTAGATATAGAAAATTTTCAGAATCAGCTTTGGCTATGTATGTTGCATTTGGGATAAGTCTGAATTTTCTTCCTGAATAGTCTGAAACAATTACATTGCCATAAGTATTAAAAGTGGCTTGAGAATTTTTAGATATAAGTATTCTTATTTCAAGCTCTTTGTCTTTGCCGTCTGACGCCATTAGAGAATGGAAAGACATAGAAAGAATAAGTAAGAGTGTAGATCTCATCATCAAAATAACTTTTCCTGTTTATTATTTTTTTTGATTTTAAGGTGAGAGTAAGCTTTTTCAGTTAAAATGCGGCCTCTGGGTGTTCTTTGTAAAAAACCGGCCTTTATCAAATAAGGCTCAACAGCGTCTGTCAATGTGTCTGTTTCCTGCGATAAAGCTACTGCAAGATTTTCTATGCCTACTGGACCACCATCAAATCTCTGGGCTATGGATGTAAGAAACTCTCTGTCTAAGTGATCAAGACCCTGTGAGTCTATACCAAGAGCTTTAAGAGCTTCTATTGCTATATCCTTGTCTATTATCCCATTGCCTTTTACCTGAGCAAAATCCCTAACCCTTCTAAGTAACCTGTTTGCTATTCTGGGCGTGCCTCTGGAACATGAGGCTATTTCTTTTATCCCTTCTTCTTCAAATTTTATTTTGAGTATATTGGCGGATCTTTTTATCACTTTCTCTATTTCATTTTTTTCATAAAAGCCAAGATTTATCATTATGGAAAATCTATCCCTTAAAGGTCCAGTAAGCAGTCCGCTTCTCGTCGTGGCGCCTACTATCGTTATTCTTGGGGTGGGTATTTTGAGTGTTGTCGCCCCTGGCCCTTTGCCCGTATTCACAAAGAATGTAAAATCTTCCATAACTGGATATAAGGCTTCCTCTACAGAAGTATTTAATCTGTGTATTTCGTCTATGAAAAGTATATCCCCATCAGATAGCTCTGCTGTAACCATGGCCGCCAGATCTCCCGGCTTTGTAAGGACAGGCCCGGATGTTATTTTTATACCAACTCCAAGTTCATTTGCCAATATATGAGATAGAGTGGTTTTGCCAAGTCCTGGGGGAGAATAGAAGAGACAATGGTCCAAAGGCTCTTTGCGCATTTTTGCCGCTTCAATAAAAACCTTGAGATTTTGTTTTACTTTTTCCTGACCTATGAATTCTTCAAGCTTTTTAGGTCTCAGTGAATATTCTTGATTCTCTTCTCCTATAAGATGTTTTGAATTGAGAAGATCTTCATTTTTCATATTTTCCCAGCCAGCCTTTTAAGGGATTCTTTTACCATTTCTTCAAAAGACAAAGATGCTGCAGAAGGGGAAGAAAATACAGAATTCAGAGATTCTTTGGCATCTGTAGGCCTGTATCCAAGTGAAATAAGCGCATTAAAGGTCTTTTCGTACAATTCTCCAGTGGGCCTTATCCTAGCATTATCTTGATATTCGCAGGAAATTTTATCTTTTAGAGATTCAGACAATTTATCTGCAGTTTTCTTAGTGAAACCAAACATTGCGGTGAGCGTTTTGGAGTCTTTTTCTCTTATCGCATTTTTGAAATCCGGTAAGGATTTAATCGCTTTGTTCAAATACTCAAGAGCTTTCTTTGCGCCTGTTGACGGGATGAAGTTTCGGAAAAGCTCAAAAATCTCTTTCTCTTCTTCATTTAAAAACCCGTAGAGAGACTGCCCTTCGTACATACTGAATGAAGTGGATATATATAGGGTTACTTCTTCTCCTTTTAAAAGAGCAGCTATTGAATTGTCGCACATATTAACTTCGTATCCAATGCCATTTGTTTCAATGATAACTTTCCCTGAAGCTGTAGTCCTTATCCTGCCTGTTATCATCGCTATCATCTTGTATAGCTCCCCGAAAGCAGTCTTTTAAAGGATGAATTTCTCAAGTGAAGAAAGGCAATTGCCGCAGCGTCTGATACATCATCTGGAAGCAGCGGTTCCTTAAGTCCAAATATAAGTTGAACAGACTTCATTATTTGTTTTTTGTCGGCATTGCCATTTGAACAGATGGAACTTTTTACAGTTCTTGGATTGTATTCCTGTGTTTCAATATTATAATTTTCAAGAGCTAGAAGTATTACGCCTCTGGCATATGTTGTGTTTTTTTGTGTGTCAGCTCTTTTTGAGAAGAATATATCCTCCAAGGCAGCGGAGGATGGGGAGTGTGTTTTCAATATTTTTTCTATCTCTGTGTATATTTTTTTAAGTCTCAGTTGAAGTTTTTCTTTAGATGAAGTCTCTATTATGCCTGAATCCAGTATATGCGGTCTTTTATCTCTGGAATTCTCCACTATCGCCCAACCTGTTCTTTCAAGTCCTGGATCTATGCCAAGTATTCTGATTGAATTCATCTTATTTAATCAGTTTTTCAAGAATATCTTTTGGTATGTCAAAGTTTGAGTATACATTTTTTACATCTTCATGCCCTTCAAGTTCATCCATAAGATCTAGGACTTGTTGCGCCTTGTCTTCTCCAACTTTAACCTCATTTTTCGCTATGAGGCTAACCTCACAAGATGATATTTGTATTTTTTTGTCTTCAAGGACTTTTTTTACTTTCTCAAAATCTTGAGGGGATGTGTAAACTTCGTATTCATCAGAGTCTGACTCGTTTTTTAAATCCTCAGCTCCAGCGTCAAGGATGATATTCATTAAATCCTCTTCAGAAATGGCACTTTTAGATATGCCAAACCAGCCTTTTTTTTCAAACATCCATGAAACGCATCCACTCGCTCCGATATTTCCGCCATGTTTTTCAAATATTTTTCTTAATTCACTGAATGTTCTATTCTTATTATCTGTTGTCCCTTCCACTATTATAGCTGTTCCTGCCGGACCATACCCTTCGTAGGTGACTTCTTCAAACATGGCGCCAGGAATTTGTCCTGTCCCCTTCATTATTGCCCTCTTCACATTGTCTTGTGGCATATTTACATTTTTAGCGTCTTCAACAGCTTTTCTAAGTCTTGGGTTAGAGTCTATATCTCCACCACTTAATTTGGCGGCTATAGTTATTTCCCTTATTATCTTAGTAAAAACTTTTCCTTTTTTCGCATCTACTATCGCTTTTTTATGCTTTATTCCAGCCCAGTGAGAATGTCCACCCATTTTTTCCTCCGAATTTAAATTGCTCTTTATTAAACTTTCAATAAATTTTATAATAATAAAGGCTCTTTTACAATGGCTATTAATTCTCGTGTAAGACAATAGTGAGTAAGTTCGGAAGTTCTAAAGATATAAGTGCCAAGGTTTGAAAGTTCTTTACTGATTTGACTTCCTACTATTTTGTTCTTTTTCACTTAAGCACCTAAAATTAGACTTTTTCTGGAAACTTACCGCCCCCTTAGCTTAATGGATAAAGCAGCTGCCTTCGAAGCAGTTGATAGAGGTTCGATTCCTCTAGGGGGCAGTAATCCCCCTAAGCCAGACAACTGCTTGTCTGGCGT
>DYLH01000047.1:0-5862 GCA_020722185.1 Candidatus Avelusimicrobium gallicola | reverse complement strand
TATTCTCTCTCACTATTAGACTTTTTCCCATGCTTATTAGCTGTTTTGTAGCTTAAATACTCTCAGAGAAAAATATTTGTAACAAAATTTTAATTTAATTTAAACACCTTATAAGATAAAATATAGTTGATGAAAACTCTACTGCCAATTTTTCTTCTTGTTTTCTCATCATATTCCTTTTCCTTTACAGACAAAGATAAACATGAGCTTGCCAAAAAAGCTCTTGAAAGAATAGTGGTAGAACTCAAACAAGGGAAAGCAGATATAAAGGCTTATGCTATAGAATGTATTGGAAAAACAGGCAATAAAAGAATTGCGCCTGTCATAAGAAAATATTTATCGGACAATAATGGTTATGTGAAAATTGCGGCAAGTAAAGCTTTATTTATGTTAGATGACAAGAGCGGACTTGAGACCCTTTATTCTATTATAAACGATGCGCCTGCTCAAAGTCCGCTAAATGATCCCCTAGTGGAGCTTAAAAATATAGCCGCGAACAAAGTAAGGGAAAAAGCTATAGAAACAATTTCTTTGCTATTGAAATTAAAAGCAAAAGATATGCTTATAAAGATAAAAAGTTCCGATCAGTATGGGCTAATAAGAGATGTGGCAAGTCGAGAGTTGGCAGCCATGGGGGAAAAAGAAGATTTGGATGGTTTTTACCTAGGTTTATCTTCAACTGACGAAGAAACAAGAATACAAACTGCGAAAATATTTACCAAAATATGCCCTGCCAATGTCTCAAAGATACTTGAAATTCTTAAGAGTGAAAAATCTGTAAAAGTTAAGATGTTTTTACTTGAGTCGCTTAGGTGCGCTGTCTCAGATAAAAGGTCAGCTGAAGAGTTAATCAAGTATTCAGATGACAAAAACCCAACTTTGAGGTATAAAGCTGTTTCTTCTCTTGCTAAATATTCCAACAAGGAGTCTATTTCAAAACTTAATTCGATTTATATGGACACTCCCGATGCTAATCTAAAGGTTACTGCTATGGCTGCTTTGCTTGAAAAAGGAAAAATAAAAGCTAGTTATGAAGAAATTTCCCAAATATTTTCATACTCTGATAGTCAGCTGAAAAGAAAATTGATAGCTTTGTCAGATTTCTTGGATGAGGAAAAAGCTTTTCAATTTCTTTCTTTAGCTATGCAAGATAAAGATGTGTACTGCGCTATGGACGCGTCTTTAAAGATAATAACAAGGATAAAAAAGGAAAGCTATGAGAAATAAATTTATTATATTTTTGAGTTTACTTTTTCTTTCTTCTGCATCGTTTTCATCTGATTTTAAAAAACTCAGAATGAATCGCATTTCGCCTCTTTCGGATTCTTACAATAATGCCACATCTTACAATAGGATCAATTCAAATGTACTGTCAGCTTTTAAGGAATTTAATTTGAGAAATTCTTCTCAAAAGAATTGGCGTGTTCATTTTGCTAAATCTGGTTATCCAGATATAATTGCTGGAGATAAAACAAAAGCTTATAGAGGTAGCGCGGCAACAGCCTTTTCTTCTTTTCTAAGGGAAAATCAGGCTTTACTTGGAATTTCTATGGATGACTTAGTTCTTGAAAAAGAGCTTTCTTTTGCCGGAGTCAGACATGTAAATTACAGACAGTATTATAAAGGTTTGCCAGTTGAATTTTCCTCAGTAAGAGGACATTTCAATTCGAACGGGGAATTATCTCTTTATCAGGCAAGATATTTCAGAGGAATAGATATTGATATCTCTCCATCTTTTTCATCCACTTTTGCTGAAAGTGTAGTTAGAGCTGATTTAGGCTTTTTTAATCCATCTTCTTCAAAACTTGTCATATATCCTGACATAGACGGTTCATATAAACTTGCATGGAAAGTGGTTGGTAGAGGCGGTCAGGGTCAAAAAAGAGGCTTATGGGTGTATTATGTCGATGCAAAAAACGGGAAAATATTGTTTTTATACGATGACTTAATGTATGCCTGCAATTCTCCGTATAATGTCAGTACTGGAACTGTGAAAGGATATGTCTACGATATCTCGCCTATACCCACAGGATATAGCAATTTAAGAGAAGAATACTGGCAGCCAAAGGTTATTAAACCGATTGATCATCAATATGTGTGGGTCGGAAGCTATTTAAATAGACTGGAAACGGGCGTTTCAAACGGCGCTTCTCTCGGCACCGGGGAGTACTGCACTAATATAAGTAGTAGAGTCTTTGCACTTTTGCAGGGGCCATATTTTATTATGAATAGGTTTATGGCTCCTTCCTCATATTTTACCAATGGCAATGCCCAATGGGCAACATCTTCTACTCCCGCTTCTTCTCCAAACCCCTACTCAAATAACTCAGTTTACAATTATCCCATTTCAATAAATGACACATGGACAGCTTCATCTAGAAGCTTCGCATTTGCCGCTCCGGTATTTTCTTCTTTTAGAGTTGGCAGTATGGACGCCTGCGGCGGTTCTATAGATTCTGATCATCTAGAAATATCAAGTGGTTCCTATAGAACAGCTTATTATACTGGCAATAAAAACAATTTTATAGGTGGATATATCCCTTATCCTTCTTATCGCTTGCTTCTTAAATCTGATGACTCTGGCTCCTATAGCGGTTTTTCAGTGGCGGTTTCAAGCTATATGACAATTGGTAATGATTCAGCCGACAATACCACTGGATCTATTGTATGGGCCACTAATACATATCTTGTAGATGGCAATGGCGGGGAGGTCAATGCTTTTTATCATCTAAACAAGATAAGGGATTATTTTACAGACCTTAATAAGAATCCAAATGGTTCAAATAAACCAATAGATATAGATAAACAAGTTCCGGTAATGACTCAAGTTTTTGCCGATGCAACCAATGATTTCTGTACAGATCCAAATTCTATGTGGAATGCTTTTTATGATCTAGAAGGTGATTACATATTTCTCGGCCGCGGGCCGATGGATCTGTATTCAGCTTACAGAGATTTTGCTTTGGATGGCACTATAATAAGACATGAGTATACGCACCTTGTCGTAAATAGAATATATCCAATAGTAAATTTTGGTGAATTTGGGGCTATAAGTGAAGCTATGGCTGATTATTTTTCATTGGCTTCCTTCTGGAAAGAGGGTAAAGATATAGCCAAGCTTGGAAATTTTTTAGGACAAGGAGAAGGAGAAGGGGAAGGTTCTGCGAGAGATATTGCCAATTCAAAAAAGAAAATCCCGAATAACTGGAGTGGCGAAGTGCATGAGGATAGCCTTATCCTTTCGCCTGCCTTATATAAAATTAGTACTACTGCTACTACTAGTCCTTATTATTTAGGAAATGTGACAAATAATGCCACATTCAATGGCCTCCCAAGGGCGGATGTTTATATCTTTTCCGCACTTTTTTATTTTCCGGATAATTTCACAAATCTGCTTGAAGCAATCTTAGATTCATGTAAACAGTTAGAGGGAGCTGTCTGTAACGCCACAATACAAGATCATATTAAAAATGCTTTTGCCGATCATGGGATATTTCCGGCTTCCTCTCAGACCTGGCCTGACATATATGAGCCAAACAATGGCCCAGAATGGGCTACTAATTTTTCCACATTCTCTTCAGTTTCTGCTTTCATAGATTATTCTGGAGATCTGGATTATTATTCCATACCGCTGAGTGAGGGACTTTTTTATGCCAATATGACACTTCCAGCGGGCACTCCATCCGAGATGTATCACGCTTATAGCATGTTTTTATTTGACCAGAATAGGAAATATCTTACTGAATCCGTGCCAGATATATATTCATGTCCACCTTACACAGGGTCAAAGGAATGTCTTACTCTTTCACAGACTAATTCAATCTCTTACAATATAACATCTCCCGGCAGATATTATCTCATGATTTCTGCGGCTCCATCTGAATATGGCGGAAATTCTGCCGACTACGACCAGTCAAGACCTTATACCCTTTCATGGCAAGGTGGAATAACTGGCTCTGGGACAGCCCGAATATATTCGCCCTCTTTTGACGAAGATGAAATTTTGTTTGAAGTAAAATACCCTAAATTTGCTTATCAGGTTAGTCCAGCAAGTTCAGTGTGGAGTGGGGGCAGGGAAATAGAGTTTCAGTATGCCAGACTTCTTGATCACAATAAATCGCCGATACCTTTAACTGAGACAAACAATCCTTCATCTTATCTTCGTGTAAGCAATGGGCCTTCATATGAGGAGGATGCGCAAGGCAATCCCATAATAAGAGGAAGAGTTAAACTTAAGCCAGGTTTTGCATCAAAATATCCTGCCATAGGAACAGTATACCTTGAAATCTTTGGCACAAATCATATGTGGGATATTGCCAAAACTTCAAATGTGGTTTCACTCGGAGTTTCAAATGCCATAAGTCTTACCACTGATAAAAGCGATTTTGTGGCTTATAACAACATAATAAACTCATCAAATTCCAAAACCTTTCTAAAATACGATGTAAAAAGCGCTGGAAATCTCTCGATAAAGGTATACACCGCCTCTGGCTCTCTTGTAAAAGAAATTTTTAATGGAAATGTCTCTGCCGGTAAAGGGACATTTGAATGGGATGGCAAAAATGAACAAGGCAAGAAAGTTGCCAGTGGGATATACTTTATAAAGACTGAGGGACCTGGGGTTAATAAAGTGGACAGGGTAGCGATAATAAGGTGATTATGAAAATATCAATTGCTATTTCTCTTTTGTTTTTTTCTTGTTCAGGTTTGATTGCTGGTGGGGATAGCTCTTTGGATGTACTTAAGTATGATGTAAGTCCTAGATGTCTTGCTATGGGTGGAGCTTGTGTTTCTTTAGGAGATGACTCAATGGGGGGGGCATATTATAACCCAGCCTCTATAGGATCTCTGGAAAATCCTGAAGCCTCTTTCTCCTATTCAGGCGGATTTGAAAAAACTCAAATAAATTACATATCTCTCGCTTCTCCCTTGCCTTATAAAGGATTTTCAAATAATTGGAAAGGTATTTTGGGAGCTTCAATATTCTCTTCCTCACTGGGGAAATTTACATACCGGTATATAGATCCCAATGGAAATGTTGTGTCAAGAAATATGGATGCCGAAAAAAATTTAGCTTTCGCTGTTTCTTATTCGGAAAAAGCTTCCGAGGGAGAAACTTCAATAGAAAATTATAAGCTTTTCTTTCAGCATTATCTTGGATTTAGCTTGAAGTATATTAAATCTACTCTGCTTGAGGATTACTCTGCCGCCACTCCCGCATTAGATGCTGGGTATAGAATGGTGGAACCAGAAAAGGGATTTGCCTTTGGGGTTTCTATGTCAAACATAGGGGGGAAAGTTAAATATGTAAAGGAATCTTATCCTTTACCTCAAATATTCAGGGCCGGATTTTCCTTGAGAAGTAGTCCAATAATGGATCAGCAGCTTTTATTTACAGCTGAGTATGATAAATTTATTCAGGATAAGGATTCTGCCGCGAAGTTGGGAATAGAATATCATTTTCAAAAAATTCTAAATTTTAGAGCGGGATATACTGGAATTCAGGAAAACAAAGGATTTTCATTTGGACTTGGATTTTTTCTTGATAATGTTTATGCGGATTTTTCGACTTCAATTATGAGCCTTTATTCGTATTCATCTTTCTCTTTGGCATATAGATTCTCTGGATTAAAAGTAAAAGATTTGCCTAAAAAGAAAAAGAAGATAAAAATTGAAGAAGAAAAAAAACCTGTGAGAAAATCCACAAAAGAAAAAACATCACCAAAATCTGACAATTATGATTTCTTAATGCTTTATTGATAAACGAAAGGGCGTATAGAATCTCAGCTCTTCTTCGCTTGCTAAGTTCCCCTGTGTAACTTACACCCTATTCGCTACTTATTTTTTGGCTCATTTACATTA
>DYLH01000046.1 GCA_020722185.1 Candidatus Avelusimicrobium gallicola | reverse complement strand
CCTAAGTAAATTAAACAAAATTAACCAAAGTGCTGTCAATGTTTTTCAAATGGGAAAACATAATAAAATGTCTCATCCACTGAGAACCATCTTCAATTGATATTACCTGATTACCCTAAATATTTCAGCCGCCAAGAGAAAGCCAGCTGAATTTGAGGCAAGTTTTTTAGGCAAAGAGATCTCTATTCTACTGCGATAATCTTTCAATTCTCTGGCAAAAGTTTCAATAGCTTCTTTTTCTGCCATTTTAAGTTTTTCAAAATCAAGCCTAACCTTATTTTTATTTTTCTCCAAATAATTTCTTATATCTCCAGACAGACGCTCAGCTTTTTCCCTGCAAATAGAGCCTTCAAAACATACACGCACCAACTGTTTTTCCTTGTATTCATTAAGGTATATTTTAAGATTTTCAATTTGTTGAGATTTTAATCTCTCCACGAACCACTCATATGACCAAGGTTCTGCGGGGAAATTCCAAGTCTTTCTGTAAAGAGAAGGATGCTGAAAAAGATTGAATCTCAGCTTAAAAGAAGTCCAAAGCGCAGCAAACAAAGCCAACACGGAAAGAATTCTGTCCTTCAATGAGGGTTCACCCAAAGCGCGGTAAAGTCTTCTCTTTATTTTCATAACCTTTATTCTAGCTCTAATTGACGGACCGAATAACTCACCGGGAATAAATATTGGATAGGCATTTTTAAGCTCTTTGGCAAATCTCTGAGCTTTCAATCTTAGCATTTCATTTGAAGAATCCTTATGTTTTAAATATCCATTTATCATCGTGTCTACTACCCTGTATATCGAAGGACCCATTTGTTTGAAATCTGTTTTATAGCAGTATTCCTGCATTTTTTCTATTTGTTCGGCATTCATTTTTGGATGAATCAGAAGAGATTTGAAACCACTGGCCCATTTCCAATATGCCTGAGGATTGTTCTTGTAAAAATCTCTAAGTAAACCTTCTTTTTTAACCCTTTCATAAAGCGGCGTTCCAGGATTTGGATTGTATATCATAAACTGGCACAGATCGGGATTCATGGAAAGTAGTTTTTTAACCTCTTCCTTTATTATTTTTTCATCCTGATAGTCAAAACCAACTATCATAGATGCCAATATCATTATGCCGTTTTCTTTAAGAGACGAAAATATCTCTTCAGCTGTTTTCCCAAGCCTTTTTTCATATCCGCTTCTCTCACCTTCATATCCTATCCAAACCCCATCTATGCCCATTTCTAAAAGCTGACGCGGCTCATATAGGCTTAAAGCTTTGAGACTGGCAAACACAAAAATAGAAAGAGGCTTTCCGCCTTCAAGAACACATTGTCTAAACTCTTCAGCTCTTTTGGTGTCCAAAAGGAATTCCTCATCAAGCACTGTAAATTGAGCATCTGGATTGATGGCAAGATGTTTTTTTACCACTTCATATATATCCCGACCTGTTTTAAGAAGTTTTATATGCTTACGCGAGAAAAAATGAGATGTGGAACAGAAGTCGCATCCGTTTGGACATCCAAGTCCTGCAAATATCATTCCAGTATAAGAAACAGTTTTTGAAAAAACTTTAAGGCGACTCTCTATCACGGGATGTTTATAACTTTCAAGCTTGCTTTGGCCAAGCAGTTCACGCATAAAGGCAATACCATCTCCGCGACATATATAATCGCCATAAGGCAATAAAGCCTCATCTGGAAGAACAGTGCCAAATCCGCCAAGAATAATTTTGCTATTGGGGGAATATTTTTTAACTATATCTGAAATTTCTTTCATCCTGTGATATGTAACCATTATGAAAGAAATACCGACATAGTCATAGCCATTTTTAAGCTCTTTTATAAGCTCTTTCTTTGAGGGATAATGAAGCACTGTAGTTGGATTTTCCAGATTTTCAGCCATATAATCAAGAGAGAATTGCCTATGAACAGCTCTCGGGCTAAACATCCCTTGAACTCTTGTTATCTGAGCATGGAGCAATTCATATCCTACACTTTGCGCATCCCCATAAGCCGGGCCTATAGGACGCATTACACTTGTAAGTAATAGTTTTGGAAGTTTTTGTTTCGTAAGGATTCCTCTCTTGAGCATAAAGTTTAAGCACCAATATATAGTTTAACATTTTAGCAAGTGTGTTTATAAATTTATTATAATTTAATGTCGATTAAATGTTTAGAGTATGTTTTTGATTCTTTGGAGGAATGATGTCTTTATTGAGTTTTTTAACTAAAATACCATGGAGACTTTTAATAAGCAAAGGTCCAGATATAGCTAAAGCAGTAAAAGAGCTAAAGAATCGCGCTAGCATTAACCTACCTGAAAAGAAAGAGAATCTTTCAACCTTGGAAAAACTTGCGATAGAACAGGCTCATGTGCTTGCCAATCTCTCAGATGAGATGAATTGCGCAAGAGAGCAAATAGAAAAACTTGGAAAAGAAATTTCTCTTCTTTTTACTATCCTTCTTGCTGTCGGCGCAGGACTTGTGGTGTGTATAATTGCGCTCATAATGATATACATTAAGGTGGCGTAATATGCCTAAGATATTGCTTATAATAGGCAGCGCTTCTGATGTGTCAAAATTGAAAGATTGTTTTGAATTTCTCGAAAAAGCTAAGATCGAATTTGAAGTCAGCATACTTTCCGCACATAGAGTCCCTGATGAATTAGCTCTTTTTGTAAAATCTGCCGAAAAGAAAGGTTTTGAAGCTATTATAGCCGCAGCTGGCCTTGCGGCTCACCTACCAGGAGTTTGCGCCTCCTACACAAACCTACCTGTCATAGGTTTGCCGCTTACAAGCGGAGTCTCAGGCGGGATGGATGCGCTACTTTCAATAGTTCAAATGCCACCAGGCGTAGTAGTAGCTACCGTTGGAATAAACAATTCAAAAAATGCTGCTATACTTGCTTGTAAAATACTGGCCGTAAAATATCCTCACCTTAGAAGATTACTAAAAAAATTTTCTGCAGAAAATTCAAAAAGCATACTTGAAAAAAATTTAGAAATTAAAAGAAAAGGGTGGAAAGATTTCCTAAAAGATGAAAAAAAGTAATATCTTAAAAGCCTCGCCCAAAAGTATATTAAAAGCCGCAAAAATACTGAAAAGTGGAGGTGTGGTGGCTTTTCCAACAGAAACTGTGTACGGGCTTGGAGCCAATGCCTTCAATTCTGAGGCAGTGGCCAAAATATTTGAAATAAAAGAAAGGCCTAATTTTGATCCACTTATAGTTCATGTATCAAAAAAGAATCAGCTTTCTCTAATCGCAGAAAGCATACCTAAAAAAGTAAAAAAACTCATAGATAAATTCTGGCCCGGACCTTTGACAATAATTTTGAAAAAGAAAAAGAAACTTCCAGATATAGTTACTGGCGGGCTTGATACAGTTGCAGTAAGAATGCCTTCATCTAAAATAGCTTTAGAACTTATAAAAAAATCTGGGTGTCCAATAGCTGCGCCAAGCGCCAATAAATTTTCAAGAGTCAGTCCAGTCAGAGCCTCACATGTAGTCAATCAGCTTGGCAGGGGACCAGACTTGATAATTGATGGCGGAAAGACAATTCACGGAGTTGAATCGACAATAATAGCTTTTGAAAAAGGTGTTTTTTATTTGCTAAGGCCCGGAGCGATAGGTCTTGAAGAAATAGAAGAAAAAACAGGTTTTAAGGTTAAAGTTAAGAAAACTGGCAAATTGCAAGCACCCGGACAATTAAAAAAACATTATGCGCCAAAAGCTAATTTGTCGATTATAAATGGTGGGGAAAAAATTGATGCCAACTCTGCATATATAGCTTTCAAAAAAAGACCTTATTGTAAATGTAAGGTTGTCAAAATACTTTCTCCAAAAGGAGATCTTAAAGAGGCTGCCGCAAATTTATTTGACTTCTTCCATTTTATAGAAAGATCAAAAATCAAAAAAATATACATAGAAAAAGTTCCACACATAGGGCTTGGACTTGCGATAAATGACAGGATAATGAGAGCCGCGACTAAGAAGTAAAATGAAAAATAATATAGCAATAAAATTTATAGAAGATCTAATAAAATCAGATCCAGTGAGATCTTCATCTATTTTTGAAAACATGGATTTTAAGCAAGCAATAAGGCTTTTCAAGAAATTATCCACAGAAAATCAAGCAAAATGCATAAAACATTTCAATCCTAAATTCGCGGCAAAAATTTTATCTAGATTAAGCACAGATTCATCCAAAGAAATTATCTCAAAGTTGGATAGATACAAATTGGTCTCAATAATAAGAAATTCTAGCGATTCTGAAATAAAGGACATAATAAATTTTCTTGATCAGGATGTAAAATCTTCAATTTATTACCTTTTTGACTATCCCCGAAATAGCGCTGCCAGAATAATGTATCCAGATTTCATATCCTTAAAAGAAGGATTGAAGGTTAAAGATGCAGTAAATAAACTAAAAGTTTTGTCTAAACTTGGAGAGATAAAAAGCTATCTCTATGTTGTCGATGATGAAAACAATCTTTGCGGGGTTTTAAATACAAGAGATTTAATAATATCTGGAGATGATCTAAAGATAGAAGAGATAATGATAAAAAAAATAATAAAGGTATCGCCGTACACGCATAAGAATGAGCTGATAAAAATATTCTCTTCAAAAAACTTCATTTCCCTGCCAGTTGTTGACTCATCTGGGAAGATACTTGGGATAGTCGAAGCCAAAGATGTTGTGGAAACAGCCAGAGAAGAAACAATTGAGGATATGCAACTTCTTCTAGGGTCTAATCCTGATGAAAAAATAGATTCTCCTTTTTCATTTAAATTTAAACATCGTTTAAGATGGCTTATTATAAATCTTTTGACCGTTTTCCTTTCCGCCTCAGTAGTAGCTATTTTTGAAAAAACAATAGAACAAATAAGTATTATAGCGGCGCTCATACCGGTGATAATTGGGCAGGGAGCGGTAGCAGGGACGCAAACTCTTTCTGTCATTATCCGGGGCATTGTGATGGGGGAAATAGAATTTAAAAATGTAAAAAAAATATTGATTTCTGAATCTTTTCTTGGACTGGCAAATGGTTTTGCTACTGGATTTTTAAGTGGATTGGTTATCTTTCTATGGAAGTCAGACTTGACACTTGCAAGCATTGGATTTGCTGCTTTGACATTTAATACTCTTATTGCCGCGGTATGCGGAGCCATTGTGCCAATTTTTATGAAAAAAATTAATTTTGATCCGGCACATTCTTCTGTCGTAATTTTAACCACTATCACAGATATCGCTGGATTATTTATTCTTCTCTTCCTTGCCAAAATTTTTATAATTTAGGGTAATATTTTATTTCTTGAATAATTTCTTTACAGTTCTGTCTATACCGTAAATCTTTGGATATATATCAGAAATTAAAGGAAGGGTATGCATCATTAATCTTTTCTTAAACCAAGAAATATTTCTGTCAGAAAGAATATTTATTCTTTTAATCATAAGCGGATCATCGCCTGGTTTACTTGCGCCAGTAATGGTTGTGAAAATCAATTTATAACCACACTTATTAGCCAGCTCCATGTCCTGTTGATTAAATTTGCCCCATGGCCAAGCAAAGGAATTTACCTCAATATTTAATTTTTCCTCTATTATTTTTTTTGATAGTATCAATTCTTCTTTTAGATTTTCATATTCGGCTCTTTTATTAAATTTCTTATGGCTGTTCGTGTGACTGCCAACTTCAAAAACACCACTGGATATCATAATTTTAAGTTCACTCCATCTTAAAAAACCCTCTGAAATTCTTTCATTTTCTCTTGTTATTGCAGGTATACTGGCGCCTTCAGCAATGGTTTTCCTAGGCTCACCATCCGATATATAAAAGGTTGAGATAAATACCACTGCATTATATCCATATTTTTTAAGCAATGGATAAGCGCATATATAGTTGTCAGCATAGCCATCATCAAAAGTAAACAGAATGCTCCTATCGTATTTTTTATTGCCAGATAGAAAATCTAAAAATTCTTTTAATGATAAAGTTTTATATCCATTTTCTTTTAAATATTTAAGCTCAGCTTCAAATTTTTCAGGTGAATAGTTATTATAGGCTATATGATGATGTAAAAAAACAGGTATCTTCATTTTTAACTCCCTTTACAATATTTCAAATAAATCCTCATCGTGTCTTCCGCCATTTTCTCTATGGTAAAATTATCATTGATAGTCTTAACAGCATTGTCGGAAAAGGTTTTTCTCAAGTTCTCATTTGTCATCAGATTTTCAATCTTTGTATAGAGTTCATAAAAATCGCCCGGTTTTATTAAATATCCATTTACACCATTTTTCAATAATTCTCTATTGCCACCCACATCACTTGCTATTGACGCTACACCACAACTCATAGATTCACGCAAAGTTCCCGCCAAAGCCTCTTTTATAGATGGATTTACGCTTATATCGGTTATATTCAGGATTTTTTCCACATCATCTCTAAGACCTAAAAAAAGACCATATTCTAAAGGCAAATATTTTTTAAACATTTCTTTTAATTCTTCGCTGTCAGTTTTCACTCCAGCAAAAATCACCTTAAATTTATAACTCTTTTCTTTTAATAATTTCAGCGCATCTATTAATATATGTTGCCCTTTAACTTCGCTGTAATTGCCTATAAGCGAAATTACAAAATCATTTTCGTTTAGACCAAGTTCTCTCTTGAAATTTGTATCTTTCTCTCTCTTAAAAAATTTTTCCTTATCCACTCCGCTATACACAGTATAAACCCTGTCCTCATTTATACCGTAATCAACGAGCATATCCCTTACATAATCGCAAACTGCGATATAGGCATTTACCAATTTGGTTTTATATTTCAATTTACCAAGGATATTTCCAGGCAATTTGTATGCCACACGCCTAGATACTGTCAAAACCGGTTTGTGTTTTGAAAATAATTTAGCAATCAAAGCAACATTGTGGGCTTTAGGGTGATGGGCATGCACAACATCAAATTTAAATTGATCAAAGATGCGGCTATATTTCAAGGATTCCTTTATGTCCATCTTGCTCTTTGGTGAAAAATCCATTACTGAAAAATTATTGTAAACAGATCTATTAAATAAATCTCCACCAGATGGGCAAGCTATATAATTATCTATGCCATTTTTTCTGAGGCAATCGGCCAAAAACAGAAGCTGCGCCGCTCCTCCAGACCATCGGTATGATTCGCTTATATGTAGTACCTTCATTATTATTCAAAGTAAAATTATACTAAAATAATTCTTGTAGTTTTAAAAAGGAGGCTTAATGGAAAATTTTATTTTTTCAAATCCTGTTAAAATAATATTTGGCAAAGATACTATATCAAGAATAGGAAAAGAATCCGCCAGATATGGTAAAAAAGCTTTGTTTGTGTATGGTAAAAATAGCCTTAAAAAAAGCGGATTTTATGATAAGATAATTGAAAGCCTATCAAAAAATTCAATTGAATGTGTTGAACATCCCGGCGTAAAACCCAATCCAGTTATATCACATGTCAGAGAAGGCATAAAAAAAGCAAAAGAAAACAAATGTGATTTTATAATCGCAGCTGGAGGTGGTAGCGCGATAGATGAATCAAAAGCCATAGCTACCGGGTATTTTTATGAAGGCGATGTATGGGATTTTTTTATAAACAAAGCAAAAATAGATAAGGCCTTGCCGCTTATAACTATTTTAACTATACCAGCAACCGGTTCAGAGATGAATTCTGGTTTTGTCATAACAAATGAAGAAACAGCTCAAAAATATTCAGCGCACTCTCCTTTTTCTTTTCCCAAAGTTTCTATACTTGACCCTGAAACCACTTTGACACTGCCAAAAGAGCAATCTGCATATGGCGCAAGCGATGCTGCGACTCATTTACTTGAAGGATATCTAACCACACAAAACCAGGACTGCGAAATAACGGACAATTATGTTTTTGCAGTTCTCAAAACAATAATAAGCTCCACAGAAAGAATAATGAAAGAGCCTCAAGATTATTCTGCAAGAGCTTCAATGATGTGGGCGGCGAGTCTTGCCTTGAATGGGATTCAATCATTGGGATATAAAAAAGTACAGTGGCCAAATCATGCCATAGAACATTCTTTAAGCGCCTTATATGACATACCTCATGGTCTGGGACTTGCGATAATACTTCCTGCTTATATGAGACACAATATTCAAAGAATTTCTCAAAGAATAGAAAAACTTGGCAGGGAAATATTCAAAGTTAAAACTGCCAAGGAGACAGTCAGAGAATATGAAAAATGGCTTACTGAAAAACTTCAGCTAAAGATACGGCTTTCAGAAAATGGAATCCCCACAAGCGAATTTGAAAAGATATCCCAAAACGCCATCGAGCTCATAAGTATGTGGGGAATGGGGCTGAGCAAAAAAGAAATTTTGGACATATTAAAACTAGCTCAATGAGAGATACTATAATCCATAAATTTCTCAAGCATTCTGACAGCTCTATCTGAGCTTCTAAAAACGACAAAACCCTCCGCAATAGCGAGGTCGCAATATGAATTGTACAAGTCTCCGGATGCCACACAAAAAATGACTGGTTTTTTGGGATAATTGATTAAAGAAAGTTTTTTTAAGAATGATTTATTCTCCATATCGTCTGGCCATTTATCAGATTTTGGAAGGGTGTGCATTGCAGCAGTTAAAGGAACCATTGAGATCACCGCAGATCCTATATCATCGCAAGATAGAGCGGCGGATATTAATTCTTCAAGAGCGGCATCTGAACACATAGGAGTTACATCCATAGGATTTTTCACATCAACTATGGAGTCAAGCTTGTGGTTTTTGAGGGTTTTCCTCATTTTTTCTTCGACGTCCTTATTTAAGACAACGGCATTTGATTTAGATATAGAATCAGCCATACCAGCAGACTCAAAACCTGCATTGCTTATAAAGAAAACATTTCTATTTTTTATTTTTAGATCCCCGAAATAAGAGAACAGGAAAGTTAGATCACAGAATTCATCAAAATCTTCGCAAACCAGTGCCCCAGCTTTTTCCATCAATGCTCTGGTTACAGGATAATCTCCAGCGATAGAAGCGGTATGACCCATCACAGCCTTTTGCCCGACAGATGTTCTGCCCGCTTTATAGACAAGCACATTTATTCCTGAAGCTCTGGCTTTCTCTATGACGCGCAGAAAATTCAATCCATCAAGATACTTGAAACCTTCTATGTAAATAAGCAAATTCTTTATGTTTTCAGATACCAGTCTTGATGCATAATCAACAACTGTAACATCTTGCTGATTGCCAACTGTGATACTATAGAGAGGTTTAAGTTTAGTCATTTTGCTCAAAGCAGATATAACAAAGGCGCCGCTTTGACTTACAAAAGCTGTAGGAGACATATGAATATTGCTTCCAAGAGGATGCTCCATCTTGTATTCAGGAATAAAAAGTGTATTGACCTTTGATTCATTTAAGACTATGCCTAAAGAATTACCTCCACTTAAAGCAAAATCGGGATTTTTTTCTCTGGCTGAAAATATGAGACTATTTACTTTTTCAGCAATATTTTCGCTTCCAGATTTCTCGCCCATCCCTCCAGAAATCAGGACAACTCCATTAACTTTGGCAGATTCTGATGCATCCAAAAGGACCTGAGGAACCTGTTCTGACGGAACAGCCACTACATAAAGATCTATCTTCTCTGGGACCTGAGCAAGGTTTTTATAGCACTTAATCCCGTCTATTTCTTCAACTGAATCTTTTATCACATAAATTTTCTCCTTAGGGAAACCTGCTTTTGCCACATTATTCAATATAATCCTGGCCATATTCATCTTCTTTTCGCTTACTCCGACTACTCCAACAGTTTTAGGCTTTATTATAGAAGTCAATGCATTCATGGTGGGGGGAATTCTTTTCTTTCCTGAAGCTTTTGAAAATCGCAATACTCCATCCAGAGCATAGAATCTACCTTTATATGCGCAGAGAGGGTTAACCTCTATTTCATCTATTGCCCATTTAGATCCGCAATAGTCATTGAAATTTTTCATAAGATAGGAAAATGCTTCAGTCCATCTTATTAACTCGCCAATATCGACAATTTTTTTAGACCCCCTGACCTTGCCAAAACAATAATTGAGTATCCACGAAGCAGATAAAAAATCTTCATGACTTTTTCTGTTAAAAATATTTTCTATCGCATCCACTTTTATTCCACTTTCTCTATTTAGGGCTTTAGCCAATCCTTCCGAATTTGTGCCGCCTGGGCCTATAGTTAAAATAGGGCCGAAAGCATCATCTTTTCTTGCCCCAAGCAGCAATTCCTCGCCAAGAGCAAAGGGGGAATGCTCCAGAAAAGCGCAAGCCAATAAGCCATCAAGAGAGTCAAAGGAAGAAATAAATTCTCTTGTAGCCTTCTCGATAGCACTTTTATCTCTGAAAAGTATTTTGACTCCACCAGTTTCAGTTTTATGGAGGGTTTTGTGAGAAACTATTTTCAAAACTATTTTTTCAGTTTTTATTTTTTCAAAAACCAATGAAGCAAACTCCTCAGCTCTAAAACCATTGGCAGATTGATAAAGGTATTCAGGCAATGGAAGACCAAGAATAGAAAATATCTCATAAACTTCATACTCATTTAAGGCTTTTCTATTTTCCAATGCGGCTTTTTCAAATATTTGCGATATTTTATCAATGCTCATACTACCTCCACGACTTTAACCAATTTCTTATAGTGTCTTATGAGAGATTTGCCAATTATTCCAGCTCCAATGGTCCTGCAATCAGCAGCTGCGGAAGCTGCGCAAAATGAAAGTTTCTCTTCTATGCTCATATTTTTATCATAAACCGCAATGAGAGCAGCCATAAAGGAATCTCCGGCTCCAACTGGCGTGATCATTCTTTCTATTCTAGGTGGACATATTTCAAACATTCCATACTTGCTACGACAATAAAAAGGCAAAGGGCCATTTGTGACTACAAGCATTTCAAGACCACGAGATTCATACTTTTTGAAAATATGATCAATGGAACTGGATGAAAAAGGACGAGAAAATGTGCTTTCAAACTCATAATTATTTATCTTGACAACTGTTGGACACTCTCGCATTATTTCAAGAAGCGGATCTCCGCTTAAATCCGCAAAGAAATGAATATTCTTAGATTTAGCTTTGGAGATAAGTTCTCTATAAAAACCTTTTTTAAGCCCCCTTACACTTCGGCCAGAAAGAGAAACTAACTTTGCTTTAAGAATAGCTTTAGAATAATGCTCTAAAAATTTTTTTTGAACTGAAAAATCAACCTTTGGACCATCTTCATTGAAATCACTGGATATTCCCTGTGAATCTACAATAGAGTAGCATATTCTAGATTCTCCGTTTTTATTTTCTATAAGTATGTGTTCAAAAGATTCTTTTTCTAAGTTTTCCCTTATCCAATCGCCATTATGTCCTGATATAAAACCCATCAATCTAAACTTTATTCCAAGAGTCTTTAATACTCTCGCCACATTTACGCCTTTGCCTCCGGGCAAGGTCAAGGCATAAGGGAATCGATGTGTTTGGCCGGGCTTCAACTCTTTAACAAAAGCGGTCTTATCAATGGCCATATTCAAGTTTAAGACAAGCACCATAGATACAATTTATCATTTTTTTAACTTTTACAGAAAGAGGATTTTAAAAAATAATATAATTTGAGAATGGGAAAAAAATGCCTTGTCATATTTTTAGTTGCCTTTATTTCTGCTGGATGTTCAACATCTTATAAAAAGAAAAACAGAATAGTAGAGCCAAGCATAAGTTCAGCTCTTAAAGAAATAAGCAGATCCAAAATAGCGCTACCATATATCTCTTTTTTTAAGAAAAAACCTGCAAGAATAGATTTTAAAAATGATGAAAACTTTTGCTCATTATATGACTTAAAAAGCGGTATAATCTTGATCTCACAAAAACTTCAAAGCTCGCCATATGCTCTACAAATTGAAATTATGAAATCTCTTGTAATCTGGAAATTACACAATGAATACAAATTGGACCATTTAATGGTTGAAGAGGCCCAATTAGCTGAAATAAAGGCTATAGAATATTTTTTTGACTTAGGAATAAAAGCCGAGGACTTTAATTCAGATTATTCCTTTCAATTATTTTATGCCCCAGCTTTATGTAGATTTATAACGATAAATGGAAAGATATTTCTTAACTATACCCAAAACAAGTACCTTTTAAATAAACCTGCTTGTAATCTGCCATTAGAGACACTCAATAGACAGAAAACATGGTTTTCAAAATTGAAAGAATCTCTTAGCGATGGAAGTTTTATACAACTAATGTATAAAGATGACCAGGAAAAGGTTAGACTTGGATTGCTAAGCGAAAGCGATGCAGCCAGAAATGCGGCAATACTTAGATCAAAACCTCTATATGAAATTTACAGAGAACAGAGAGGCTACAGCGAAATATCTCTTGAAAAACTAAAAAAATTCCAAAAGGAATATGAAAAAGAAATAAAGTTATTTTTGCTGTGGGAAAAAAACCATTATCTAGATATAGAAGATGCGCGCTACGATTATAACTTCTGCGCGGATAAAAAATTTATATCAGAGATCAGCATTTTCTAATCTGAATTTGAATTACTGAGCCTTTGAAAAATTTGTCATAAGCATAATATATTTGCGCACAAATCCCTTATCCTTTTTGCTATTTATTTTTTGGCTCATTTACATTAGAAATGTCTAAATTTCAGGCTCATAGCGTATTAGAGAATTCTGGATCTAAAGACCTATTTCATATTTTGTATAATTTTATTATGGAAAATAAGTACTCTGTTTGTATAGTAACCGCGCCGAATTATGACATGGCGGCTAAAGTTGGGAAGGAAAGATTGAAAATTCACAGGAAACCATGCTGATTATAAAAACAAAGG
>DYLH01000045.1 GCA_020722185.1 Candidatus Avelusimicrobium gallicola | reverse complement strand
CTTGAAGAAGGCATAACATTCATATACAAACCATTCAGTGTAAATTCATTTCTCCTTAAAGTTCGAGAAGCTCTAGACAGGAAATAAAACTCTGTCAAAATGTTATAATATTTTCAGAGATATTTTTATAAAAATGAAAGGAGAAAATTATGCCAATAAATCTCAAAAACAGACATTTTCTTAAAGAACTTGATTTTACAAAAGAAGAGCTTGTTTTTTTGCTCAAATTATCAGCCGATTTAAAGTCCGCCAAATATGCTGGAACAGAGCAGCAAAGGCTTAAAGGAAAGAACATAGCATTGATATTTGAAAAGTCTTCCACCAGAACACGTTGCGCATTTGAAGTGGCTGCCCATGACCAGGGCGCTCACGTGACATATCTTGAACCTACCGGTAGCCAGTTAGGACATAAAGAAACTGTCAAAGACACTGCAAGAGTTTTGGGTAGAATGTATGATGCAATAGAGTATAGAGGCTTTGGTCAAGAGGTAGTTGAAGAGCTGGCTAAATATGCTGGGGTTCCAGTTTTTAATGGCTTGACAAATGAGTGGCATCCAACTCAGGTAATGGCAGATCTCCTAACTATGATGGAACATTCATCAAAGCCTCTTGAAGAAATATCTTATGCCTATTTGGGGGATGCTCGATTTAATATGGGTAGATCTCTTCTTACAATAGGTTCCATACTTGGCATGGATGTAAGAATTGCCGCTCCCAAAAATCTTCAGCCTCCTTCAGATTTGATTGCCAAATGTCATAAAATTGCCAAAGAATCTGGCGCGAGAATAATGGTTACTGAGGATGCCAAGGAAGCCGTGAAAAATGTGGACTATATTCACACTGATGTATGGGTCTCTATGGGCGAGCCAAAGGAAGTTTGGGCAGAGAGAATAAAACTGCTAAAACCATATCAGGTAAATTCCGAAATAATAAGAGCTTCTGACAATAAAAATGTTAAGTTTATGCATTGTCTGCCATCTTTTCACAATGCAGACACTAAAGTTGGCAAACAAGTTTCAGAACAATTTGGCCTAAATGATGGCATAGAGGTTACAGAGGAAGTTTTCGAGTCGAAGGCCTCAATAGTGTTTGATCAGGCTGAAAACAGAATGCATACCATTAAAGCCATAATGGTTGCCAGTCTTGGATCTTGAAAAATGCGCTGATGTGTTAGTTCAGTTTTTTTGTATTTAGTATTGTTTTGCCAATACATGCAATTGTTTTTATTTTGTTCTTTTTGTTTTCTTGTTTTATTCTGCTTGCCGTATGAAAAGGCCTTTCCCGCCAGCACAGGGGCAACTTTTCCGGCAAATTGCTTTTCAGGTGTTTTTATGAATTCTTGTTTATTGTCAAAATCAAAAAAAATAAATTTCTTTACTTCAATTATTCTAATACATGGAGGCATAAATGAAGCAGAATATAATTGAAAAAATCCTTTCTTCTCATATAAGGGAAGGAGAACCTATAAAAGGAAGCGAAGTCGGTATAAGGATAGACCAGACCTTGACTCAAGATGCCACTGGGACTATGGCTTATCTGCAATTTGAGGCAATGGGCCTAAATGAGATAAAAACAGATCTTTCTGTTTCGTATGTAGATCACAACACTGTTCAGGTGGGATTTGAGAATTCAGACGATCATAAATATCTCCAGACAGTGGCGGCAAAATATGGCATTGTTTATTCCAGACCGGGAAATGGTATTTGTCACCAAGTTCATCTGGAAAGATTTGGCAAGCCTGGCACCACTCTGCTTGGTTCAGATAGTCACACTCCAACAGGTGGCGCAATAGCTCAGATAGCCATAGGTGCTGGCGGTTTGGATGTTGCAGTGGCCATGGGTGGCGGACTTTTTTATCTGACATATCCAAAAGTGTATCTTGTTTATCTTACTGGTGAATTAAAACCATGGGTCACTGCCAAAGATGTGGTATTGAAAATGCTTGAAACACTGACAACCAAAGGCAATGTTGGAGTTATGCTTGAATATGGTGGCCCGGGGGTTAAAAAACTTTCGCTACCCCAGAGAGCTACAATATCAAATATGGGTGCTGAGATGGGGGTAACATGTTCTGTGTTCCCTTCAGATTCAGTCACAAAAAAATTCTTAAAGGCTCAAGGCAGAGAAAATGATTGGGTGGAAATCAAGGCTGATAAAGGCGCTCAATATGATAGAGTTATAGAAATAGATCTCTCTTCCCTAGAACCTCTGGCCGCTTGCCCACACAGCCCAGGTAATATAAAGAAGATTTCAGAATTGGAAGGCATGAAAGTTGACCAAGTTTGTATAGGTTCATGCACAAATTCCTCTCTTAAGGATATGCTAACAGTATCTGCCATACTTAAAGGAAAAAAAGTTGCTGATAATGTGAGTCTTGGCATAGCACCTGGATCTAGGCAAGTGCTTCAAATGTTAGCTAGAAATGGCGCCCTTGCCAATATGCTTGACAGTGGCGCAAGAATACTTGAAAGCGCCTGTGGATTTTGCATAGGCAATCACTTTTCGCCAAAAAGCGGTGGGGTCTCTCTGAGAACATCAAATAGAAATTTTGAGGGCAGAAGCGGCACGGCAGATGCTCAAGTATATCTTGTGAGTCCCGAGGTTGCCGCAGTGGCTGCGATTTATGGCAAAATAACATCACCCTCTAAGTCAGGCATAGATTATCCAAAAGTAAAAGAGCCTTCTTCTTTCCTTATAGATGACTCAATGTTTATAAAACCTTCCATAGAATTGAAAAATACAAAAGTGTTTAGAGGTCCAAACATAGGCGAACCTCCAAAAAATGACTCTATGCCAGAGAAACTCAATGGAAGTGTTATGATAAAGCTTGGAGACAAGATAACCACTGACCACATAATGCCGGCTGGAGCAAGGCTTAAGTATAGATCCAATGTCCCCAAATATGCGCAATATGTCTTTGAAAACATAGATCCAAATTTCTACAAAAAGTGTCTTGAAAATAAATCAGCTGGCGGACACAATATGATAGTGGCTGGCGAGTCCTATGGACAGGGGTCAAGCAGAGAACATGCCGCTATGTGTCCAATGTATCTTGGCGTCAAAGCTGTGCTAGCAAAATCTTTCGAAAGGATACATTCGGCTAATCTGATCAATTTCGGCATAGCGCCTCTTGTATTTAAAAATCCTTCAGATATTGAAAAGATAGATCCTGCGGATAAGATCGTTTGCCCTGAGTGGAGAAAGAATTTTGAGCAAGGGAATGAGATAAAATTGCTCAATGAGCGAAGTGGCGAAACAATAGAAGTCTTCTGCAATATCTCTCAAAGACAGAGAAGTATATTATTGGCTGGTGGACTACTTAACTACACAAAAAAGGAGGATAAATGTCTAAAATAAAAGTTAAAACACCCTTAGTTGAAATGGATGGCGATGAAATGACTCGCATAATGTGGCAGATGATAAAAGATAAGCTAATTTTGCCATATCTGGATGTGGAACTTAAATATTATGATCTGGGACTTCCTGAAAGGGATAAAACAGATGACAGGGTTACTGTGGATGCGGCCAATGCTATAAAGGAATATGGCGTTGGAGTTAAGTGCGCCACAATAACACCGGACGCAGAAAGGATAACAGAATACAAACTAAAGAAAGCATGGCCATCTCCAAATGGAACTATAAGGAGCATCCTTGACGGGACAGTATTTAGAAAGCCGATAGTGGTCAAGAATATAACTCCCGCTGTAAGAAGCTGGAAAAAGCCAATCACAATAGGAAGACATGCATATGGCGATTTATACAAATCTATGGAGGTGGTGGCAGATAGACCTGGTAAAGCTGAAATAGTTTTTACCCCGGATGATGGCTCAGCTGAGATACGCGCCACTGTCAACAGATTCAATGGCCCCGGCATCATTATGGGTATGCACAATACAGATAAGTCTATACATTCTTTTGCCCAGTCCTGTATCAAATACGCCATATCTGAAAAAGTGGATATATGGTTTGCTTGCAAGGACACTATAAGCAAAAAGTATCATGCAAGATTCAAAGATATATTCAATGAAGAAGTTTTGGCTCACAAAAATGAAATGGATAAAGCTGGTGTAAATTATCGCTTTCTATTGATAGACGATGCTGTTGCGCAGATAATGAAACATGAAGGGGGGATATTGTGGGCTATGAGAAATTATGACGGGGATGTTTTTTCAGATATGATAGCCGCTGGTTTTGGCAGTCTTGGTATGATGACTTCCGTGCTTGTAAGTCCTGAGGGAAAATTTGAATATGAGGCAGCTCATGGCACAGTTAGAAGGCATTACTATGAGCATCTGAAAGGGAACAAAACAAGCACAAATTCAGTGGCTTCTATATTTGCCTGGACTGGCGCCATTAAGAAGAGAGGCGAACTGGATAAAACTCCAGATGTGGTGAAATTTGGCGAAGAATTGGAAAAAGCCACGCTTTCTTGCATAGAATCTGGTATAGTGACAAAAGACCTTATGCTATTGTGCAATCCCACGCCAAAATCCTATGAAACTACTGAAAGTTTTATAGATAAGGTGGCTGATAGACTTGGCATTGCTGTGAGATAATTGAGATTATTCGGCGCCACTTCTTAAAAAAAGTGGCGCTGTTTCAAAAAAGGAGTGAATATGGCCCAAAAAGGAATAAGAGAATATGATGGCAAAAAAATACTTTTTGACGGACTTGCGCAATACATACCGTCATTTAAGGGAAGGTCAAAAAAGCTTGCTTTGATTAGACCTGACACAGATTTAAAAAAATTGCTCAAAGAAAATCGGTGGCTTGAGAAAGAAAAGCTTGTGGTCAAGCCAGATCAGCTGTTTGGCAAAAGAGGCAAGCATGGCTTGATATGCCTTAATGCAGATTGGAAAATGGCTCAAAAATGGATATCTGAGAGGATGAATAAGACGGTTACAGTTGGCAAGACCACTGGAGAATTGAGAGACTTTCTCATAGAGCCTTTTACTCCACACAAAGAGGATGAAGAATACTATGTCGCAATAAGATCATACAGAGAACACGACACCATATATCTCTCAGATAAAGGCGGGATATATGTGGAAGAGAACTGGGAAAGGGTTAAGGAAACCAATGTCTCTGTGCTTTCCTCTATAGAAGATATAAATATAAATATGCCAGAGCTTGGCGAAAGAAAGCCTGCGGTAGAGGATTTTGTAAGAGCTCTATATAAAGTCTATGTCAAAGGCCATTTTACCTATCTGGAAATAAACCCATTTACATTCTCTGGCTCAGACATAGTTCCACTTGACCTTGTGGCAAAAGTGGATGACACTGCTTCCTTCTTGTGCTCCAAGATTTGGGGGGATATTGAATTCCCTTCTTCATTCGGGCAGCGCTACTCAAAAGAAGAGCTCTTTATACGCTCTTTGGATGAAAAAACTGGTGCCAGTCTTAAACTGACAATACTAAATCCCGATGGAAGGATATGGAATATGGTTGCCGGAGGGGGAGCATCCGTAATTTATGCAGACACAGTTTGCGATATTGGATATTCAAAGGAACTTGCCAATTACGGAGAGTATTCAGGTGATCCTTCTATGGAAGATACATATCAGTATGCCAAAACAATACTGGACTTAATGACAAGAAAAATAGATCCCCGCGGTAAAATCTTGATAATAGGCGGCGGAATAGCAAATTTTACAGATGTTGCCAAGACTTTCAAAGGCATAATAAAAGCCCTTAGAGAATACAAAGAAAAACTCATACAACACAAAGTAAAGATATTTGTTCGTAGAGGCGGACCCAACTATAAAGAAGGACTTGAGAGTATGCGTAAATTGGGCGAGACTCTTGGTGTGCCCATAGAAGTCTATGGCCCTGAAACTCATATGACTGCTGTCGTTTCAATGGCGCTCAAGGAAAATCAAAACTCTAAAAAAATGGCTAAAAGCGGAGGTAGAAAATGAAAGCGGAGATTTTTTCAAAAGACACTATATCAATAATCTACGGCTATCATGTAAATGCTGTACAGAGAATGCTTGATTTCGATTTTGCTTGTGGCAGAGAAAAGCCTTCAGTATGCGCCATAGTCAACCCTGGATCTGAAGGTTGGCACAAGGCATTTTTTGGTTATGGCGAAATACTTATACCAATTTACAGAGATTTTGCCTCTGCGGCTGAAAACCATCCTCAAGCAGATGTAATGATAAATTTTGCCTCTTTCAGAAGCGCTTTTGATTCAACTATGGAAGCATTGAATCATCCAAACATAAAAACTGTCGCTGTCATAGCTGAAGGTGTGCCAGAGAGACATGCCCGCATAATAGCGGCCACTGCCAAAAAATTGGATAAAATGGTTATAGGTCCAGCCACTGTGGGCGGTATAAAAGCCGGATGTTTTAAAATTGCAAACACGGCAGGCACATATGAAAATATAGTTGAGTCCAAATTGCATATGCCCGGATCCGTGGGCTTTGTCTCAAAATCTGGCGGCCTTTCCAATGAGTGTTACAATATAATAGCCAGAAATACAGATGGACTTTATGAAGGCATAGCAATAGGTGGGGATGCCTATCCAGGCTCTACCTTGCTTGACCACATACTCAGATATGAAGCCATTCCTCAGGTCAAAATGATTGTAGCTTTGGGGGAAATAGGCGGCACAGAAGAACTTAAAATAGTTGAAGCTTTAAAATCAAAAAAAATCAAAAAACCTCTTGTCATTTGGGTGACAGGCACATGTTCAAAGATGTTCCCGGCTGGCGTTCAATTTGGTCATGCTGGCGCTAAAGCTGGATCAGAACTTGAAACTGCCGATGCTAAAAATAAGGCTCTTAAAGAGGCTGGAGCTGTGGTCCCAGACTCTTTTGACGATTATGGACTTAAAATAAAAGAGACATATGAGAAATTGCTCAAAAAAGGCATAATCAAGCCAGCTTTAAATGTTCCAGCGCCGTCTTTGCCAATGGATTTCAATCAGGCTCTTAAAGAAGGCAAAATAAGAAAAGCCACAACCTTCATAAGCACAATTTCAAATGAGAAAAAAGAAGAGCTGGAATACCGCAATATACCCATTTCCAAAGTTATTGAAAAAGAGATGGGTATAGGTGGCGTGATAGGACTTTTGTGGTTCAAAAGAGAACTTCCAGATTATGCCAGAAAATTTCTTGAGACAGCCATAATACTGACAGCAGATCATGGCCCGGCTGTAAGCGGCGCTCACAATGCCATAGTTGCGTCCAGAGCAGGCAAAGACATAATATCATCTTTGGTATCTGGATTGCTGACTATAGGCCCGCGTTTTGGCGGAGCCATAGACGGCGCAGCGCAAGAGTTTAAGCGCGCTTATGAACAGGGACTTAGCCCTGAGCAATTCATAAAAGAAATGAAGAACAAAGGATCCCCTATACCTGGTATAGGACACAGAGTAAAAAGTGTTACAAATCCAGATATGCGTGTTACTCAGATAAAGGCTTTTTGCAAAAAGCATTTCAAGAAAACCACACTGCTTGATTATGCTCTGGAAGTAGAAAAGCTGACCACAGCTAAAAAGGGAAATCTCATATTGAATGTAGATGGTTGTATAGGCATATGCTTTGTGGATATGCTAAATAGTTGCGGATTCCCTAAGAAAGAGATTGAGGATATAGTTGGCCTTGGTTGCCTTAATGCCCTATTTGTGGTTGCTCGATCAATAGGCATATTTGGACATATATTTGATCAAAAAAGATTGAAACAGCCGCTATATAGAACCCCATATGATGAAATAGCGTATATGACAGATTTATAAAGGGCAGAAATACCTAAGGTCGCAGATGTAGTGCTATATCATATCAGTTATAAACCTGTTTTTGTTATATTTTATGTCTGGCAAAAAAATTTTGATGCTTGGCTCATCTGGTCTTTTAAGTGGCGAGACATTGAAATATTTTATAAAAAATGGATTTGAAGTAACCGCTCTTTCACGTGGCATACGCTATTTAGAGCATCATTGCAATTTACATATTCTAAAAGCAGATAGGAAAGATTTTTATTCGCTGTCATCCGCTCTTGAAAACAAAAAATTTGATTTTACAGTGGATTTCCTGTCCTATGATGAGAATGACATTAAAAATATTTTTTCTGTGAAAGGATTTTTCACAAAAAGATACTGTATGATTTCAAGCGGACAGGTTTATCTTGTAACTCAAAACCAAAATCCGCCATTTAAAGAAGAAGATTCTCAAAATGCACTTATTCCCGAACCGACATATGGCTCATATGACTGGAAAAATTGGGCTTATGGTATGGGCAAAAGAAGAGCTGAATCAGCTTTGAAAGAAGAATCAATAAAAAGAGGTTTTGAATCACTCGCTTTGAGATTGCCTGTTGTGCAGGGGGAAAAAGATGGGGAAAATTCTCGCAGATTGTGGGCATGGCTTGAAAGGATGAAAGATGGAAATCCAGTAATATTGCCCGATGGCGGAAAAAATATTGTTCGCTTTGTCTATGCCAGAGATCTTGCTCTTTTTCTTGTAAGGCTCGCCCTATCCAATTTATGGCCTTCTGAGAAAGTCTTGAACCTATCTCAAAGAAAAGAAATAAACCTCAAAAAATTTCTTTCTCTGGCAGCTGAATATGGCAATTTAAAAACAGAGTTTATAGAGATCAAATCTGATAAACTTGCTGAAGCTAAAATACCTGATTTTTGCTATCCCTACTGGGGGAAATGGACCTCAAGACTAGACTCTACAAGGGCATTGTCTCTTCCATATGCCAGAGTGAGCGAATTTGATGAGTATCTTCCTTCAGTTGTAAAAGCTCATCTTGAAAATAGAACACTGCTTTCTCATGAAGGATACATGTTTAGAAAAAAAGAGTTGGAATTGATAAAGAAGATTTAAAAAATAAAATGGAAAATAATTTTGATATTAGAATTGCTACTGAATATGACGCTTACAATATAGCTCGCATACATGTAGGAGGCTGGCAAAGCGCCTACAAGGGGATAATCCCAGATGATTTTCTTTCCCAAATGAATGTAGAAACTTTTACCGGAAAGTGGCTTAGAAATATAAATGAAGAGAGAAGCAAAGTTTTTGTGGCAGAGAAAGGTGGGGAGATGTTTGGATTTATTTCAGGTGGGACTGGCGTGGATGAATTGTCATTTTATGAGAGCGAGGTCTATGCTCTATATGTCGATTCAGATATGAGATCAAAAGGAATTGGAAATGCCTTGCTTAGAGCTTTTTTTCGCAGTCAATTAGAGCTTGGATTTTCAAATTGCGCGATGTGGGTTTTGAAAGAAAATTCTTACCGCCGTTTTTGCCAGAAGATGGGTGGAGAAACTACAGATATCAAAAGAGAAAAGAAATACGGCGAAAAAAAGCTGATTGAAGTCGCCTATGAGTGGAAAAACATCAATTTAAAATAAACTACATTCCCGGTGTGCGGTCAGTGTTCATTACATTTTTTGGTGTAGAGGCGACATAATCTCCCTGACTTCACCTGAAACTGCTTTTACTATTTCTTTCATATCACCCGAGCTAAAAAATTTCATAAGTTGACCATTCATCATGGCAATATATGTTTTCCCATCACTTTTTTCATAAACTGAAATTGCTTTTGGAGAAAAGACTGATATTTTCTTTCTAGAATCTTGTGAGAACATCATTGAGGCAAATTTTCCATGACAGTAATGGATGATAGCAATTTTGCCAACTGGCTCGCCGCCATTTTTAACTATCTCTTCGCCCTGATCTATAACGCCAAAAATATGCCAGCCTTTTTTAGAAGAGATTCTTTCCTTTATTTTGCTTACAGTTTCCTCATAGCTATAAGCGCTTGGAAATTCTTTTATCATAAGGTTTAAGAAACTTCCCCTGAAGTAGAATCCAATGAATATGAGAGCCAACAGAAATATGGTACAAGTTAGCATTTTGCCTCCTATGATTATTTGCTTTTACGATAATGATACTCATTATCAATAATTATATAAAATTTTTTTGTCCTCATCAAAAAATACAAAGTTAATAAAAAGCGTACTTTCCAAATTTTATATAATTTACCTTAACAAAATTGATTCTGGAAGGTAAAATATGGATTACAATCACAAAGATATAGAATCTCGCTGGCAGAAATACTGGTCTGAAAATAAAATTTTCAAGGCGAACAATTCTGATAAAAGATCAAAATACTATATTTTGGACATGTTTCCATATCCTTCTGGGGCGGGGCTTCACGTAGGGCATCCACTGGGATATATAGCCTCTGACATTTATGCAAGATATAAAAGGCTCAAAGGTTTTAATGTGCTTCACCCTATGGGTTATGACGCTTTCGGCTTGCCTGCCGAACAATATGCCATAGAAACAGGTCAACATCCCGCCATAACCACAGAGCAGAATATAAAAAGATACAGACAGCAGATGGATAAATTTGGCTTTTCATTCGACTGGGATAGAGAATTCAGAACTTCAGATCCAGAATACTATAAGTGGACTCAATGGGTTTTTATAAAACTTTTTCATCACTATTACGACAAAACAGCTCAAAAGGCAAAACTAGTAAGCGAGCTTGAAAAAATATTCGCTAAAAGTGGAAATCTGCAAGTCAATGCCGCCACATCTTATGAAGGCAATTTCACCGCTTCACAGTGGAATTCAAAAAGCGAAATTGAAAAATCCGCTATTTTAATGCATTACAGATTGGCATATCAGGCAGATACAATAGTAAATTGGTGCCCAGCCCTTGGCACAGTGCTTGCAAATGACGAGGTGAGCGAGGGGTTCAGTGTCAGAGGGGGACATCCAGTAGAAAGAAAAAAAATGAAACAATGGCTTCTCAGAATAACAGCTTATGCCGACAGACTTCTGGATGGGCTTGAAAAAATAGATTGGCCTGAAAATGTAAAAGAAATTCAGCGCAATTGGATAGGTAAAAGCTATGGTGCTATGCTAAAATTTGAACTTGAAGACCATAAGGGGAAATTTCTAGAAATCTTTACCACAAGGCCAGATACAGTTTTTGGCGTAACTTTTATGTCCATAGCGCCAGATCACGAATATCTAGACATTCTTATAAAATCACAGCGTAAAGAGGAAGTTTACAAATATGTGAACTATGTAAAAAATAGAAGTGAATTGGAAAGACTCTCGGCTTCCAAAAAAACAAGCGGGGTATTTACTGGCTCTTATGCTATAAATCCTTTCAATGGCGATAGAGTTCCTATTTGGGTTGCAGATTATGTCATAGGCAGTTATGGCACAGGCGCTGTAATGGCAGTGCCCGCTCATGACAGCAGGGATTATGCTTTTGCCCACCATTTCAACATAGAGATAAAGGAAGTGATAAAAGGCGGAGATATATCTAAAGAAGCATATGAAGCCAAAGAGGGAGTGTGTATCAATAGTGGTTTCATAAATGGCCTTAGTCCAAAAGAAGCTGCAGACAGGGTCATAAATTATGCTAAAGAAAAGGGTTTTGGCGGTCCCAAGATAAATTATAAACTCAGGGACGCAATATTTAGCCGCCAGCGCTATTGGGGCGAGCCGTTCCCGATTTATTACAAAAATGGCATTGCGTATACCTTAGAAGAAAATATGCTGCCTTTAGAATTGCCAGAAGTTGACAAATACTTGCCAACAGAAAGCGGTGAGCCGCCATTGGCAAGGGCGAAAAATTGGCATACAAAAGATGGCTATCCTCTTGAAACGGCCACAATGCCTGGATTTGCAGGATCTAGCGGGTATTACCTTAGATACATGGATCCACACAATGAAAAAGAATACTTTTCACCTCAGGCCGTGAACTATTGGAGGAGTGTTGATTTCTATGTAGGTGGCGCTGAGCATGCCACAGGCCATTTAATATATGCCAGATTTTGGAATAAATTCCTTTTTGACATGGGGCTTGCTTGCGAAGATGAACCTTTCCGCAAGCTTTTTAACCAGGGGATGATACAGGGGAGAAGTAATTTTGTTTACAGAGCTAAAACGGAATCAATTGATAAATTGAAAAGCATTCTTTCCAAATGTGGAGATGCTTCCAATCTTGGAGCGCTCGATTCAAAAGGGCCAATATTCATTTCCAAGAATTTGCCCGGTGTTAAAGAACATTGTTTCCCGGTGCATGTGGATGTCAACATAGTTTCCAATGATATTCTTGATATTGAAGCCTTCAAAAAATGGCGTCCCGAATATGCCTCTGCAAGCTTTGTCCTTGAAAAGGGAAGATATGTTTGCGGTTGGGAAGTGGAGAAAATGTCTAAGTCAAAGTACAATGTGCAAAATCCAGACGACCTAATAGAAAAATATGGCGCGGACACTTTACGAATGTATGAAATGTTTTTAGGTCCTATAAATCAATCCAAGCCATGGGATACAAATGGCATAGAGGGAGTTTATCGTTTCTTGAAGAAATTCTGGAAGCTTTTCTTTGACGAAAATGGGAACTTTTCTATATCCAATGAAGAAGCAAATGAAACAGAACTTAAAATACTCAATAAAACCATAAAAAAAGTGTCTGAAGATGTGGAAAAATTTTCTCTAAACACATGCGTGAGCGCTTTTATGATATGCGTCAATAAATTGAATGAAGTAAAATGTAAGAAAAAGGCTGTTCTTGAGCCTTTACTTGTGGCAATATCTCCTTTTGCGCCACATATAGCAGAAGAGCTTTGGAGTCTCTGCGGCAACAAAAATTCCATATCTCTGGCAACTTTTCCTACTTATGATGAAAAATATCTTATTGAAGACACAGTAAAGTATCCTATATCATTTAATGGCAAGACACGCCTATTCATGGACATACCCGTTCAGGCATCTAGGGAAGAAATAGAAAAGCTTGTACTATCATCAAATGAAGCTGCCAAATTTCTTGCCGGCAAACAAGTAAAAAAAGTAATAGTGGTGCCAGGCAAGATAGTAAACATAGTATTATAGGTGCCTATATATAGGTGACAGGCATAGGGGAGATATAGGCAAGGGGGGAAACAGTTGTAGTGGATATCTTTCGCCATATCTGGTGCCA
>DYLH01000044.1 GCA_020722185.1 Candidatus Avelusimicrobium gallicola | reverse complement strand
AAAAAAAGTTAAACAGGATGAAAGCAGATAAGTGTTTAGAATTTTCGCGCTTTGTAATGGTTTTGTATAATTTATCTAGAGTTCATAGGAGGGAAAATGAAAAGAGTGGGTTTCTTTATAGCCTTTCAAGGTTTTAGAGATGAAGAATATGCTGAGCCTAAGAGAATATTGGAAAAAGCGGGGATTAAAGTTGACACAATTTCTACTTCAAAGGGCATGGCCAAAGGAAAAATAAAAATAATGGCCGAAGTGGACAAAACTATAGAAGAAGTAGATTTATCTCAATATTCTTGTCTGGCTTTGGTGGGAGGCCCCGGAGCTTTAAAAGATTTAGATAAACCAGATGTGCATAAACTTTTTACAGATTTTTATAAATCAGGCAAGCCTATAGCAGCTATATGTATTTCTCCAGTAATACTTGCTCACGCAGGACTTCTAAAAGGGAAAAAAACTACAGTTTATCCAGATGGAGTCAAAGAACTCGAAAAAGCTGGGGCTATTTATACTGGTGAGGGATGTGAAAAAGACTCAAACATAATAACTGCCAATGGCCCAGCTTCAGCTAAAGCTTATGGCGATGCCATAGTAGAGGCGATTAACTGAGCCTCCAAAGTGTCACTGTATTCTGAAAGGCTCAGTAAATAGATGAAAAAAATAATTTCAACTTTTCTATTCTTGTTTTTATTCACAGGATTAGTTTTGAGTAAAAATAATAATGGCGAATCTTGGAAGCGCAGAAAATTCACCACTATTGAGCTAAAAAAATATGATGGTAAAAAAGGTATGCCTGTATATGTGGCTGTTGACGGTATTGTATATGATCTGACCAATAATAAATATTGGAAAACAGATTTACATATGAATAGACATAATTCTTGAGCTTACTTGTGGTTTTTTTAATAAACTGCTTATGCAACTAAAATGCTAAAATTAACTTATGTCTGAAAATATAGAATTCAAAGATATAGCAAACAAAATAGAATATTTGGAAAAATTTTACTCAGATATCGTTTCCATATTTAAAATTGAAGAGAAAAAGACTAGATTAGCTGAGCTTGAAAAGGAAACGCAAAAAGACGGTTTTTGGAATGATCAGAGGGCTGCGGGCAAAGTTGTAAAGGAAATGAATGAGATAAAAAAGAATATTTTAGAATTGGAAAAAGCTAAAAAAGAAATAGATGATTTTAAAGTGCATTTTGAGCTTGTCAAGGAGATGAACGACATATCTGAAATGAGGGTCGTATATGAGGGGCTTAAGTCTCTTGAAGCATCTCTTTCTGCTATGGATTTTGAATTGAAACTTTCAGGTGAGTTAGACAAAGATGATGCTATTTTAAGCATACATGCCGGAGCGGGAGGAACTGAGGCCTGCGATTGGGCTCAGATGCTTTTGAGGATGTATCAGCGCTGGGCTCAGAGAAAGGGTTTTGAATTTTCTATAACGGATATTTTACAAGGCGAAGAGGCTGGAATAAAAAGTGTCACCGCTTTTGTTCGAGGCAAATATGCATATGGTTATCTTAAGAGCGAAATAGGTGTTCATCGCCTTGTAAGGATATCTCCTTTTGATGCAAACAAAAGGCGACACACATCTTTTGCCTCTGTGGATATCTTAGCTGACATAGACGAGGATATAGATATAAAGATAGAGGACAAGGATATAGTTCTTGATACATATAGATCTGGCGGACATGGCGGGCAAAATGTGAACAAGGTTGAAACTGCTGTTAGAATAACCCATACTCCAACTGGCATAGTTGTACAGTGCCAGACAGAGAGATCTCAGCATCAAAATCGCGAAAATGCAATGAAATTGCTTAAGGCAAAACTTTATGAGATAGAGATGGACAAAAAAAGATCGTCTATGGAAAAACATTATGACGAGAAGGGAGATATAGGATGGGGGCATCAGATACGCTCATATGTGTTTATGCCATATCAGCTTGTTAAAGATTTAAGAACGGGTTATGAAACTTCGCAAATACAAGATGTTATGGATGGGGATTTGGATTCTTTTATGCACAGCTATCTAAGCTGGAAGGCTATAGAAAAAAAATAACACATTCCAATCATTATGCCGTATATAGATACACATGCGCACCTTTCAGATGAATCCTTTGACATAGACAGAAACTCTGTTATAGAAAAAACATTAAATTGCGGTATCAAATATATATTTGAAATATTATGTTCTCCGTCTGAATGGGAAAGTGAAAGTCTTTTCTCTAATTTTTTTGAAAATTTTTATTTTGCTTATGGGATTCATCCAGAATATGCTGGGAAATTTGAACAATCCAGTTTTGAAATTTTAAAAAGAAAACTTTCTAATTCAAAAACTCTTTTTGTAGGAGAAATTGGTCTTGATTATTTTTGGGTGAATGACAATAAAAATGAGCAAAAATCACTTCTCGTTTCACAACTTGTCCTTTCCAAAGAATTTTCAAAGCCATGTGTATTTCACTGTAGAAATAGCAAAGACTCATCTCATAACGCTTACAAGGATACGCTTGACTTGCTTGAAAAAAATTGGAATTACAATGCTGTCAAAAGAGGAATAATGCACTCTTTTTCAGGTTCTATGGAAGATGCTTTCAGAGCTATTGATTTAGGCCTTTATCTTGGTATAAATGGCACCATAACATATCCTAAAAATTCATCTTTAAGAGAAATAGTTAAAAAAGTTGGTATTGAAAATATAGTTTTTGAAACAGATTGTCCATATCTTCCTTTGCAGAGCAGAAGAGGAACGAGGAACTCATCTGAGAGTATTCCAGAAATAGCTGCTCAAACGGCAGCTTTTTGCTCCTTTAGTCAAGCTAAGACAATAGAAACAGTTTATAATAATTCCTTAAGTTTTATAAAATAAGCTTATGGCAATTCTCAAAATATTCGTCAAAAGAATTTTTATGCTGGTATCTCTGTGTATGCTTTTATTTTCAGTAGGTATTTTATTTATGAATATCCTTATGCTTTACAGAATTATAGGAAGTATGTTTTTATGAAGAGGAAATTGCTTTTTATATCAGCTTTCTCTCTTTTGCCTTTGTGTATTTTTTTTCTTATCGTCGATTCTTATCTGATGTATAATATCGTCAAATATGGTATGGGAAAATGAAAAGAATTTTTAAAAAGTGGGAAGAAAATTGGCTTGAAATATTTCTGGCATCAGCCGGAATTTTTTTATCTCTTCATTTTTTTTATATAGCTTTAGCTTTGACTTTATATGGCCCTCAATTGGGGATTAGATGAAATTCAGCGAGATAATTGAAAACAGAATAGTGATATTTGACGGAGCCACCGGAACTCAGCTTTCAGCTTTAAATCCAAAACCTGAGGATTTTGATCAATACGAGGGACTCAATGAATGGCTCAATTTCACAAGACCAGATCTCATAAGCAAGATTCATGAGGGTTATCTCGAAAGTGGCGCGGATGTGATTGAAACAAATACCTTTGGCGCAAATAGAATAACTTTGTCTGAATACGGACTTCAGGATAAAGTTTTTGAAATAAATAAAAGAGCTGCTGAGCTCGCAAAAACCGCAGCTTTGAAATTTTCCTCTTCATTAAAACCGCGTTTTGTAGCAGGGTCCATGGGGCCGACTAATGTTTCAGCTTTTATAAATAGAAGTGTTAATTTTGATTTTCTCTATGAAACCTACAGACAGCAGGCATCAGGTCTTATAGCTGGAGGGGTTGATATTCTTTTGCTTGAGACAGCTCACGATATTTTGAATTTGAAAGCCGGACTTCTTTCTGTGTTTGATGAAATCAAAAAAAGTGGAGCTGATATCTCTGTAATAGCCTCTGTCACTATGGATAAGAATAATACTATGCTCAGCGGCCATGACTGCGAATCGGCTTATTGGGCGATAGAGCATTTTCCTCTAACAGCTTTTGGATTTAATTGCTCCACAGGGCCTGAGGATATGCAGAGCAGAATAAAAACGCTTTCTGAAATAAGTCGTTTTCCCATTTTCGTTATGCCAAATGCCGGGCTTCCAGATGAGCATGGCCATTACTTACAAACACCTGAGAAATTTTCTTCGTATCTCTTATCTTATGCCAAAGATGGACTGATAAATATAGCAGGTGGCTGCTGTGGCACTGGTTTCGGGCATATAAAAGCTCTCTCTGAAAAGCTAAAGAGTATAAATCCAAGAAAGAAAAGAGGAGAGAAAAAATGGGCTGTTTCACATATTTCTTCATTTTATTTTGAGGACATAGAACCGCCGATATTGATCGGTGAGAGAAATAATTCTATAGGTAGCAAAAAATTCAGGGATATGGTGGCGGCTGGACAATGGCGAGAGGCGGCTGATTTGGGGAAAAAGCAGGCTTCAAGCGGAGCTCACGCTCTCGATTTATGTATGGGCAATCCAGATAGAAATGAGCTGGAAGATATTTCCGTTTTTTTGCCTATTCTTTGCTCTTCGGTCAAGATACCGATTATGATAGATACTACCAATCTAAAAGCTGCCGAACTTGCCTTTAAAATATCTGCTGGCAAAATGATTTTAAATTCTGTTAATTTTGAATTTGGTGAAGAAAGAGCGCTAGAAGCTATCAACCTTAATAAAAGATATGGAGCTAAAATAGTATTTGGTCTTATAGATGAGGGAAAATCAAAGGGTATGGCAATTACTCTTGAAAGAAAAATGGAGATAGCAAAAAGAGCTTATGAGTTTATCGTTGTAAAAAACGGATTGCCTGAAAGCGAGTTAATATTCGATGCTCTTGTTTTCCCTGTGGCTGTGGGGGGAGAGTATAAAAATAGCGCTGCCGATACCATTAAAGCCGTAAAAAAGATAAAAGAAATTTTTCCAAGAGTTAAAACTATACTTGGAATAAGCAATGTCTCTTTTGGTTTGCCGCCGAAGGCGCGAGAAGTTTTAAATTCTGTTTTTTTACATGAGGCTGTTGTAAACGGATTGGATATGGCTATAGTCAACATTGAAAAACTTCCAAGATATTTTTCAATAGATAAAAAGGAAATACAGCTTTGTGAAGATTTGATATATGCTTTGAAGGATGATGCCAGTTTTGCCATAGCCGAACACTTTAGGGGGAGAAAAGAGGAAAAAAAGGATGAGGTTTACTTAAATCCAGAGGAAAGGATATATCGCTGTATCCTAAACGGCGAGCAGACGGGCATTCAGGATGCTGTAAATTCATTGATGGCTGAAAAAAAACCTCTTGAAATAATAAATGGCCCCATCTTAAAATCTATGGGTGAAGTTGGTAAGCTTTTTTCTCAAGGCAAACTTATAGTGACAGAAGTGCTTTCTTCTGCTGAAGCTGTGAAAAAAGCTGTGTCTGTTCTTGAACCAGAGCTTAAAAAAAGCAAATCTGAGAAGAGAGGCAAAGTTCTTTTGGCCACTGTAAAAGGCGATGTTCACGATATAGGAAAAAATCTGGCCTCCGTTATATTTGAGTCAAATGGATTTGAGATAATAGACCTCGGGGTCAAAGTGCCATCAGAGGCAATAGTCGAGACTGCTCTTAGAGAAAAACCAGATTTTATAGGATTGAGCGGCTTGCTTGTAAGGTCCACAGAGCAGATGTCTATAACAGCCAGAGAATTGGCTGGCGCATCTGTAAAAGTGCCGCTTCTTTTAGGTGGAGCTGCTTTAACTGAAAAATATGTAAATGACAATGTCTCTCCCGTATATCATGGCCCAGTCATTTATGCCAGAGATGCTATGGATGGACTAAATAAAGCTCTGTTTTATCTTTCAAATCCGGAAAAATTTACCAAAGATAGCAAACATGTAATTGAACACAAAGAAGAGACTGAAGATTCTATATCGTCTGTCCCAAATACAGCTTTTTATCCAGAGCATATCCCATTTCTCAAAGATTTTGAAAGAAAAATTTTTGAAGATTTTGATCTGGAAATTCTCTTTGAGAACATAGATTGGCCAATGTTTAATTTCAAATTTTTAAGGGCTAATCCGGGCAATAAAGAAAATCTTGAAAAATTTAAGGATATGCTTGAAGAACTTAAAAAAGAGATAATATCCCAAAAACTTATAAAAGCAAAAGGTATGTTTCAGACTTTTGCGGCAAATTCAAAAGAAAATTCGGTTTTAGTTTTCAATGAGCAGGGGGAAGTTCTGACTGAGATATACTTCCCAAGGCAGAATAAAGATAAATTTTTATCAATAGCGGATTTTATCGCGCCTCTTTCTGGAGAGAAAAAAGATTTTATTGCTTTTACTGCTGTCAATTGCGGGGAGGGATTGAGAGAAAAGACTGCTTATTTAAGAAAAGAAGGTCATTATGTCAGGGCATATTTGCTCGAATCTCTGGCTGTGATGCTTGCTGAGAGTTTTACTGAAGTATTACATTATTTTGTCAGGCAAGACTGGGGCATAGCTGAGAGTGGACCGCTTAAAAATTTATCAAAAGCGTCTTATAGTGGAAAACGCTATTCATTTGGGTATGCCCCTTGTCCAGATTTATCCAATCAGGCCAAACTTTTTTCTCTTATTTCGCCTCAGGATATAGGGCTCAGTCTAACTGAAAATTTTATGATAGAGCCTGAGGCCGGGGTATCCTCTTTTATTATTCACAATAAAAAAGCCATGTATTTTTCAATTTGAAAGGCTCAGTAATTTCATATAATATCAGAGTGAAGAATGTCGTTTTCACTGTGTTTTATTGCGACAATTGCTATATCTAGAACTTATAAATGAAAACTAGAATAAATGAAATAAGTCTCATCTTTCTCTCCACATTGAAGTGGACTTTTCTGGCTATAATCATTGGTATGATGGTTGGATTTTCTAGCGCTATTTTTCTCAAGTTATTGGATTGGTCAATAGGTATTACGGGAAAGTACAATTACTATTTTCTGGCCTTGCCTTTTGCGATGCTTGCAAGTGTTTTTATTGTAAAAAAAATGGCGACAGAAGCCCAAGGACATGGCACAGAAAAGGTGATAGAAGCGATACATAAAAAGTCGGGTAAAATCGATGCCCTTGTTGTTCCAGTAAAAATGATAGCTTCAGTAATTACCATAGCCTTTGGCGGATCTGTTGGGAAAGAGGGTCCAAGCGCTCAGATAGGGGCGGGTCTTGCCAGTGCTTTTGGAAGTTTTTTCAAATTTGACGCTTCAGACAGAAAAAAATTGGTTATCTGTGGCATAAGCGCTGGCTTTGCCTCTGTATTTGGAACTCCAATAGCCGGAGCTATATTTGGGGTGGAAGTTCTTTTTATAGGAAATATACTTTATGATGTGCTTCTCCCATCTTTCATTTCAGGCATTGTAAGTTATTATGTCTCTTCCTCTCTAGGTATAACCTATTTTCGCGTCCCAAGTACGGTTGCTCTAGAATTTACTAAACTTATTTTTTTCAAAACTATTATTTTTGCGGTTTTAATGGGATTAGTCTCTTTCACTTTTATAGAGACTATGAATTTTTTTGGAAAGTTTGCCAAAAGAATTAAAATTTCAGTTTACTATAAGACATTTTTTGGCGCTTCGGCAATAGTGTGCCTTGCTTTCATTTTTTCCACTGATTATCTTGGCTTAGGAATTTCCAATATTGCTTCCTTCCTTTCAGGTCATCCAGCGCATTGGTATTCCTTTTTTCTTAAGATAGTTTTTACATCTATTACTCTAGCTTTTGGTGGAAGTGGGGGCGTTATAACGCCTATATTTTTTATAGGATCTTCTGCTGGATCTTTTTTTGGGTCGCTATTGGGTATAGATTATGCTGTAGCGGCCTCAATGGGGATGACTGCATTGCTATCTGGCGCAACCAACACTCCTATAGCATCCAGTATCATGGCTATGGAGTTTTTTGGCCCAGGTATAGCTCCATACTCTGCCCTTGCTTGTGTGGTTTGTTTTCTTATTACGGGGCATAGGAGCATTTATCCTTCTCAGGTTTTGGCCATTAAAAAAACTAAAGCTGTTAATATTGAGATAGGAAAAGAGATAGAGCACAGTTATCCTCAAGCTCATCTCAAATCAGATCCAATAATAAAATCGAGCAAAGAAATAACTGAAACTATAAAAAAACTTTAGGCATATATTTAGAGATAAAAGGGGAACCTTGCAAGTGCATAGGCTCTTCTCTATTCTCCAAGCAAATCTTTACTAGCTTCTATCCTTTTCGGGCTTTCATTTGATGTAGAGACTTCTACACTTTTTAATTTCTTACCTATTATTTGAGTTCGTTTTTCCGCTTCCTCTATATTGTCTGCAGCTTCCTCAAGTTTCCTTCTTGTCTTAGCCAGAGTTTCTCCAAAAGTTTGAAATTCCTTTTTTACTACTCCAAGTATTTTCCACACTTCATGAGATCTTTTTTCTATGGCTATAGTTCTAAACCCCATTTGCAAACTATTTAATAGGGCAGTTATGGTAGTCGGTCCTGTTATTACAACTGAATATTTTTTCCTTATATCTTCAAAAAAACCGGGAATTCTAAGAACTTCGGCAAAAAGCCCCTCTGAAGGCAAAAATAGCAGAGCAAAATCTGTGGTCTCCGGAGGGTTTATATATTTCTCGCTTATGTCTTTGGCTTCGCTTTTAACTCTATCTGTCAGGGCTTTTACAGCTTTTTCCAGTGATGTTTGATCTGCTCTTTGTTGTGCATCCAGTATTTTTTCATAGTCTTCTCTTGGATATTTTGCATCAATTGGCAAGAGGACATTCTTGCCCTCTTCATCTTTAGATGGTATTTTTATAGCAAATTCTACTATAGCCCCTTTTGTGATTTTGACATTTTCTTCATATTGTTCTCTTGTCAGAATATCATCTAAAATATTTTTCAGTTGAAGTTCGCCAAATATCCCCCGTGATTTTATATTTGTCAAGACTCGCTTTAAATCTCCTACATCGCCTGCTATATTTCTCATCTCGCCAAGACCCTTATAGACATTTTCAAGTTGTTCGCTTACTGTCTTAAATGACTCGCTAAGCCTTTTCTCCAATGTGCTTTGAAGCTTTTCATCCACTGTATGACGCATTTCTTCTAATTTTTTTTCATTTTTTTCCTGTAAAAATCTTATCTCGCTTTTAAGAGTTTCTGAAGTTGATTCACTTAGTTTTTTGAGTGATTCGTTGAGACTTTCAAGATGCTTAATTTGTGTCTCGGAAATATTTTTAAGTGTGATTGCAAAACTGTCTAATTGATTTTTTTGAGATATGGAATTTGATTCAGAGAGTTTTGTCAGGGTGTTTGTAAGTTCCTGTCTTAGCTCTTTGGACGAAGCAGAATATTCCGCTCTGTTTCTTGAAAATTCTTCAGCAATTTGCGCGTTTGTCTTGGTTAATATCTTATCTATTTCTTCTAAGTATTCATTCCTATTTTGATTTTTTAAGCGAAACAAAAGATACAGTATTAAGGCTAAGTTTAAGATGGAAATTATAAAAATTACAGCGTTCATAAATCCTCCATTTCTAAATTATAACAGATTATCTCAGACATCGTATCGTAGCGATCATATACTCCCTTAAAAAACATAGAATAGAAATTAAGTTTGAAAGCCGGAATTTTATAGCTTTTGTGTTTAAGAACTTACGCACTTATGAACTATTTTTCACTTAAACTTATATATTTTTGTTGAAAGTTTGGGCTAAAAGAAGCCTCTTTTCTTCTTTTTCCAGATCAGATATGTTTTCATATTTTAGAGTTGGAGACATGGCTCCGCTTAAAAGATCAAAAAGAGCGCTATTCTTCCAAGCAGAAGGAGAGGATTTTGCCATTTTAATGCATAGGTTTTTGAAATTTATATATGAAGAATATGTTTTTTGTTCATCAAGACATGAAAAATCAAAATGTTCGGAATTTATTCTAAGCCTTATGCCATCTTCAAAAATTAGATCCATATATAGTGTTGTCTCTCTTTGGTGTATTTCTTTGGATAATTCCTTGCCTTTGCCTAGTCCTATTGGTAGTCCAGTGGTCATCATTATCCCAAGCCGCATAGCTTTTTCGCCCGCGCTGGGACCTTGCTTTTCCTTTACAATTTTAATAGTTTCACTTAGCAATGGGGCATAAGCGATAACCTTTAGATTATTAAGATTAGATTCTAATTGCTTGTTTTGATTTTCATAAAGAAGATAAGAATCTGAAAAAACAGCTTTTTTTACATCCAGCGCAGCTTTTAGTAGGGGGATATAGTCAGAAGAAATTATAGCAGTCTTTACCCCAATTTTTTCACATGCTTTAACAGTGTCTTGGGCTTTTTCAATGGAGAGGTTTTCGCCAAGAAAACCATAATTCTTCACCACCATAGCCATAGCTTCATAAAAAATAAGTCCCTGCGCTGATGCCACAGCTTCTGCCATTGCCTTAGCTGGTGGGAGTTTCTCTTCAGTTACAAATACTAGATTATTATCTGACATTAAGTAAATTATATAAACAAAAATTGTTTATTAATTGAAATATTTCGCATGGTAGGCAAGATATACAGCACCGCCTTTAAGCATATCTATGATTTTTCTAGACATAGCATTTTCAACTGCAGGGCATCCGAGACTGCGGCCTATTTTATCTCCAGTATTGACTACATAGTTGGCGCCGTGGAAAACTATCTCTCTTTGCCTTGCATTAGAATTGCTTTCTTCCATGCCGTCTAGCCTAAGAGAGTATCCATGTTTGCCGTAGTATGTCTCTGCGGTGAGATAAAATCCAAGGGATGTGGCATTGCTATTTGGTATATTTGAAAATTTATCTGCATATCCATTGTGATCTGGATCCGATCCTTTGCCGTGCGCAACTAGATATTGTTCTACATGGCCATTTTCCATATTTATTACATACAATCTCTTCTTGGATGAATGTTGTGTGAAATCAGCTATAGCTATATATTTTTTGTTTGAAATTTTAGATTGATTCTCTTTATAGAATGAAATAGCTTTTTTTAGCGCATTTTCTGGAACTTTGGCATTCCTATCCACATAAAAAAAAGAGTCGAAGTCATTCTCTGCTTCAAATTTTGCAGGTGAAAATTCTGGGACCTTCATTTCTTTTATCTTTTCAATGGATATATCTTCAAATTGGGCGAAGGCGGGAGAAAATACAAAACTTAAAAAGACTATTTTTATCAGTTTTTTCATAAGGCCTCCTTAATTATATTCTAGCTGTATTTTATTGACATGTAAAGAGTCTTTGGTAATAGACTTATATAGGTCCTTTGTCCTAGAATGTTCATAAATTGAAAGAGCCCCGGTTTTATGGCCGGGGCTCTTTCTTGAGGTGAGGGTATCTTGCTTTTACTGCTTGCTCCAAACAGTGTCTGTCCAGGTTAAAAATTCATCCCACATTGAATCTTTGGAAAGACTTAGATCTGAGTATTTTGTTTCATATATACTTGAAAGTTGAGGGGGAATTTCTTTTATCTTCATTGTCATATTTATAGATACACCGCCCACTTTGCTGTAGTCATAATTATTTTCCGCGTCTCTATTAATTCCAATTGACCTTATCACCAGTCTGCGTTTTATAAAGTCCATTAAATATTGAGATGCTTGTTTAGTATTTGGGTTTTTAGAATTTTCTCCCACTATTCTGGCAAAATCGTAGAGATCTACATACGGAGCTATGAGCTTTTTTTTGTCTTTTTGGGGATCTGCTATGCTTGTAAATCTTATAACTGACCCTATGGCAGACTTTATTGCCTCTGTCTCATTGTTTTTCATTACCTGACCTGCGAAATAATTAAGATACTGAGGTAATTCTGCCATAGCCGATGGCTCAATAGTTGAAAGAGTCGAGGCTATATTATCTAAGGGCATTGTAATCGGACCTATATTCATCCCTTCTGAGTAAAATTGTCTGTACCAATTTATAAAAAAGTCGCTTATCTGCTCTTTTGTGAAATTGGTATTTGAGTTTATAAAATTGAGAAGTTTTTCATAGTCAAAGCCCTGCGCAAGCATTGTCTCTTCTGATCCTACAATCAGGCCGGTTAATCCCTTTAGTTCATAAGCTACTTCGGACATTTGCATTAGGCAAGCATTCATTGCGAATATGTCTATATATCCACTCCCCCTCAGTATATCGCCAAGCTGTTTTGTTCTTATATAGTTCTTTGTGTCATCGTCAAAAGATATCCCTTTATTTGAGGTGCCTGTTCCGGCTGTGTGCTCTTTCATATTTGGATCTATCCAGCCAAGCCCGTGGTTCCATACTATAAGCATATATTTTCTAGCTGGAAAAGTTTTTTTAGACCATTTGACAAATTCTATCACTCTTTTGTAATCGCCCATATCTGCATCTGGATATTCGCCATAAACTTTTTCTCCACTTGAAATTAATCCACCTATGCCGCCAGATTTTTTGTTTATGAGCATTCTCTTTGATCCTTTGCCTTTTTGTCCATATTCAACAACTACATTGACTTTATTTGTTGTGCCCACTTTTTTCATTTCATCTATGTCTTTTTCTGCCCATTTCCCCACAAGGCCGAAAAGGGAGCTTTCTGAGAGATTGTTTTTAGCATTCATAAAGACCATTACAGTCCATTCTTTTACAGGCATTGTCTCTTCTTGTCCTGGTTTTATTGAGTCAAAAAAACCTTTTATCTGGGTATCAGCTGAAAGCACCTGCTTTGCCGTCATTGATTCAAGATTAAAATCTTCAGCTTTAGTACTTGAGAAAAATACAGAGAAAAAAAACAAGGCTATGAACATTTTTTTCATCAATCCTCCAATAGACACATCTTTCATGATTAAATTTTAGCAATAAATGTTTATTTACATAAGGTTCAAAAGGTATTTTTTTTAGAATTTTTTGGTCTATAAAAGAATAGGACTTTTGACCCCTAAAAAATTTGTTCCAACAATATAGCTAGGGTTCCCTGAAAAAGTCTAACAGAAAGATGTTTTGCCTATGAGAAAATTAAATAGAAAAACTATTTTATAACTTTCCTTTCACATTTAAATTCGCTTTTCGGCTGCGACTTATTTGCTCTTCGCTTTTTCAAATTCTGTCAGGGCTTTCGAATACTGCTTTTTAATCACAAAGCTCTTTGAGGATAAATCTCTTTTTTCCCTAGGTCAAGCTCAAGAGTTTTACTGAGCATCTCAACTCTTTTGGATATTGTTTGTTTTTGAGATAGTTTACTCCATATTTGTAGTAGTAATC